>DATGNX010000033.1:0-18367 GCA_035306485.1 Burkholderiaceae bacterium
GTATCGATGCGCACCGGCCCGGTGGATTCGGTATCTGCGGCAATGCGCACATGACTGATGACGGCTCCGCCTTTCTGGGCGAGCCCGGTGATGTCGAAGACGGAAGCCGAACGGCCTTCCAGATTGGCGGCCATGGAGATAATGGCGCCGATGGTCACAACCCCTGTACCGCCGATGCCCGCCACCAATATATTGCGATTGCGGGGCGCCGTGTCATGCGGCTCCGGTAGGTGCTGGAGCAGCGCCTCAATGCGGTCGCGCTCCGACTGAGCCATGGTGCTGCGCTGCTTGCGTAGGCTGGCGCCTTCCACCGACACGAAGCTTGGACAGAACCCGTCGGCACAGGTGTAGTCCTTGTTGCACGAAGACTGGTCGATGGCCCGCTTGCGCCCAAAAGGTGTGTCGACGGGCACGATGGAAAGGCAGTTCGACTGCACGCCGCAATCGCCACAGCCTTCACACACGGCGGTGTTGATGAACAGCCGCCGGGTGGGTTCCGGCATGAGCTTCTTCTTGCGGCGGCGGCGCTTCTCCGCCGCGCAGGTCTGATCGTGAATCAGTACCGTCACGCCCTTCATTTCGCGCAGTTCCCGCTGCACCGTATCGAGCTCGCGTCGGTGCCGGAGCTGAATGCCGGCGGGCAATGTCACGCCTTTGTATCGCTCGGGCTCGTCCGTGGTCACCACGACATGGTTCACGCCTTCCCCAAGTAATTGCTGGCACAGGCGGGGTACGGAGATGGGGCCGTCGACGGGCTGGCCGCCCGTCATGGCGACTGCATCGTTGAACAGGATCTTGTAGGTCATGTCCGCGTTCGCCGCGACCGCCTGGCGGATCGCGAGAAGACCGGAATGAAAGTAGGTGCCTTCACCCATGTTCTGGAATACATGGCCGCTGTTCACGAACGGAGCGAGACCCACCCAATCCACACCCTCGCCTCCCATCTGTGTAAGGCCGGATGTATTGCGATCCATCCACGTTGCCATGTAGTGGCAGCCTACGCCGCCAAGCGCCTGACTACCTTCCGGCACGCGAGTCGAAGTGCTATGAGGACAGCCGGAGCAGAAGTAGGGCCGCCGCAGCGTGACGTCGCTCGGTGCAGGCGCGGCTCGGGAAGCTGGATTGGGCAGACGAAGACCGATGCTCTGTTCCAGCCATGCCAATACCGCGCGCATGATTTCCGCCGGTGCGAGTTGTCCCGACGCCGGAACCAGTGTGGCGTCGTGTCGATCCCGCTTGCCTTGTACGGTGGGGCGTTGACTGCGATTAAAAAGAAAGTCCTTGATCTGGCTTTCGACGATCGGCGCTTTCTCCTCCACAACCAGCACGTGTTCGAGGCCTTGTGCGAACGTTTCGAAGCCCGCCGTATCCAGCGGCCACACCAGACCGATCTGCAGATGACGGATAGTCGGGAGTCCGGGGTGCGCAGCGCGCAACCTGCGCAATGCTTCCTGAACGTCGAGCGTAGCTTTGCCCACACTGACGATACCGAGCGTTGCGTGACTTGCGGCCTCATGTACGCGGTCCAGCGTATGGTGTCGGCTGAACAGCCGCACTGCTTCCAGGCGCTGCGCCATACGTTCTTCGATCGCAGGTGTGAGGAATTCGCGTGCGCTGTATTCGCGGCGATGCTGTAGACGCGCTTGAGCCGGCATCGGGAAGTCGGGAACCGGCGCCGGAACGAAACTTCGGCCGCTTTCTACCGTTTCCGTCACGGCCTTCAAGGCAACCCAGGCACCTGAAAATCGCGAAAGCGCCCAGCCCCACAAACCGAAATGTTCGTAGTCCTCGATGCTGGCGGGATGGATGACCGGTATCTGCCAGGACGCCAGAGTGCTGTCACTCGCATGGGGAATCGACGACGATGCTGCAGTGTGGTCGTCGCCCACGATCAGCAGAACACCGCCCAGGCGGGACGCACCTGCCGCGTTGCCATGGTGTAGGGCATCGCCCGCGCGATCCACACCGGGACCTTTGCCGTACCACATGCCGAACACGCCATCTACCTTGCGCTGCTGGTGCAGGCCGGCTTGCTGTGAACCGAGCACCATGGTGGCCGCCAGATCCTCGTTGATCGCGGGCGTGAAGTGGATGTTGTGGGCCTCCAGCTCTGCCTTGGCGCGCCACATGGCCATGTCTACGCCGCCAAGAGGCGAACCGCGATAGCCGCTCACGAAGCCGGCGGTGTTTAAACCTTGAGCCTCGTCACGCCGACGCTGGCTCAACAGCATGCGTAGCAGGGCTTGTGTGCCTGTAAGGAAGATACGGTCCGCTGCGGTCAGGTTGTCCTGCAGGCGGTAATCGCGGGGTTGGGGTACGGCAGCCATGGCAAAGTCCTCCTCCTTGCCATGATAGAGACAGTGAACAGCCGGTTTATTGCGTATTGCTGCCGTAAAATCCCTTTAAAACGAAATAAATATTTCGCGGAATGGGCGTCGCTTGAAATAATGCCTTCTCCGCCGAGGAGACTCTCATGGACAAGATCGATCTGCGCATATTGAAGGCGCTGCAGGCGGACGGCCGCCTGTCCGCACAACAGACGGCCGAGCAGGTCGGCCTCTCGGCTGCACCTGTGTGGCGTCGTATCAAGGCACTGGAGTCGGACCGCGTGATCCAGGGTTACCACGCCCGGGTCGATCGACGCAAAGTCGGGCTCGGCGCTTGCATGTTCGCGCAAATCAGCCTGGACCGGCACTCGGCGGACGTGGTGGAAAACTTCGAGCGGGCGGTCCGCGATGCGCCGGAAATCCTTGAATGCCACGCTGTGACGGGCGACTCGGATTTCCTGCTGAAGATATTGGTCGAGTCCCCGGAAGCCTACGATGCCTTCCTACACCGCTTCTTGTTCAACCTGCCCGGGCTGCGACAAACCCGCACCATCGTTGGGCTGCGGGAAATCAAGAACGAAGTACGACTGCCGATAAAGGATTAGGAGCTTATCGATGCAAGCGTTTATACGCCATACCCCCGCCTGGATCGCCTTGGCATCCCTCACTGTGCTTCTCGCCGCGTGTACGGCGCCGCGGATTGAAAAAGCGCAGGCGCCCTCAAGTACCTGTGTCGCGGCGGCGCCGTCGGATGGGCTGGTGGGGAACTGGCTCAGTGTGCGGCGTCAGTCCGGGGTGACCGGGGAACTGCGGACCTTGGTGTCATTGCGAGCCGACGGCACCATGAGCTACGACGAACAACTGACTCGTCCCCGCAAGGCACCGCAGGGGCTGTCCGAAACCGGTTGTTGGCAGCGCGACGGACAGGCGCTGGTATTGCGCACCGTAGAATCCAATGGCTCACCGGTCGATCTGGAAGACCCGATCTATATCAATCGATACACGCTGAACCGAGAGACGCCCGAGCGGATCACACTAACTGGTTCGGACGGCGTGAAATTGGAAGCCCGGCGTATGCCGCCGGACTACCGCTTGCCGCTTTGAACCGAATCATTCGGCGTTGAGTCGCTCCAGCACACGCTCCCGACCCAGGATCGCCAGTACATGGCCAATGGAAGGCGTCTGCTTGCGGCCGGTCACGACCAGTCGCAACGGAATGCCCAGTTTGGGCATCTTTACGCCGTGTGTCGCCAACAAAGATTTGATCAGCGTATCGATTGCGTCGACCGTCCACTCCGGCAATGCGGCGGCCTGCGTCGCGAAATCGGCCAGCAGTCGGCGCGCGTCTTCATCCACGTGTTGCTGCAGCAAGTCAGCGTCGGCCGGCGAGAACGGAGTACAAAAGAGCAGGGCGCCTTCGGCGATCTCATTCAGCGTCTCGGCGCGGTCCTTCAGTAACGCCATGACTTCCGGAAGATCCACCGCCTCGGGGTTGCCGCCCAGTGCGGCAATGCGCGGTGCGACACGTCGGGCGAGCTCGATGTCGCTCGTATGCTTAATGTAGTGGGCGTTTACCCAGTTCAGCTTCTTGGGATCCCACTGTGCCGCTGACTTGGTAAGGCTGCTCGCGTCAAACCACTCCACCAGCTGTTCGCGTGAGAACAGTTCGTCGTTGCCATGGCTCCATCCCAGCCGGGCCAGATAGTTCACCATGGCTTCCGGCAGGTAGCCGGCCTTGTCGTATTCCATGACGCTCACGGCGCCGTGTCGCTTTGAAAGTTTTTCGCCGTCCGGCCCGAGGATCATGGGCACATGCCCGTAAACCGGGGGCTCCGCGCCCAGGGCACGCAAGATGTTGATCTGGCGTGGCGTGTTGTTCACGTGGTCGTCGCCACGGATCACGTGCGTAATGCGCATGTCCCAGTCATCCACCACCACGCAGAAGTTGTAGGTGGGCGTGCCGTCGGGGCGCGCAATGATCAGGTCGTCGAGCTCGGAGTTGTCGAAGGCAATGGGGCCTTTGACCATGTCGTTCCAGCCCGTTACGCCGTCCTGTGGATTGCGGAAGCGCACCACCGGCTGACGATCGGCGGGCGGTGTCGGCAGCACTTTGCCGGGTTCGGGGCGCCAGGTACCGTCGTAGCGAGGCTTGAGGCCGGCCGCTCGCGCCTTCTCGCGCATGGCTTCGACCTCTTCGGGCGTGCAATAGCAATGGTAGGCCGTGCCGTCCCGCAACATACCCTGGATCACTTCACGATAGCGGTCCATGCGCTGCATCTGGTAGAAGGGGCCCTCGTCGGGCGTCAGGCCCAGCCATTCCATGCCATCGAGGATCGCCTGCACCGCTTCCGGCGTGGAGCGCTCGAGGTCGGTGTCTTCGATGCGAAGAACAAAGGTGCCCGCATGGTGGCGCGCATAGGCCCAGGAAAACAGGGCTGTGCGTGCGCCGCCCAGGTGCAGGAAACCGGTAGGGGACGGGGCGAAACGGGTGCGTACGGCGTTGGGTGTGGTGGTCATGGCAGAAAAAAGGGCCGGATCCGTTCGACGGTGCCGGCAAGGTTGGCAACTGGCTGTCGGTATTTTAGAGTAAGCGCCGTAAGGCACATAAAAAAGGGAATCATGCTGCGTCACCGTCTCGCCGCCCTGTTCGAGCCCCGCACGCTGGTCGTCGTATCCGATCGGCCGCTACCGGTGGAACAGCACACGCCGGCCCTGCTGCGAAATGCGGTCACGATCGTCGAGGTGGACGCCGCCGTTCAAGGTGAACTGCCCAGCTCGTTCAATGGCAAGTCCGACGGCGATCGCCTGGATCAGGCGTTGGTATGCGTGCCGCCGGAACATCTTCCCGCCGTACTGGACGCCCTGCGCCGGTATCGGCCCCGCATCGTCGTCGTGCTGGCGCACCCGGAACAGTCGGACGACCCCATGCAGGACATGGTCTACGCGCGCAGCTGGAGCAAGCTGAACGATTGCCTGGTGCTGGGGCCGCGTTCCTTTGGCGTGCAGCGTCCGCACTTGCGCATGAACCTGAGCCATCATCCTGAAACGGCATTGTCGGGACGCGTCGCGCTGGTGACGCAGTCGCGCAGTGTGGCCGCCGCCGTACTCGATTGGGCGGCTGACGTCAGGCTGGGCTTCTCGGCCGTGATCTCGGTCGGCGATGAAGGCGCTATCGACGTAGCTGAAGTGCTTGATTACCTGTCGATGGACCCGCGCACCGACAGCATCGCACTGTACCTGGAAGAGACCACGTCTTCGCGCCGCTTCACCAGTGCCGCACGCGCGGCTGCCAGCGTGAAGCCACTCATTGTGCTTAAGGTGGCGGAGGCGCTGGATCGCGACCCGCAGCATGTGGCGGCGTTCAACGCACTTTTGCGACGTGTCGGTGCAGTGCGTATCCGCTATCTCGTTCAACTGTTTTCCGCGATCAAGGTGCTGGTGCATACCAGCCGTCCCCGCGGCAAACGCATCGCTTTACTGTCCAATGGCGACGGCGCCGCCCGGCTGGCGCTTGACGTCATGGGAGAGGCACCCACCGCCGTAGTGCCGGCGGAGCTGTCTTCGGCCAGTGTGGATGCCATTGAGAACGTGTTGGAGAAGGGCGCTCGCGCCGATAACCCGGTGGTGACCTTCGCGCCCCTGACGGCCGAGCGCATGCGTTCGCTGCTTAAGATTCTCGTCGAAGATAAGGGCGTGGACGGCGTATTGGTGTTGTTATCGCCGGATCCCCTGGCCGACCTGGAAAGCGTGGCCAAGGTGCTGGCCGAAGTGGCGCCCGCTTCGCAAAAACCCATCATTTCGTGCTTGATGGGCGACGCCACCATGCGCGAGCTGCGGCACGTGCTCGACGACGCGGGCACGCCGGCTTTTCGCACTCCCGAGACCGCCGCAAACGCCTTCGGGATCCTGGCTTCCTACCATTACAGCCAGACGTTGGCGCAACAAATCCTGCCGCCCGAGCCTCTCAGCCGTCCGCCCGACGTGGAAGGGGCCCGCCGGATCGTGCAAGCCGCACAGCGGCGTGGCAGGCTGGTGCTCTCCACCGAGGAAACACTGGCGCTGCTTGCCTGCTTTCATGTGCCGATCCAGTTGGCGCAAGAGACGCCCGACGATTTCCCGGCCATGGCCGTCCATGTCCGCACGGATCCCAAATTCGGCCCGTGCATCAGTTTCGGTCGCGGCTTGGAGGAGTTCCAACGCGCGGAGGCCGCAGTGGAGTTGCCGCCGCTTAACGGCTATCTGGCTCGTCAGCTCGTCCAACGCAGCGATTTCTGGAAGAACACGTTGTCCCGCAGTATGACGCCATCGGCCTTCGAGTTCCTGCGCGAAGCACTGGAGCGCATATCGCTGCTGGTGTCGGATGTACCGACGGTAGAGTCGCTGAGTATCGATCCGCTATACGTTGAGGGCGACGCCTTGGTGGCCACACAGCTGACGGTAAAGCTGGCGAGCTCGTCCATGTTGGTGCTGCCCGAAACCACGGGCTATCGCCACATGGTCATTCATCCCTATCCACGACACCTGGTACAGCTGCGTGAGATGCGAGATGGCCGCGAATGGTTGTTGCGTCCCATACGTCCCGAGGACGCAGCGCCGTTGCAGGAGTTCGTGCGCGACCTGTCGGACGAATCACGCTACATGCGGTTCGTATCTATGCTGCGCGAGCTCACGCCCCGCATGCTGGCGCGTTACACACGCATCGACTATCACCGTGAGCTGGCGCTTGTGGCCACCATACAGGAGCCGAACCCGGAGCATCGCGGGCACCTGAGGGAACGCATTATCGGGTTCGCCCATTACCTGCGTAATGCCGACGGTCGTGGCGCGGAATACGCGTTGGTGATCGGCGATGCGTGGCAACGTTGCGGGCTAGGCTCGCAACTGATGCGCGTGCTGATCGAAGCCGCCCAGGAACAGGGCCTGACTTATATCGACGGTCTAGTGTTGGGCAGCAACCGCCCGATGCTCGGGCTCATGAGTTATCTGGGCTTCCGTATCGATCCTGATGAAGAGGACCCCGGCATGCGGCGCGTGTGGCTGGATCTCGGTGAAACCGTCAGCTAAGCGCGCCGCCATTCCCTTACTTGACGACTTCCCGCAAGAAGGCGGCGATGTCGTGAACTTCTTCTAGGCACACCGAGTGCGGCATGGGGTAGGACTTGAAGCGAACGTCGTAGCCCATGCGTTCAAGGGCTTCCAGTGTGGTCTGGGCGCGGTGGAATTCCACGACCGGGTCCATGGTGCCGTGAGCAAGGAATATCGGTGTCGCGTTGTTGGCGGCATTGCGCTCACCTTCGGTCTGGGCGGCCAGAGGCAGATAGCCCGACAGGCCGATGATGCCCGCAAGCTTCTCGGGGTATCGCAAGCCTGTTTGCAACGCCATGGCGCAGCCCTGGGAAAAGCCGGCGAGCACGATGTTGGCTGTGGGGATGCCACGAGCATTCTCGCGGGCGATCAGCGCCTCGACAGCCTGCTGTGATTCGCGCAGCCCTGCTTCGTCCTCGCGTCGCACGAGATCCATCATGTAGATGTCGTACCAGGCGCGCATGACCATGCCGTTGTTGATCGTGACGGGGCGCTGCGGCGCATGGGGAAATACGAAGCGCAGGGGTCCCACGCCGTCGAGCCCGAGTTCCGGCACGATAGGAGCGAAGTCGTTGCCGTCTGCGCCCAGTCCGTGCAGCCAGATGACGGAGTAGCGGGGTTCGGGGCCGGTTTCGATCTCTACGCTTTCGAGCAGCGTGTTGGTGATGTCGTTCATGATTCCAGATTCAGGTTCTTGAGCGCCTGAAAGAGGGCTCGGTAGTGTTTGCGTTGGGGTTCGCTGCCCGGCGGCAGGGATTCGTTTTGTTTTGCTTCCTTGCGCGCTGCTCGGATCGTGGCGCGTAATTGCTGCACGTCAGGCACTTCGGTCTTGGCCAGTAGTTCAGTCAGGGCGTCATCGTCGCGCAGCAACAGGTCGCGAAGCGCTTCCAGCCGGTGCTGAGCCCGCGCTTCTTCACGGGAACCGTGTGCCCACGTGTCGAGCTGGCGTCGGATGGCGTCCGGATCGATGTCGGCTGTGCGCATCAGCTTGCCTACGTAGTGAATCTGGCGGCGCAAGCCTTCTCGGCTGGGTGTGCGTTGCGCCAGCTTGATCGCGTCGTAGAGCTTCTCTTCGAGGTTCAATTGGCGCAGGCGTTCAGGCGAAAGCCCGACCAATTGTTTACCCAATTCGGAGAGGGCGAGCATCTCGCGCTTGACCTGGGATTTGCTGGGACGGTCGTAAAGAGGATCGGCGTCGCCGTCCTCCGGAATATCGGAGGGGGTGGGGTGCATGGGCTGAATACAATAGGCGTTTCCTGCGGCTATGATAACCGTGAAGACCGATAGAGAAGAGCGTCAATGAACGAACAGAGTGCATCGTCCCTGCAGATTCCCGAGCAACAGGCCCTATTCCGTGAGTGGGTGGCCGATGCGCTGGCGCATGCGAAGAAAATCGGCGCCAGTGATGCCGTAGCCGAAGTCTCCGAGAGCAAAGGCCTGGTGGTGTCCGTGCGCGGGGGGGATATCGAAACCATCGAACAGACTCGCGACCGTTCGCTGGATGTCACGGTCTATGCCGGCAAGCGCCGCGGTTCGGCTTCCACTTCCGACTTCGCCCCCAAGGCTTTGCGCGAGACGGTCGAGGCAGCGTGGGATATCGCCCGATACACCGCCGAGGACGAGTGCGCCGGCCTGCCCGAAGCTGACCGCCTGGCTACCGGGGAACATCCCGACCTTCGGCTGCATCATCCCTGGGATATTTCGTCCGACGATGCCGCCAAGCTGGCGATCCGGGCCGAGCAGGCGGCGCGCGACGTGAGTCCGCTCATTACCAATACGGACGGCGCGTCCGTGGACACCTACGAAGGCCACTTCGTAATGGGCAACACCGCCGGCTTCATGGGCGGGTATCCCTACAGCCGTCACAACATCGGCGTTTCACCCATTGCCGGGAAGGGCAACGCCATGCAGCGAGACTACTGGTATAGCTCATCGCGCGACTGGCGCGTGCTAGCCGATCCGGCTGCTGTGGGCCGCTATGCCGCCGAACGCACGCTCGCGCGTCTGTCGGCGCGCCGCATCAAGACCGGCCGCTTCCCCGTTTTGTTCGAGGCGCCGCTCGCCGTCGGCCTTATTGGTGCGTTGGTACAGGCGGCCAGTGGCGGTGCGCTGTACCGCAAGGCCAGTTTTCTGCTTGATTCCGCCGGGACGCCGGTCATGGCGGATCACCTCGATCTTTACGAGAACCCCTGGATTTCCGGGGCCGCCGGCAGTGGGGCGTTCGACTCCGAGGGTGTGCGCACCGCGCCGCGTTCTGTCGTGCTCGGCGGTGTGTTGCAGGGCTATTTCCTCTCCACGTACACGGGCCGCAAGCTGGGCTTGCCCACCACGGGCAATGCGGGCGGCTCCCACAATTTGGAGCTGCGCTCCCGACTCACCCGCAGCGACGACGACCTGAACGCCATGCTGCGCAAGATGGGCACGGGCCTGTTGGTCACGGAACTCATCGGGCAGGGCGTGAACTACGTCACTGGCGATTACTCGCGCGGTGCCTTTGGTTACTGGGTCGAGAATGGCCAGATCCAGCATGCCGTGCAGGAAATCACCATTGCAGGCAACCTCGCCGACATGTTCAAGCAGATCGTTGCTGTGGGTAGCGACGTCATGGTTCGGGGTGCCAAGCGTAGTGGGTCGGTGCTTATTGAGCAGATGTCCATCGCGGGTGCGTAGTCAGTACAGGGCGGGGCGCCTTATCCGTAGCTTCCCCTAATCTTCTTCACAGGGAACCCTGTGCGGTGTAGTATCGCCACACTGTGGAAACCTTCGGTTTCCCAATAAACAAATATCTAACGGTGCTGGAATAGGAGATAGATCAATGCAGCGTCGCTCATTTATTAAGAAGGCCGGGCTGGGAGCGGTTGCCGGCACGGCCGCCATCGGCGCGCCGGTGTTTGCACAAAGCAACCCGAAGATCAGCTGGAAGATGACTTCCACCTATGGTCCTTCGCTGCCGCCCCTGTTCAGCACCGCTCAGATGCTGTGCAACTACATCAGCGAAGCCACCGACGGCAATTTCTCGATTCGCTTGTATCCCGCCGGTGAGATTGTCCCGGGCTTCGAGGTCATGGAAGCAGTGGGTAACCGCACCGTGGAATGCGGTCAGACTGCGTCCTACTACTACTACGGCAAGGATCCGTCCTTCTGCTTCGACACCGGTGTTCCCTTTGGCCTGAACGCGCGCCAAATGTACGCCTGGATGTACGAGGGCGACGGCATGAAGCTCATGCGCGAACTGTTCGCCGAGCGCAATATCGTCAACTTCCCGCTGGGCAATACCGGCACGCAGATGGGTGGCTGGTACCGTAAGGAAATCAATTCCGTCGCCGATCTTCAGGGCCTCAAGATGCGTACCGCCGGCTTCGCAGGCGAAGTGCTCTCGCGCATGGGCGTGATTCCTCAGCAGATTCCTCCAGGCGACATCTATCCCTCGCTTGAGAAGGGCACGCTGGACGCCGTGGAATTCGTCGGTCCTGTGGACGACGAGAAGCTGGGCTTCCAGAAGGTGGCCAAGTACTACTACGCTCCGGGCTGGTGGGAAGGCGGTGCTCAGGTTTCGCTGTATGTGAACGACAAGGCCTACAACGAGCTGCCGAAGGCGTATCAAACCCTGATCGACATGGCTTCGCGTGCGGCCGGCAGCAAGATGGTCGGCGATTACGACGCCCACAACCCGGACGCTCTGCGCCGCCTGATCGCTTCCGGCGCGGTGCTGCGCACCTTCCCGCGCGACGTCATGGACGCCGCGTTCAAGACTTCCAACGAAGTCTTCAAGGAATTCTGCGACCGCGACGCCCGCTTCAAGAAGATCTACGACAGCTACATGGGCTTCCGCGACAGCAGTGTGCCTTGGACCCGCGTGGCCGAAGGCGCCTTCGATAACTACCTGGCAGCCGCACTGGCCGGCCAGCGCAAGTAAGCTGTCGTCAGCTACATACAAAGACCACCCTTCGGGGTGGTTTTTTGTGTTAATATTCAAGGCTTTTCCGGGTCAGCGGTATGGGGTTCGCACGGGCGGGTGATAACGCTTTGGCGACGTGCTGCATGGATCGCGACATCTATCTGCGCAGCAGATGCATGCGTGTCTACCGGGGAAGGAGCCCGCAATTCGCGGATGTTCCGCCGGGCTAATTTTCTTGTATTTAGGAACCATCATGAAGACCTTTGTGGCCAAGCCGCATGAAGTCAAGCGTGACTGGTACGTGATCGACGCTAAGGGCAAAGTCCTCGGGCGTGTGGCCAGCGAAGTCGCACACCGTCTGCGTGGAAAGCACAAGCCAGAATTTACGCCTCACGTTGACACGGGCGACTATATCGTCGTGATCAACGCCGCCGATATCGTCGTGACCGGTGCGAAGTCGCAGGACAAGAAGTACTACCGTCACTCTGGGTATCCGGGCGGTATCACTGAAACGAACTTCGAGAAAATGCAGCAGCGTTTTCCCGGTCGTGCGCTCGAGAAGGCCGTCAAGGGCATGCTGCCCAAGGGTCCTTTGGGTTACGCCATGGCCAAGAAGCTCAAGGTCTATGCTGGCGCCGAGCATCCGCACACCGCTCAGCAGCCCAAAGCGCTGGAAATCTAAGGACAGGTCATGATCGGTAATTGGAACTATGGCACCGGCCGCCGCAAGACTTCTGTGGCCCGCGTGTTCTTGAAAAAGGGTTCGGGCAAGATCGTCGTCAACGGCAAGCCCGTCGACGAGTACTTCGCTCGTGAAACCGGCCGCATGATCGTGCGCCAGCCCCTCGTGCTGACCAACCACGTGGAAAGCTTCGACTTCCACATCAACGTCCACGGTGGCGGTGAAAGTGGTCAGGCAGGCGCAGTGCGTCACGGCATCACCCGCGCGCTCATCGACTACGACGAAACGCTCAAGCCCGCACTGAAGCAGGCCGGCCTCGTCACCCGCGATGCCCGCGAAGTGGAACGTAAGAAGGTCGGCTTCCACAAGGCCCGTCGCCGCAAGCAGTTCAGCAAGCGCTGATCGCTGCGTTGGGCCTCGTGCCCACGGCACACAAGACCCCCGGCAATGTCCGGGGGTTTTGCATTGGGGCGGGTTTTCCCGACGGTCCGACCCAATTGGTGCATAATTCTAGATCGGGACTGCGTCCCGTTACCGGGACACTCATCACATTCACACTTCAGGAATTGCCATGGCATCGGCTGGAAATACGCGCATCAAAGTTGGGATCGTCGGAGGCACGGGATACACGGGCGTTGAGCTGTTGCGCCTGCTCTCTCAGCATCCGGGGGTCGAGCTGCGCGCCATTACATCGCGCAAGGAAGACGGCATGCACGTCGCCGAGATGTACCCCAGCTTGCGAGGCCGTGTCGACCTGAAGTTCCAGACACCGGACACCGCCGGCCTCGAAAACTGCGATGTGGTGTTCTTCGCAACGCCTCATGGCGTGGCCATGAGCCAGGCGGAATCGTTGCTGGCGGCCGGGGTGCGTATCATCGACCTGGCGGCTGACTTCCGCCTGCAGAACCTGGCCAATTTCGAGCGCTGGTACAAGATTTCGCACGCGTGTCCGGACATCCTCAAGGAATCGGCCTACGGTCTGCCCGAGCTGAACCGGGAGCGCATCGCACAAGCCAAGGTCGTGGGGAATCCCGGCTGCTATCCCACCACCGTGCTGCTGGGCCTTGCGCCCTTGCTGCAGGGCGACGCCCCGCTCATCGACATCGAGCACGTCATTGCCGACTGCAAGTCGGGCGTGTCCGGCGCCGGTCGCAAGGCGGAAGTGGCAACCCTGTTCTCGGAAGCCAGCGATAACTTCAAGGCCTACGGCGTGATGGGCCATCGCCATCACCCCGAAATTGCCGAGCAGCTGGAGCGACTGGCGGGCAAGCCGGTGGGTCTTACCTTCACGCCGCACCTGGTGCCTATGGTGCGTGGCATGTTCTCCACGCTGTATCTGCGCATTCTTCCCTCGGCGCGCGACACGGACTTCCAAGCGCTCTTTGAGCAGCGCTATGCCAACGAGCCGTTCGTGGATGTCATGCCGGCCGGCAGCCTGCCCGAAACCCGCAGCGTCCGTGCGTCGAATTTTCTGCGTATCGCGGTCCATCGCCCGGAAGGCGGCGATCAGCTTGTGGTGCTGGTCGTGCAGGATAACCTCGTCAAGGGTGCGTCCGGCCAGGCGGTGCAGAACATGAATCTCATGTTCGGCCTGCCCGAAACTACCGGCCTGGAGCACGTCGCTGTCCTGCCCTAGGGCGAGCTGGAAGGGAACTTGCGCGGCCTTCCGTAGTCTCTATAGGCTATGGAGCCGCAACCTCACCGCCCGCAAACCCAGCATGGACCCCAGGGTCCTCGACCGCGACCCGGCCACGTCTGGGAACAGGCAAAACGGTATGTGGTCGCCGTGGGTGTGTTTAGCTGCGGGCTGGCTGTCGGCGCCGCACTGGTATATTACCTTTTGGAGCGTCCCGCGCTTGATGCCGCACGCGCGCGCATGGACCTCTACGAGCAGGACCTGGCCGCCTTGCGCGGCCGGCTGGACGAGGCCCTGAATACGGCCGCGGCATTAGAAGGTCGCTACCGCGTTGAGGAAGGCGCGCGTCGGGGGTTGGAAACCAGCCTGCGCACTGCCCAGCAGGAGCTCGGTCGGGCTCACGACACTATCGCGTTCTACGAGCAGCTCATGCCGCCGGGGCCCAAAGGGGCTGTCAGCGTCCGCGCTCTTGATATCGAGCGGGCGGGCCCCCATCTGAAGTACAGGGTGCTGCTCATGCGCAGCGGAGCGGGCGACCAACCCTTCGAAGGTCGGCTGCAGTTTTTGGCGCAGGGCCGCTCTCAGGGCCAGGATGTCCGGGTTGAGCTGCAGCCCGCCACCTTGCCTAACGCACTGGACACACCCGGTGCGACGCCGACCGTCGAGAACGGCACGGCGACGGCTGCCGAAAATGACGCAACGACCTCAGCCGGATCGGAAGCTGAAGCGAAGTCCGCGGCCGAAGCCGAAGCGACGACGGCCTTACGGTTTTCCGAATTCCAGCGCAGCAGCGGGGTATTGGCCTTGCCGGAGGGTTTCGAACCCCTGTCGGTCACCGTCAATGTGCTGGAGGGGCGGACCTTGCGCGTATCGCGCAGCGTCGAATTGCCCGTGAACGAATGAGCATCCGGCCCGGGTGCTATAGTAATGAACGAGAGTTTTTTGAGCAGGTTCTATCCCTGCCGGAGTCTTCCATGAGCCAAATCATCACCGAATCCGTCGATCTTCAGGCGCCGCCTTCTCCCATCATGTTTTCCGATGCCGCAGCGGCCAAGGTCAAGGAACTGCTGGCCGAGGAAAACAATCCCGACCTCCGGTTGCGCGTGTTCGTCCAGGGGGGCGGGTGCTCGGGCTTCCAGTATGGTTTCACGTTCGACGAGACCGTGAACGACGACGACACCACCATCCAAAAGGGCGGCGTCGAACTCCTGATCGACCCCATGAGCTTCCAGTATCTGGTTGGTGCGGAAATCGACTACAAGGACGACCTTGAAGGCGCCCAGTTCGTCATTCGAAATCCGAACGCGAACACCACCTGCGGCTGCGGGTCTTCCTTCGCACCCTGATTTCCGGGCGTATCACGCCAGGTATTTACAGCCCAGTATCGTCGGTCTGCTCGCGGCGGTGACCGCAGGCAGACCGGCAGGTTGGCGCGCGTCGTAGCACCACGCCAACCATGCAAATGCTGCCGCTTCCACCCACTGGGTGGGCAGACCATGGGCATCCGTCGTGTCCACGACGCAAGGCAACGCCGCTTCCAACGCCGACATCAGCGCGCGGTTGCGTGCGCCCCCACCGCATACCAACACATCTTTTGTGTCCGGCGCATGGCGTCGCACCTCGTTCGCGACACTGATCGCCGTAAGTTGCAGCAGGGTCGCCTGTATGTCCGCGTCGGCCGGTCGCGGGCCGGGGTAAGTGCCCAGCTGCTTGTCCAGCCAGGCCAGGCTGAAATCGTCTCGTCCCGTTGACTTCGGTGGCGGCGACGTGAACCATCGGTCGGCCAGCAAATGCTCCAGCAAGTCGGTGACAGGCCGACCCGTTTCGGCCCAGGCGCCGTCGGCGTCGTAAGCGTGACCCAAGTGCCGCTGGATCCAGGCATCCATCAGCATGTTTGCCGGCCCGGTATCAAAGCCGCGTATGCCGCCGTCCGCATCCAGTATGGTGATATTCGCGATGCCGCCCAGGTTCAGCACAACCCGGGCGTCGCCGGTGCCAAATTGGGCCGCATGAAATGCCGGCACCAGCGGCGCACCTTGGCCACCCGCGGCAATGTCGCGGCTACGGAAGTCGGCGATCACATCGATACCGGTGAGCTCGGCGATGCGTGCCGGTGCGTTCAATTGAATCGTGTAGCCCAGGTCTGGACGGTGGCGGACCGTTTGTCCGTGTACCCCTATGGCCGCGATGTCGCTTGCTTGTACTTGTGCGCGCTGTAGAACGTCGTGCACGGCGCCGGCGTAGAGCTGGGCAAGTTCAAGGGAGGCGAGAGCGGCGCGACCGAGTTCGTCGCTGCCCGGTTGATTCAGCGCGAGCAGTTCGCTGCGTAACGGTGTCGGCAGTTCCCGCGAGGCACCGTCGACTACGTGCGCACGACCGGTGGGTTCAAAGCGAAGCAGCACCGCGTCGACGGCATCCAGGCTGGTGCCCGACATGACCCCGACATACGCCCCCGGGGCGTGCGACGACATGCCTTATTGCCCTGCGGCTACCTGTATCGGAGCCGCTTCTTCCATGTTTTTAGCGATGGCCGGGCCTTGCAGGAGCTGGATATGGTCGCGGTATTTGGCGATCACCGTGTCAAATTGCTTGCGCTCGGCCGGCGTGAGCGTGCGCGCTACGGGAAGATCGATCGACAGCGGATCAACCGGCTTGTTATTGACGCGGAATTCGTAGTGCAGGTGCGGTCCGGTAGACCAGCCGGTGGAACCCACATAACCGATGTGGTCACCCTGACTAACCTTTGCGCCTTTCTTGATGCCCTTCGCGAAACCCTTCTGGTGCGCGTAGAGCGTGGTGATGTTGTTGTGATGCTTGAGGATGATGGTGTTGCCGTAGCCGCGTTGCCAGCCGGCGAACTGCACCACGCCATCGGCCGTTGCGTGGATGGGGGTACCGCTAGGAGCGGCGTAGTCCACGCCTTTATGTTGGCGGAAGCCGCCATGCACGGGATGGCGTCGGCCGCCGAACGTGGAGCTGATGCGGGTGAATTTGAGGGCCGTGCGCAAGAAGGCGCCCTTCAGGCTGCGGCCAGCGAAATCGTAATAACCGCCAGAGGACGATTCCGGTTCGAACCAGACGGCGTCGTAAGCGTTGTCCTTGTTAAGGAATTCAAGCGCTAGCACGCGGCCCGCGCCGACCTCCCGGCCTTCGTTGGAATAGGTTTCGTAAACAACGCGGAAGCGGTCGCCCTTGCGGAGGTCTTTCAGGAAGTCGATCTTGCTGCTCAGGATCTCGACCATCTGCATCGTGATGTGGTCGGGGATGCCGGCTGAATCGGTGGCACCGAACAGCGAGCTGGTGATCTCGCCTTCCGCAAGGCGGATCTGCGTGTCGGCTGCTTGTTCCTTTTCATTCGCGACGAAGCCGCCTTCGCCGTCAGGCGTGACCTCGAGCCAGCGGCTGAGATACTGGCCCTTGTCGCGGGTGCCGGGCGTGTGATCGTAGCGTAGAGAAACAAGCCGCCCTTCGTGGTCGAGAGCCGCGCGAATGACGCGACCTGGATACAGCTTGTAGATAGAGCGCGCAGCCGGTTCTTTAACGAGGAAGGCCTGTAAGCCGGCTTCCTGAACCTGCAGGCGCTGCAGCAGGTCGGCCAACGTGTCACCGCGACGGATGACGGTTTCGCTGATGAACGGGTCGGTGTTTACGGCTTCGGAAAGGGCCTCCATTTCCGGCAAGGGCAGGACGCTCTTGGCGGTATAGACGGCCGGCTTTTCCGGGGGTTGAACGACGGCCAGTGCGCCGGCCGTACCAAACAGGCCCAACGCCACCAGGAGCAGGCTTTTCCGAACGAAATGGAAGGGTTTGCGATGCGCGCGTTCTGCAGCGCGCATGGATGGCGTGTCTGGGGTCCCTTTGTCGGACATGGGCAAAAACCTGGATGATAAGATGCTGCGTTGCCGGCGTGCACCGCACTATTCGCATTATGAGGGCGGTTAGCACGCTATGCTATCCGAATAACGGAATGTTTTCGAGACTTATTCCGCTTTTTTACCTGACAAAACTCACATTTACGGAATCCACACAAGTGGACGTTCGCCCTATGTCGCCCAACGAAGCTCCCATCACCCCCGAAGTCGAACACGACCTGAGCGTGGTCAAGAGGGGCTGCGACGAGCTGCTGGTGGAATCCGAGTTCGCCCGCAAGCTCGCCCGCAGCCGCGCGGAGAAGCGCCCCTTGCGGGTCAAGCTCGGGCTGGACCCCACCGCACCCGACATCCATCTTGGGCACACCGTGGTGCTGAACAAGATGCGGCAGCTGCAGGATCTCGGCCATACCGTGATCTTCCTGATCGGTGACTTCACCGCGCTCATCGGTGACCCCAGCGGGCGCAACAGCACACGCCCGCCGCTGACCGCCGAACAAATTCACGAGAACGCGAAGACTTACTACGAGCAGGCCAGCAAGGTGTTGGATCCGGCACGTACGGAGATCCGCTACAACTCCGAATGGTGCGACTCATTGGGCTCGCGCGGCATGATCCAGCTGGCGTCCCGCTACACTGTGGCGCGCATGATGGAACGCGAGGACTTCACGCGCCGCTTCAAGGGCGGTATTCCCATTTCCGTGCACGAGTTCCTCTATCCCTTGCTGCAGGGCTACGATTCCGTTGCGCTCAAGGCTGACCTTGAAATGGGCGGGACCGACCAGAAGTTCAATCTGCTGGTAGGGCGCGAATTGCAGAAAGAATACGGCATGGAGCCCCAGTGCATCCTCACCATGCCGCTGCTCGAGG
>DATGNX010000034.1:0-70328 GCA_035306485.1 Burkholderiaceae bacterium
CAATGGCCCAGCGATAAACCTGCAACACGATCTCGCGGGAATGCACCGCAGTCGCTGGTGCACCTCGCTCGACAATGGCATCGGTTAGTGCCCTCAAATCTTCGTGGGTGATCTCGATCAGCTTCCGATTGCCGAATTTCGGCTTCAACTCACGCTCGTACACCGAACGACGCATATCGCGGGTGGAGTCCGCCATCTGATAGCCCCGCAGCCACTTTTCCGCCCAGGCTCCGAACGTCTCAGCGCCCTTGACCCGGGCTTTATCGCGCGCCTTCTCCTTGGCAGGTGACTTGCCGGCTGCGATCAGCTTCTTTGCCTCCCCCAGCCGCTCGCGCGCTTCTGCGAGAGAGATGCCGCCGAGACCGTAGGGTCCGAAGGTGATCGTCTCCTGCCTGCCGTGAATTGAGTAGTTGTAGCGGAACGAAATCGAACCCGCCGGAGTGACCGCCACGTAGAGGCCATCACGGTCATTCACCTTGTAGAGCTTGTCCTTTGGCTTGAGGTTGCGCAGCTTGGTATCAGTCAGCATGGTTCGGCTGGGTCCCCACTCAAAAATACCATGCTCAGAAAGCCTCGCATATCTCCACTAAAATCCTTACAGATCAATGCGTTGCCCAATCTCAATACCATGACAGGCCCGCAAAGGGCAGCATGGTATCGACTACCGAACATGGCACCAGACTCAAATCGTACCATCAACCATGCCACAGAAACGGGATGCTTGGCGATGCAAAAACTTGCCAGGCAGTGCCAAGCCGAGAATGAAAAAAGCCCGCAGTTACGCGGGCTTAGAGGTGATTTCCTGCCATTTGTTGCCGGGCTATGCCGGACGCGGAATCATTCCCACTCAATCGTCGCTGGCGGCTTGCTCGACACGTCGTACGTCACCCGGTTGATACCTCGCACTTCGTTGATGATCCGCGAGGACACCTTCTTCAGCAGCGCGTATGGCAGCTCTGCCCAATCGGCCGTCATGAAATCGCTGGTCTGCACAGCGCGCAGCGCCACCACGTAGTCGTAGGTGCGGCCGTCGCCCATCACGCCCACCGATTTCACCGGGAGGAAGACTGTAAAGGCTTGGGAGGTCAGGTCGTACCAGCTGCGCCCACTATTGTGATCCACCGTGTTCCGCAGCTCGTCGATGAAGATGGCGTCCGCGCGACGCAGCAAGTCGGCGTATTCCTTCTTCACTTCGCCGAGGATGCGCACGCCCAGGCCAGGGCCGGGGAACGGATGGCGATACACCATAGCGGGCGGCAGACCCAACGCAACGCCCAACTTGCGAACCTCGTCCTTGAACAGCTCGCGCAGGGGCTCCAACAGCTTCAGGTTCAGCGTGTCCGGCAGGCCGCCCACGTTGTGGTGAGACTTGATGGCCACGGCCTTGCCCGTCTTGGACGCCGCGGATTCGATCACGTCAGGATAAATGGTGCCCTGCGCCAACCAGCGGGCGTTCTTGAGCTTGGATGCCTCGTCCTGGAAGACCTCGACGAATTCGCGTCCGATGATCTTGCGCTTGGCTTCCGGGTCGGTGACGCCCGCCAGCTTGCTCATGAACTGTTCGCTGGCATCGACATGGATCACCTTGATGCCGAAGTGACCGGCGAAGGTATCCATGACCTGTTGTGCTTCATTCAGACGCAGCAGGCCGTGGTCGACGAACACACAAGTCAGTTGGTCGCCAATGGCCTTATGGATCAAGGCTGCGGCGACGGACGAATCCACCCCGCCGGATAAGCCCAGAATGACTTCGTCATCGCCGACCTGTTCGCGAATTTTCTCGACGGCTTCACGGACGTAATCCGGCATGTTCCAGTCGTGCGTACATCCGCAGATCTCGGTCACGAACCGGTTAAGAATCGCTTCGCCCTGCGTAGTGTGAGTGACTTCAGGGTGGAACTGCACGCCGTAGAAGCCGCGCTCTTCGTCGGCCATGCCCGCAATGGCGCAGGTCGGCGTGGACGCCATGAGCTTGAAGCCCGGCGGCAAAGCTGTGACCTTATCGCCGTGGCTCATCCACACCTTGAGCATGCCGTGACCTTCCGGCGTACTGAAATCCTGCAAGCCGTCCAGCAAGCGCGTATGGCCGTGTGCACGTACCTCGGCGTAGCCGAACTCGCGGTGGTCGGACCATTCTACCTTCCCGCCCAACTGCAGCGCCATGGTCTGCATGCCGTAGCAGATACCCAGCACCGGTACGCCCATCTCAAACACGCGGGTCGGCACTTTCAGGGCTTCTTCCTGATATGCCGAAGCGTGACTACCTGAGAGAATGATGCCCTTCAACCCGGTCTGTGCCTCAATAAAGGCATTGTCGACGTCGCCAGGGTGAATCTCGCAGTAAACGCCGGCGTCCCGTATGCGGCGAGCGATGAGTTGAGTAACCTGGGAACCGTAGTCGAGGATGAGGATGCGTTGATGCATGATGGGGAAGTAGAAGAATTCAAGGCGTTACTGTAACTTATCACACCGGTTTTCGCAGGAGAAAACATGCCGCACACCCTGTCCGTCCAAGTATTGATATGGTCGGGTTTCGTAGCATTGGCCATTGCGATGGGCATTGGGAGATTCGCTTTCACACCGGTACTTCCGATGATGCAGGAAGATCTCGGCCTGGGCCTCGCTCAGGGAGGGTGGCTAGCCAGCGCTAACTATCTCGGATATTTGGCGGGAGCGCTGACGGCAGGCTTTCTCCCCTGGACGGCCAGCATGTTGTTGCGTACCGGGCTGGTGCTTGTGGCGGCAACCACCGCCCTAATGGGCTGCACGTCCACATGGTCGGCGTGGATCGCCTGGCGATCGATTGCTGGAATCGCCAGTGCATGGGTGCTGGTTGGGGCCGCCTCGTTATGCTTGGCGCGATTGGCAAACGCGGGTGCCTCGCGCAAAGCGGGTGTCGTATTCGCCGGCGTGGGCGGCGGCATCGCGATCACGGGGCTGCTATGCATGTTGCTGGATCTAAGCGGTTTCAGCGCATCTCAAACCTGGGTTGCGCTAGCCGTATTGGCCACCATCGCTTTACTGGCTACGTTGCCCCTATGGTCGCTTTCTTCGTCGACAGTGAAGGCACCCGATGGCCTACCCGTGCGTCAGGACGGGCCGAAACACTTACGGCTCATTCTCGCCTATGGCGTCTTCGGTTTCGGCTATATCCTGCCCGCGACATTCTTGCCAGCCCAGGCACGTGGACTACTCGATGATCCCGCCATTTTCGGCTTAGCTTGGCCGCTATTCGGGCTCGCTGCGGCGTTGTCTACGCTCGCATGCACGGTTTTGCTCAAACGTTTTTCGCGCCGCCGGCTATGGCTGTTGTCGCAACTGCTGATGGCAATAGGCGTGGCGCTGCCCGCCCTGATACCAGGCATGGGCAGCATTGTAGTGGCCGCACTGTGCGTAGGCGGCACCTTCATGGTGATTACGATGCTGGGAATGCAGCAAGCGCAGGCGTCAGCCGGCCCACGGGCTCGCGCCCTGATGGCCAATCTGACGGCGGCTTTCGCCGGAGGGCAACTGGCCGGACCCGTATTCTTCAGCCTGGTGCATGAACACCTGGCCACCAGCCTGGATTCCACGCTGTATGTGGCGGCCGGTATCCTGGTGGCGGGTTGTCTGCTTCTTCTGAAGCCCTTCAGCGAGGTATCCGCCGGCATGGCTGCCGGCGGGTCTGATTAGTCGGCGCGATAGTTGGGCGCTTCTTTCGTGATCTGCACGTCGTGGACGTGCGATTCACGAACACCGGCGGCCGTGATCTGTACGAATTCGGCCTTGTTGCGCATCTCTTCGATGGTAGCGCAACCGCAGTAACCCATGGACGCCCGTACACCGCCGATCAATTGGTAGATGATCGCGATGACGCTGCCCTTGTAGGGCACGCGGCCTTCAATGCCTTCCGGAACCAGCTTGTCGACGTTGTTGCTGGGATCCTGGAAATAGCGATCCGCGGAACCGTCAGACATGGCACCCAAGCTGCCCATGCCGCGATAGGACTTGTACGAACGTCCCTGATACAGCACGACCTCACCGGGAGCTTCCTCCGTGCCGGCGAACATGCCACCCATCATGCATGACGAAGCGCCTGCGGCCAGTGCCTTGGCGATGTCGCCCGAATAGCGAATGCCGCCATCCGCGATCAGAGGAACACCGGTACCCTCAAGCGCTTCCGCGACATCGGAAATGGCCGTGATTTGCGGCACACCCACACCGGCCACAATACGCGTGGTGCAGATCGAGCCCGGCCCGATACCCACTTTCACGGCGTCGGCCCCGGCTTCCACCAATGCGCGCGCGGCTTCGCCGGTGGCGATATTGCCGCCAATTACTTGGATACGCGGATAGTTCTCCTTGACCCAGCGCACGCGCTCGATCACGCCTTGGGTGTGCCCATGGGCGGTGTCCACCACGATAGCGTCGACACCGGCGGCGGCAAGCTTGGCCACGCGCTCTTCAGTGCCCTCGCCCACGCCAACGGCGGCCGCTACACGCAGCTGACCCTGGCTGTCCTTGCAGGCGTTGGGATGTTCCGTGTTCTTGACGATGTCCTTGACGGTGGCCAGACCGCGCAGCTGGAACTGGTCGTTGACGATCAGCACACGTTCCAGACGGTGGCGATGCATCAGTGCCTGGGCCTCGTCGAGCGTGGCACCCTCGGTCATGGTCACCAGTTTTTCCTGGGGAGTCATGACTTCGCGCAGCGGAAGATCCAGTCGGTCTTCGAAGCGCAAGTCGCGGTTCGTGACGATGCCCACCAGTTTGCCGCCCTCTACTACCGGCAGGCCCGAAATACCATGTTCGCGCTGCAGAGTAATGGCGTCGCCGACCTTCATGTCGGGCGTGACGGTGACGGGGTCGATCACAATGCCGAACTCGTGCCGCTTCACGCGGGCCACTTCACGGGCCTGCTCATCCGCAGTCAGGTTCTTGTGTATCACCCCGATACCGCCCTCCTGTGCCATGGCAATGGCCAGGCGGGCTTCCGTCACCGTGTCCATGGCGGCGGATACCAAGGGAATGTTGAGTGTGATCTCGCGCGTGAAGCGGGTGGCCAGCTTCGTGTCGCGCGGAAGAATGGCCGAATATGCGGGCACCAACAAGACGTCGTCGAATGTCAGTGCTTTCTTGATGAGGCGCATGTACTAGCTCCGTGCAAAGATCAATTATAGCCCTGGGAAAACCCGGATGACTTAACCCACCCACACCCGGGCGTTGCGGAACATCCGCATCCACGGCGTGTAGCCGCCGTTGGGCATGTCGCGGCCACCGGCATCAGCAGCGCCCCAGCGTTCAGGCGCCCAGGACATCATGACGTTGCGGGTGACCCGCTCCGGATGAGGCATCATCACAGTGAAGCGACCGTCGGCGGTAGTGACGCCGGTGAGGCCGCCTGAGCTGCCATTGGGGTTGTACGGATACTGTTCGGTAGCTACGCCGCGATGATCCACGTAGCGCAGCGCCGCAATGGCCTTGCTCGCATCGCCTTGACGAGCGAAATTCGCGTAGCCTTCTCCGTGAGCCACGGCTACCGGCACGATGGTGCCCGCCATGCCCTGCATGAACAGCGACGGCGATTCCGGAATTTCAACCAGCGACAGGCGGGCTTCATACTTCTCGGAAATGTTGCGGGTGAATCGCGGCCAATGCTCGGCACCGGGAATCATGGAAGCCAGTGCAGCCATCATCTGGCAGCCGTTGCACACGCCCAGTGCGAAGGTGTCTCCGCGTCCAAAGAAGGCAGCGAACTGGTCGGCCAGCATGCTGTTGTAACGAATACTGCGCGCCCAGCCTTCGCCTGCACCCAGAACGTCGCCATAGCTGAAGCCACCGACCGCCACGAGGCCTTGCAGGTCGTCCAAGCGGCTGCGGCCGCTCAGCAAGTCGGTCATGTGCACGTCCAGCGCTTCGAAGCCTGCGTGATCGAATGCCCAGGCCATCTCGACCTGGCTGTTGCAACCCTGCTCGCGCAACACAGCCACACGCGGGCGGCTGCCCTTAGCAATGTAGGGCGCAGCGATATCTTCCTGCGGGTCGAACGCCACGCGCACCTGCATGCCCGGGTCCTCGACATCCTTCCAAAGATCGAACTCGGCTTGCGCGCAGTCTGGGTTGTCGCGCAACGCCATAATGCGGCGGGTCACTTCCGCCCATTGCTGGCCGAGCTCGGCCCGCGAGCGCTGGTAGACGCACTTGCCGTCACGGAAGATCTGTATCTCGTCGCTCTGGTTCAGTGAACCCAGTACATGCGTGTATTGCGACAAGCCGGCTTCGCGCAGACGACGCAAGACGGTATCCCGCTCGGAACGGGCGACTTGCAGTACCGCACCGGCCTCTTCCGCGAACAACGCCTTGAGCGTGAGTTCGTCACGCTGCACGGCAATCTGCTCCGGCCGGATCTTGTAGTCGCCCCAGTCTGCCGCATGCGGATCGATGGTGAGCATGTCCAGATTAATGGACACGCCCACATGACCCGCAAAGGCCATCTCGCAGACCGTCGTCAACAGGCCGCCATCGGAGCGGTCGTGGTAAGCCAGCACCAGGCCGTCATCGGCCAGTGCCCGCACGCTGCGGAAGAACGTCGAGAGCATCTCGGCGTCTTGGATATCCGGCACTTCGGTGCCAACCTGGCCGTAGACTTGAGCCAGTACGGAGCCGCCCAGGCGTTGCTTGCCCGCGCCCAGATCGATGAAGATCAGCGCGGTGTCGCCACAATCCGTGCGTAGTTGCGGGGTCAGCGTGCCGCGCACGTCGGTCACTGGCGCAAAGGCCGTCACAATCAAAGACACCGGCGCGATCACTTCGCGCGGCTCGCCGTCCTGCTCCCAGGTGGTACGCATGGAAAGCGAGTCCTTGCCAACGGGAATCGAAAGACCCAGCTCTTGGCACCACTGACTCACGGTCGACACGGTGTCATACAAGGCGGCATCTTGCCCCGGCGTACCGCAGGCAGCCATCCAGTTGGCAGACAGCTTGATGTCGTGCAGGCTGCGCACATCGGCGGCCACCAGGTTTGTGAGTGCCTCAGCCACGGCCATGCGCCCCGACGCTGGTGCGTCCAGCACAGCGAGCGGTGTACGTTCACCCATAGCCATGGCTTCGCCCCGCAGCCCTTCGTAATCGGCGAGCGTGACCGCGCAATCGGCGACCGGCACCTGCCATGGCCCGACCATTTGGTCGCGGTGAGTCATGCCGCCCACGCTGCGGTCCCCGATGGTGATGAGGAAATTCTTGCTGGCCACGGTCGGATGCCGCAACACTCGCTCGATGGCCTCTCCCAGTTCGATGCCTACCACGTCGAACGTGGCGCCCTCGGTTTCCTGTCGCTGCACGTCGCGAGTCATGCGCGGCGGCTTACCAAGGATGACGTCGATCGGAACGTCGACGGGCCGCAGCTCGTCTTCGCGGCGCGGCGTGATAGGGTCCGCCACCCCGGGCAGCCCTTCGCCGTGGGTGACGCGCAGCTGACGCTCCTCTGTCGCGACGCCGACCACTGCATAGGGGCAACGCTCGCGCTTTGCGATGGCGTCGAAGCGCACGAGATCCTGGGGAAGAATCGCCAGAACATAACGTTCCTGGGATTCATTGCTCCAGATTTCCGCTGCAGAGAGGCCGGATTCCTCCAGGTGCACCTGCTGCAGCTCGAATATGGCACCACGTCCCGCATCGTTCACGAGTTCGGGGAAGGCGTTGGACAACCCACCGGCACCCACATCGTGAATCGCCAGTATCGGGTTCTGTTCACCTTGCTGCCAGCAACGGTCGATGACTTCCTGCGCACGTCGCTGGATCTCGGGATTGCCGCGCTGAACGGAGTCGAAATCCAATTCTGCGGTGTTGGTGCCCGCGCTCATGCTAGAGGCGGCGCCGCCACCCATGCCGATGCGCATGCCAGGTCCGCCCAGCTGGATCAGCAAAGCGCCCGGCGGCAACGGATCCTTATGAGTGAGGCGGCTGTCGATCGCCCCAAGACCGCCCGCAATCATAATGGGCTTGTGATAGGCCCAACGACGCCCGTCGGCGTGCTGTTCGAACGTGCGGAAGTAGCCCAGCAGGTTCGGCCGGCCATACTCATTATTGAAGGCTGCTGCGCCGATCGGGCCTTCGATCATGATGTCCAAAGGCGTGGCGATGCGATCCGGCGCGCCATGCGGACGATCCTCCCAAGGCTCCAGTGCTTCCGGGAAACGCAGATGAGACACCGTAAAGCCTGCCAAGCCCGCCTTCGGCTTGGAGCCGCGGCCGGTTGCACCTTCATCGCGAATCTCGCCGCCCGACCCGGTCGCTGCGCCCGGGAACGGGGCGATAGCCGTGGGGTGGTTGTGCGTTTCCACCTTCATCAAGGTGTGCATCACAGCCTCGTGATGACCGTAACGACTCTGGCTGTCGGCGGCGCCTGCGTGGAATACCGTGACCGGTCCCCCTTCCATGATGGCCGCATTGTCTGAATAAGCGACGACCGTACCCTTGGGCTGCGCCGCATGCGTCGCACGGATCATTCCGAACAACGTATTTTCTTGTGGCTGTCCGTCGATCACCCAGGTGGCGTTGAAAATCTTGTGGCGGCAGTGCTCGCTATTGGCCTGCGCGAACATCATCAATTCGACGTCGGTCGGATTACGGCCCAAGCCGGTGAAAGCATCCGCCAGGTAATCGATCTCGTCTTCAGACAGCGCCAACCCCAACGCGACGTTCGCGTCCATGAGCGCCTGCCGCCCTTCCCCGAGCACATCCACCGTGGTGGTGGGCTTGCCCGGCAGCGACGCAAACAGACCCTGGCCGTCGAACGTGGAATCAACCACGGTCTCCGTCATTCGGTCATGAAGAATGTCGGCGATCTGCTGGAGCTGGGTTTCATCCAGTGACTTGCTGCCCAGCAAGCCACGCGTAGGCGTCAGCGTATAGCGGATACCCCGCTCAATGCGGCGCACCGTGGCGAGCCCGCAGTTGTGCGCAATGTCGGTGGCCTTGCTGGCCCAGGGAGATACCGTGCCGAGGCGCGGAAAAACACGCAGGACCAAAGCATTACGGTCTTCCTTGCCGGACGTGACCGGCGTGCCGTACTCGAGCAGCCGCTCTAGCTGCGCCCTGCCGTTTTCGTCCAGGGCAGACTCGAGCCAGACGTAATGCTCGTACTGTCCGGCGATGTCCGCGACGGGCAGGCCCAGGGCCGAAAAGCGTTTGAGGAGCTGTTCGCGACGGAACGGAGACAGGACGGACGAACCGGGGAAATGCAGAATGGAGTTCACTGTGTACGGGAAGGGGCGCAAAGGGTGGACTGAACGGGGTATTTTACCCTGTGGACGCGCGCCCCACTTTACCCCGTCAGGGCTCGGGATAATGCACTTCCAGGATGTCCAATTCCTCGATGCCGCCCGGCGTGCGCAGAACGACGGTATCGCCTTCACGAGCCTTGATCAGCGCACGTGCGACTGGCGAGATCCAGCTGATGCGTCCCTGCAATGGTTCGGCCTCGTCCACCCCGACGATCGTCACACGGAATTCCTCGCCTGCGCTGTCCGAGTAGACGACCGTGGCACCGAAAAAAACCTGGTCACGATTGGGCTGAAGCGCAGGATCCACGACCTCAGCGATCTCCAGCCGGCGCGTCAGGAAGCGGATGCGGCGATCGATTTCGCGCAGACGTTTCTTGCCGTACAGGTAATCGCCGTTCTCCGAACGGTCCCCGTTGGACGCCGCCCACGAGACCACCTGAACGACGTCGGGCCGCTCGACGTTCATCAAGTGCTCCAGTTCCTGACGCAGTTTGGTGTAACCCTGCAGCGTGATGTAGTTCTTGGTGCCTGCCGGCAGCGGTGTGCCTTCGAGTTCCAGGTCGTCGTCTTCCTGGTCGTTTTCCTTTACAAATGCCTTGCTCATGATGCTGTGTCCTTCAAACCCAATCGTGCCACACCGGGGTGAGGTCATTGGGCAGGGGCGGCAGCCGCCCCAAATCCAAGCGGGCTTCGCGCGGGCTATGGAAGTCGGAACCGCAAGAAGCCAGAAAGCCATAACGTCGCGCCACGTCGGCGTATTCTCGATACTGATCTGGCCGATGGCTACCTGTCACCACTTCGATCCCTTCTCCGCCCAGCTCGCGGAATTGCTCGAACAGGGCATCGAACTGCATGGGCGAATAGTCGTAGCGACCCGGGTGCGCAATGACGGCCCGCCCGCCCGCTTGCCGGATCCAGCCGACTGCCTGTTCCAGCGTCGACCATTGCATGGGCACATAGGCCGGCGACCCTTCGCCCAGATATCGCGAGAACACGGCTTGCATGTTGTCGCAATAGCCCTTCTCAACAAGATAGCGGGCAAAGTGGGTGCGGCTGATCAACGCGGGGTTGCTCACATAGGTGAGCGCTCCCTCGTAGCTGTCCTTCACCCCCATGGCGTCCAGGCGGCGCCCCATTTCGCGTGCGCGCTCACTGCGCCCCGATCGCACGGTGCGCAGGCCTTCGGTCAGGCCGGCATGCGTGTCGTCCACATTCAGACCCACGATATGTACCGTGTGCCCCGACCACGTGACAGAGATTTCGACGCCGGCCAGAAATTGCATGCCAAGCGCGCGAGCCTGCTCGCGCGCGGCGGGGATGCCTTCCAGAATGTCGTGATCGGTCAGCGCCCAGAGCGTCACGCCATTGGCATGCGCGCGCCGGGCGACGTCGTCGGGCGCGAGCACCCCGTCGGAAGCCGTCGAATGGCAATGAAGATCGGCAATGATGATGGAGTCCTCCGATAAACTGCGAGCCGTGGCGAACGGCCCGGGGCGACCTAGGGGCGCTGACGATCCAGCAGGAAGTCGGCAACGACATCGAGTTGATCGTCGCTGCGCAGCGTGGGTGCATGGCCCACGCCCTTGAAGGTCAGCCCTCTGGCCCTCGGGTTGCGCTGCTGCATCTCCATGAGGCTTTGCTCGGAAAGGAGATCGGATGTTTCACCGCGCAGCACCAACACGGGTTCGCTCAGGCTCTGAAACCCGGTCCAAAGCACAGCCTCCGCGCCTTTCAGAACGGCGGGGTCCTGCCGGGCGATGGGTTCGGCAATGCGAAGATCGTAGTGCTTCACCCATTGCCCACCCTTTGGAATAAATATGTGGCGAGTCAACGCCTGCCAGCCGGCCTCGTCGTGAGGGCCAAAGCTCTGCGATACGCACTTCACATATTCAACCGCCTCCTCGAAGCTGTCAAATACCTCCGCACGGCCCACATACTCGGCAATGCGGCTCAGTCCTGTGTCATCGAGACTCGGGCCGATATCGTTAAGCACAACCTTGCCCAGGGAAATTGTCTGCGCAGGCGGCAGACCCAATTCTCCGCGAGCCGGCCGCATCGCGGCGGACATCGATAGACCGGCCGCGAGCCCCATGGCGATTAGCCCGCCCATCGACGTCCCCACCCAGTCCAGCCGAGCCGGGTTCAACCGAGCGATGAGGGTCAGCATGTCCGCCACATACTGCGGAATCACATAGTGAGCGGGGTCAATCAGCCAGTCGGACCGGCCACGACCTACGACATCGGGGCACACCACCCGGTAATGCTTAGCCATTCGGGCCGCCAGGGGGTCGAAATCGCGTCCATTCCGCGTCAGGCCGTGAACGCACAACAGCACCTGATCGTTATCCGGATCGCCCCATTCCCAATAGGCCATGCGGTGCATACCGGACTTGCTTGCGCACATGACGTAGGAAAGGCGTGGCTCCGCCGGGGAAGCTGCTTGCTGTAAATCGCTCATGACACCCTCGGGCGAGATGGACTGAGGCTCCGATTGTAAGCTCAGCCATGCAGGCCCGAACCGAGCGCCTTCAAGGCAGCTTCCTGCACGGCTTCGGACAACGTAGGATGCGCATGGATCGTGCCGGCAACGTCCTCCAACCGGGCACACATTTCTATGGATTGCGTAAACGCGGCAGCAAGCTCCGAGACACTGGGCCCAACCGCCTGCCATCCCAGGATGCGATGGTCGCCTTGCCGCGCCACGACACGTACGAACCCTTCAGGCGCGTCCAGCGTCAGAGCGCGCCCATTGCCTGCAAAGGGGAAAGAGGCCTCTAGAATTTCGCCTTCTTTCGCGCGGGCTTCGTCCGGCAGAAGCCCGGACACCACGACCTCCGGATCGCTGTAGCACACCGCCGGAATGGCGGCCGGTTCATAGCGCCGGCGTCTGCGGCCCGCAATGACCGCCGCCACGACTTCAGCCTGGGCCATGGCACGATGCGCCAACATGGGCTCGCCCGTGATGTCTCCAATCGCCCAAACCTGGCGCATGGAGCTGCGGCATTGCTCGTCTACGCGTATGTAGCGACCGTCCATATCAAGCATCAAACGATCGATACCGGCTTCGGCGCTGCGGGGCCGACGGCCCACCGCGACAAGGATGCGGTCGGCTTGCAGACTCTGCTGTGCGTCTCCTGCATCGCGTAACCGTAAACGGCCGAGATCTGCGTCGCCCTCTTCCAGTCGGGTGTTCAACCGCAGGTCGACACCCAGCGCTTTCAAGCGTCGCTCCACCGGTCGAGACAGTGCGGCATCCCAGCTCGGGAGGATACGTTCCTGGGCTTCGATGAGCGTGACCTTCGTGCCCAGCTTGGCGTAAGCCATGCCCAGTTCCACACCGATATAACCACCGCCGATTACGGCCATTGTGGCAGGCAGCGTGTCGGGCTCCAGTGCCTCTGTCGAGGTAATCACCCTGCCGCCAAAGGGCAACATGGGCAGTTCTGCCGGTGCGGAGCCCGTTGCCAATACTAGGTGCTGGCAGACGATGCGCTGGCGTTGCCCGGCATCGCCATCGACTCCGGTGACTTCCACCGTCTTGCCGTCAAGCACCATGCCGTCACCTTGAATTACCCGCACACCGGCCCGCTTCAGCAACGACCGGACGCCGCCGGTAAGCTGAGTAACAATCCCCTGCTTCCAGGCGTTGAGACGCGGCACGTCCAGCGATGGTGCGGATGTAACGATACCCAGGTGCGCGGTCTTGCCGCCCTCTCGCAGACGGTGGAATTCATCAGCGGCGTGTATCAGCGCCTTGGAGGGAATGCACCCAATATTGAGGCAGGTGCCGCCCGGAACCGCGCGCTCCACGAGCACGGTATCCAGGCCCGCTTGGGCCGTACGGATCGCGGCCACATAACCCCCTGGGCCGCCTCCCAAAACCAGTACGTTCGTCGACTGCATGTCGATCACTCCACAAAAAGCAGTGAGGGGCATTCGAGCAGACCGCGAATGCACTGGATGAACTCGGCTGCGTGCATGCCGTCGACCACTCGGTGATCGAAGGAAGACGATAAATTCATCATCTTGCGCACCACGACGGCGCCGTTCAGCACAACCGGCCGCTCCACGACCCGGTTCACGCCGACGATGGCGACTTCCGGGTAATTGATGACCGGCGTGGAAACGATGCCGCCCAGTGCGCCCAAGCTCGTGAGCGTGATTGTGGAACCGGAGAGTTCGTCGCGTTGTGCCGTGCCTGCGCGCACCGCTTCCGCCAGCCGCCGCACCTCACTCGCACAACGCCACAGATCCAGGGCTTCGGCGTGCCGCAGGACCGGCACCATGAGGCCCGCATCCGTCTGCGCTGCTACCCCAAGGTGCACAGGAGCATGCCGCTGCACCACTCCCTTCTCATCGTCGTAGCGGGCGTTCATTTGCGGGAAGTCGCGAACCGCCAGCACCATGGCGCGCGCCAGGAACGGCAGCAGCGTCAGCTTGCCGCGCCGCTCGCCCCAACGGTCGTTCATACGCTGGCGCAGTGTTTCAAGCTCGGTCACGTCCACCTCCTCGACGTAGGTGAAGTGAGGAATGTGACGTTTGGATTCCTGCATCTTCTGCGCAATTTTGCGGCGCAGGCCCACGACCGGGATTTCCTCCACGCCCTGGCGGGGTGCTCCCATCATGCCGTGCGCGGCCGCGCCACCCGCTACGCCTGGTACTGGCGCGACGCCGCCGTGTTGCAGCCAGCGATCCAGGTCTTCATGCGTTACCTGACCGACCGGACCCGTACCCGGGACCATGCGCAGGTCCACGCCTTCGTCCTGGGCCCGACGACGCACCGCCGGCGAAGCGAGCGGCCTGGAGCGCGCGGGCCTGCCGCCGGTTACTGAAGGTATGGCGTCGCTGAGCGACTCCGCCTGCGGCGCTATTTGTTGCGTCGCTGCACCCGCGAAGTCGTGACCGGATTCGCCTTCAGCGTTAGCAGCGCTTGCTGGATCTGTTGCGATGGGTTCGCTTTCTGCATGTGCCGCGCTCGCCACGCTTACCGCATCTGACGCGCTTGCCGCGCTAGTTCCGGCGCCGGTGTGGCTCGCCGTTCCCCCTTCCACCTCCAGGCGTATGAGCACAGAGCCCACCGCCATGACTTCACCGACGCGCCCGCCCAACTCCAGCACTTTTCCGTGGACGGGTGAAGGCACCTGAACGGTGGCCTTGTCGGTCATCACATCCGCTATGACCTGGTCTTCGGCGACCGCGTCGCCCACCTTCACATGCCATTCCACCAGCTCAACTTCGGCGATTCCTTCTCCGATATCGGGCATCTTGATCACGTATTCCGCCATCTCAACGCCCTCCACCAGCAGCGCGAGCGATTAGCGGCTCGGTCTCGCCCACTTCTGAGCCAGCTTCGCCGGGTGCAGAACCCGCCCCTGTTTCCGGGAATAACGGCGGCAATGACGGTTCTCCGGTCACCACGCGCTGCATGGCATTGGCTACCCGGCGCGGGCTTGGAAAATAGGCCCATTCATGAGCATGAGGATAAGGCGTGTCCCATCCCGTCACACGCTCGATGGGTGCCTCAAGATGGTAGAAGCAATGCTCCTGCACCAAAGCGACAAGTTCGGCGCCGAACCCGCTGGTCAGCGTGGCTTCGTGCAGCACCAGGCAGCGGCCAGTCTTGCGCACGGAACGCACGATGGTTTCGATATCCAGCGGCCAGAGGCTGCGCAGGTCGATGATCTCGGCGTCCAGTCGGGATTCCGTGGCGGCCGCTTCCGCCACATAGACCATGGTGCCGTAGGTGAGTACGGTGAGCGCCGCGCCCGGGCGATGGATGCGCGCCGACTCGAGCGGGATTCGGTAGTAACCGGTAGGCACGTTACCCATGGGGTGGCGTGACCACGGCACCACGGGCTTATCGTGATGACCGTCGAAGGGCCCGTTATAGAGGCGCTTGGGCTCCAGAAAGATCACCGGGTCATCGCATTCGATCGACGCAATCAGCAAGCCTTTTGCGTCATAGGGGTTGGAAGGAATTACGGTGCGCAACCCGGCCACGTGCGTAAACAAGGCCTCCGGGCTTTGGCTGTGCGTCTGTCCGCCGTAGATCCCGCCGCCGGAAGGCATGCGTATGGTCAATGGGGCCGTGAAGTCGCCCGCACTGCGATAACGCAAGCGAGATGCCTCCGACACGATCTGATCTGTGGCGGGGTAGAAGTAGTCCGCAAACTGGATCTCCACCACCGGCCGCAGGCCGTAGGCGCCCATACCGACTGCCGCGCCGACGATCCCGCCTTCCGAGATCGGCGCATCGAACACGCGTTCCTTCCCATACTTCGCCTGCAAGCCTTCGGTACACCGGAACACGCCGCCGAAATAACCAACGTCCTGTCCGAAGATCACGACGTTCTCGTCGCGGCCCAGCATGATGTCCATAGCCGAACGCAGGGCCTGGATCATGGTCATCGGCGCCATGTCCAGTCCGACTTTATGTATATCCGCCATATCTACACTCCCAATTGCTGGCGCTGACGACGCAGATGCCAGGGCATCTCCGCGTACACGTCCTCGAACATGGTCGCGACGCTCGAGGTCTGCCCCGTGAGCAGAGAGCCGTGACTTTCCGCCTCTTTCTGTGCGGCGACGACTTCGGCTTCGTACTGCTTCTGCGTCACCTGATGCTCTTCCTCGGACCAGTGGCCGAGGCGAATGAGGTGTTGCTTCAGGCGCTCTATGGGATCTCCCAGCGGGAAGCGGGCCCAGTCATCGGCGGGCCGATATTTGGAAGGATCGTCGGAGGTGGAATGGGGGCCGGCGCGATAGCTGACCCACTCAATGAGGGTGGGGCCGAGATTGTTGCGTGCGCGCTCGACGGCCCAGCGCGATACGGCTACGACGGCCAGGAAATCGTTGCCGTCCACCCGCAGCGACACAATACCGCTGCCCAGGCCGCGCGCAGCGAACGTCGTGCGCTCGCCGCCCGCAATTGCCTGGAAGGTTGAAATTGCCCATTGATTATTAATGACGTTCAGCACGACCGGCGCCTGGTATACGTGGGCAAAGGTGAGCGCCGTCTGGAAATCGGCCGCCGCCGTGGCGCCGTCGCCAATCCATGCGGACGCGATGCGGGTGTCTCCCTTGATCGCTGAGGCCATGGCCCAGCCCACCGCCTGCACGAATTGCGTGGCGAGGTTGCCCGATATCGAGAAGAAGCCCTGCTCGCGCATGGAGTACATCACAGGCAGCTGCCGCCCCTTCAGGGGATCGCACTCGTTGGAATACAGCTGGCACATCAGCGCGGAGAGCGGGACGTCCTTGGCCAAAAGCAGATTCTGCTGACGATAAGAGGGAAAGCACATATCGCCGGGTTCCAGGGCGAGCGCCTGGCCCGTTCCGATGGCCTCTTCCCCAAGGCTCTGCATATAGAAGGAAATCTTCTTCTGGCGCTGCGCAATGAGCATACGCGCGTCGAAGATGCGCGTCTTGATCATCACTTGCAGGCCCTTGCGCAGCAGCTCGGGTTCGATCGCCGGTTGCGCCCAAGGGCCGACAGCGTTGCCATCGTCGTCGAGAACGCGAATCAGAGAAAAGGCGAGATCGGTGTTTTCCTTGTGTCCGATATCCAGGTCGGGCTTGCGCACCTCGCCGGCGGCGGACAAAGGGAGATAGGAAAAGTCAGTGGCGTGGCCGGGACGCCCGGAGGGCTCGGGCACGTGTAGCCGCAAGGGCGGTGTCTCTTGTCTCATGATGCCTCGGAAAATCTTGTGGAGTTTTCGTACAGCTTGTCGTTATGGAAACGCGAAGCACTGTGCATGGGTGGGCGCAGCGGATTCGCATTTCTTATGCCTGACGGCATGCTTCTTGTGAAAGCCACGGTCATCATCGCGCATCCTGGCAAAGCGCGCAAGACGGACACAGAGGGTAATTCCGTGTGATCGCCGCACGCCGCCACCTCCCGCTCTATTCCCCGCGGTTGCTACCTTGAGTTTTTCGGGAGGATAGCGGTGGCCGTCGCACGTGTGGGGTTGCTGGCATTCGTAGCCGGGGTCGGAGCCGTGCATCTCGCAGCTGCGCCGCCTGGCCCGTGGGCGCCTGCGTTATTCCTGGTTTGCGCCCTGCTCTTTCTCATCTATCTTCGGCGAAGCGCCGGCAGGGTAACTGGGTCCGGCATCGGGCACACGAACCCGCCCCCGTCCCGTTCCGCCATTGCCCCCAAGCCCATTCTTTGCTGGGTCAGCGCGTTTGCGGTGGGCGTGCTGTATGGCAGCTTTCGTGCTGAACTGCGGTTGGCCGACGTGCTGGACCCTTCCAACGAAGACAAGGTGACTCGCGTCGTTCTGCGCGTTGCCGAGCTGCCTCGCATCGAACCGGACAGCCGTCTGTTCATCGGAGAGGTCCTGTCCTCCACGCCGCAAGGAGTGCCGACGCGAATTCTGGTCCGGTGGAGCGCACCGGGATACAACGGCCCATTCGGCACCGGCCGTCCAGCCTCTGCCTCTGCCTCTTCCGCCTCCGCTGCCTCGTCCGTCTCCTCCCGCTCTGCACTCTCCCCTGCCTCCGCTGCCTTGCCCGAGCTAATCCCTGGGCAGGTATGGCGCATGGCGTTGATATTGCGTTCACCACACGGTACGCGCAACCCCGGAGGCTTCGACTATGAAGGCCATCTCTTCGCACAAGGCGTGCGCGCCGTCGGAACGGTGCGCGGCAAGCCTGTTTTACTGGACGACACACCGTGGGCCGGCTTATCCATCGTGGCGCAACGCGCGCGTCATCATGTGCGCGAGGCCATGCTGCCGTTCATCGGCGACCTGCGTTGGGGTGGTGTCCTGCTCGCTCTGGCGATCGGCGATCAGGCCAGCGTTGCATCCGGCGATTGGCAGACCTTCAATCGCAGCGGCCTTACCCATCTGGTGTCCATCAGCGGTTCGCACGTCACCATGATCGCGGTCATGGCGGGCGTTGTTGTCAACGCCACATGGCGTCGCACACGCTGGAGAGGCCGATCCCTATCGGAACGCTTTCCCGCGCAACTGGCGGCCGCTTGGGTCGCTCTAGTGGTTTCCTGGCTGTACTGCCTCCTTGCCGGATGGGGCGTCCCGGCACGCCGCACGTTCGTGATGCTGGCCGTGGTCGCTGTGTCGCTCGGGTGGCGCCTTCCTATGTGCCCGACTCATGTACTGGCAGTTGCCGCCTTCGCCGTGGTTGCCATGGACCCGTGGTCGCTGCTTTCGGCGGGATTCTGGTTGTCCTTCCTCGCCGTGTACGTGCTGATGATGAGCACCGGCTGGTGGGGGCAAGCCGTTGCGGACCTGTCCCGGGGAGCGTGGCTTCGTTTTCGAAAGACACTCGCTACGGCCGCCAGCCTTCAAGCGCTCATTACGCTTGCTCTCATGCCGGTACTTGGGCTGCTGTTCAACGAGGTTTCGCTTGTATCCCCGCTGGCCAATGCGTATGCCATTCCATTGATCGGCATGTTGATTACCCCGCTTTCGCTATTGCTGGCCGGCTTGGCGCTGATATCCGGCTGGGGTACCGCGGCGGCTCTGGTGGCGGAATCGGCTCATTGGCTGATGGAAATGTGTATGTGGCCCACGACATGGTTGGCCAGCCTGCGTGGGGCTAGTATCGTCGTCGCCACCCCCCCTTGGGGGTTAACACTCTTCGCAATGTTAGGGGTGGGCTTGGCGCTCCTGCCGCGCGGCATTCCTTTTCGGGGCTTGGGCTGGACATTCATGCTGCCCGCACTCTTTTGGGTCCCTGCTCGACCCGCCCCGGGAGACTGGGAGCTGTATGCGCTGGATGTAGGACAAGGCAGCGCGTTAGTATTGCGCACTGCACACCGGGTACTGCTGTACGACACTGGGGATCGTTACTCGCCGGAGGCGGATGCCGCGCAACGCGTCCTGCTTCCCTTTCTGCGCACTCGCGGAATACGAGGGATCGACGTTCTGATCATCTCGCATAGTGACCTGGATCATGTCGGAGGCATGAGCAGCGTGCTGGACGCCATGCCGGTGGATCAGAGCTACGCCCCCTTCGAGCTGTCGTCCTGGCTAGCCTATGAAAGCCGCCTGCTGAAACGCCAGGAAGCTCCGGCTCCCCCTCGGGCGAGCGCTCAATGCGCTTACGGCGCAGGTTGGCGTATGGACAAAGTCGACTTCGCTTTCCTTTGGCCATTGAGCGAAGGCAGCATAGACATCCACGCCGGTACGCGCGAGCGGAATCGCAACAGCTGCGTACTGCACATACAGGGCGCACACCACGCCATTCTTCTACCGGGTGACATCACTGCCGACGAAGAACGGACGCTCGTGAGCCGCGGCTTGCCTCCCGCTGATGTCGTGCTTGCTGCTCACCACGGCTCTCGCTACTCTTCTGCTGCGTCCTTCGTTCATACACTGGGCGCCAGCCACGCCATTGCGCAAGCGGGCCGATGGAATCGCTACGGGCACCCCTCCGAGCTGATTCGTCAGCGGTGGCAGGCGCAAGGCGCAACATTCTGGGATACCGGCCGACACGGTGCAATGGTCGTTCGTTCGCACCGTGGGCGCTTGACGGTACAGGCCGAACGCCTGCACAACAGCCGGTACTGGGCCGCCACTTCGCCCTGAGCCACCTCAGCCCAATTTGTCCAGCAGCGTGCGCAACTGTGCTCGTTCTTCCTCGCTCAGGGCGGCGCTGATCTTCGCATCGTGTTCCTGAACCAAGCGCGTAACGGCATCGAGCGCTTCGGCGCCCTTCCCAGTCAGCTGCAAGGCATACGCGCGGCGGTCTGTCAGGCATTCGCCCCGGCTCACGTAGCCCAACTTCTCGAGCGAATTTACGACTTCCACTGCACCGGAGCGCGCGATGCCCATGGCGCGCGCCAGGTCGGTGAGTTTCATGTCGGTGTTATGCCGGATCAATGTCAATGCTGAGAACCGGGGCGGCGTGATCGACCAAGGCTCCATGGTGTCCAGAAAATCTTGGTAGATCCGAATCTGAGCCCGGCGCATGCAGTAGCCCAGCAACTGCTGCAGGACGCCGTAATCCACTCCCGGCACGAGTACGAAGTTCTCCTCACCGCGTTGAACGGGTCGGGACAGTTTCGGGCGGGAACTGGGTTTCGTAGACATGCAAACTCCGGACGGAAGGTGAAAAGATAAGCCGCACACCTATCGAATGCCAAGGAGAGGCGCGGCGTCCGGGTAATTCCTTATAGGCTTCAAATATCGCCACATTGTTATGATACATAACAATTCTCAGGAGACGGAATTGAAAGTTCTAATCGTCGGCGCAGGTATCGGCGGCCTGACGCTTGCGCTGATGCTCAAGCAGCGCGGCATCGACTGCGAAATCTACGAAAGTGTTCGCGAACTCAGGCCCCTAGGTGTCGGCATCAATTTATTGCCACATGCCGTGGTAGAACTGGATGCCCTTGGCTTGCCACCGCTACTTGCTGAAGTGGCCGTAGAGACATCGGCTCTCCACTACTACAACCTCCACGGCCAGAAAATCTGGCAGGAACCGCGAGGTCTGGCTGCCGGCTACCCGGTGCCCCAGTTCTCCATACACCGCGGCACACTGCAGATGCTCCTGGCCGACGCTGTCGTCGAACGGCTCGGCGCCGAGCGCCTGCACACCGGCGCTACCTTCGAATCTCTGGATCTCGAAGATGACGGCGTCACGGCGCACTTTGTCGATCGTCGCAACGGCGAACGCTACAGTCGCCGTGCGGACGTGTTGATTGCGGCCGACGGCATCCATTCCGCCGTACGTAGGCATTTTCATGGTGATACCGACGCACTGCGTTATTCCGGCCGCATGCTGTGGCGCGCCGTCACCGAAGGCGACCCCTATTTGGATGGCCGCACCATGTTCATGGCCGGGCACCAGGATCAGAAATTCGTCTGTTATCCGATTTCCGAACCCTTGCGCAAGCAGGGTCGTTCATTGATCAACTGGATCGCCGAGCTCCGCATCCCCCAAGCGGAGCTACCGACCACAGACTGGAATCGTGAAGTCCCCGCGAGCGTCTTCGCCGACCGCTTCGCCGACTGGCGTTGGGACTGGATCGACATCCCGCGCATCATTCGCGAGGCCAAGGCGATCTACGAATTCCCACTGGTGGATAAGGATCCTCTGCCCCGCTGGACGTTCGGGCGCGCCACTCTGATGGGTGACGCGGCGCATCCCATGTATCCGATTGGCTCCAACGGCGCTGCACAGGCCATACTCGATGCCCGCTACTTGGCTGACTGCCTCCGGGCTGCGGCGTCTTCAGACCGCCCTGAAGCCGTGGACCTGGCCCTGAAGGAATACGAAGCCGAACGCTTGCCCGCCACTGCGGGCATTGTGCTCAGAAACCGCTTGAACGGCCCTGAGCAAGTCATGCAGATCGCTCATGAAAGAGCGCCTGAGGGCTTTACCCATATCCACGACATCATTCCCCAACAAGAACTGGAAGCGATCGCCAACCGCTACAAGCGCGTGGCCGGCTTTGATCCCAACCAGCTCGCGAAAAAGGCCTGACCATGACTCAACACGCTGCTGTTCCGACTCTTGAACTGTTCGCCACGCTGCGCGTACAAGTAGGCGAACCCGTGACTGTGGGCGAGGCACCCTTTGGGTTGCGCCGCATTATTCCCCTGTTGGGCGGCACCGTGGAAGGTCCACAAATCCAGGGGCAAATTCTCCCCGGCGGCTCCGACTTCCAATCCATTCGCTCAGAAACCTATACGGAGATCCACGCTCGCTACGTCATCGAGACGGACCAGGGCGAACGTATCTATGTCGAGAACACGGGAATCCGCACGGGCTCGGCAGAGGACGTCGCCGCCATCACACGCGGCGAGCCCGTCGATCCTTCGCGACTCTACTTCCGCACCTACCCCCGTTTTGAAACGGCCGCGCCGCGGTGGCAGTGGCTGAACAACCACTTGTTCGTCGGTACCGGCGCGCGTCACCCCGACCGCGTCGAACTGAATTTCTTTGTCGTGCGCTGACATACCAACAGGACTGGAGACAACTATGACCCGTACTTCCACCGGCAAGCTGATCGCCGCCGCGCTGCTGCTGGCTGCATCCACAAGCGCCCATGCCGCATGGCCCGAACAACCCGTCCGCCTGACCGTCGGATTCCCCGGCGGTACCGGCCCGGACATCGTTGCCCGCACAGTGGGCGAACGGCTGTCGCAAGAGCTGGGGCAGCCTGTGGTCGTGGAAAACAAGGCGGGTGCCGGTGGCCAGATCGCCGCTCACTCGGTGGCTAACGCCGAACCTAACGGCTATACCATTCTTCTTGGCGAAGTTGGATCCATCAGCATTTCGCCTGAAACAAACTCCCAGCTGTCTTACAAACCGCTAAAGGATTTCGCCCCCATCACGGAAGCAGTCCGGGCCGACTTCGTACTCGTTACGCCGGCGGATTCCCCGTACGCTGATCTTCCGTCGTTCGTGAAGGGCGCCAAGGATTCCAAGCACGAATTCAACTTCGCTACGTTTGGCGGCGGCACGCCTGGGCACTTCGGAGCGGAACTGCTGGCCGAGGCAGGCGGCTTCAAGATCGAACCGATCCACTACCGATCCACGGGTGACGCCGTCACGGCCATCATCAGCGGTCAGGTACAGGGCGCGTTCATCACGACAGCCATGGCCAGCACGCAAGTTGGCGGCGGCAAGATGAAGGGTCTGGCAATCACTGGTGCTGAACGCAACAAAATGCTGAAGGACATTCCGACGTTCAAGGAGAACGGACTCGACGGCGTGAACTTCGGCGCATGGTTTGCCTTCTTTGCCCCTGCCGGCACACCGGACGACGTGTTGGATACCCTCAATAAGGCGATCGTCGCCTCCCTGAACGACGACAAGGTACGCAACACGCTGGAGAACGCAGGCTTCACTATCATAGGCTCCAGCCGCAAGGATCTGGCGGATCTGCTGGTCGCCGAACAAAAGACCTGGTCGGGCGTGGTGCAGAAGACAGGCTTCAAGATCAACTAAAGAGTTACGGCGCCCCGTTAATGCGTACGGGGCGCCGAGTGCGAAACAGACAGGCGGGGCAAGACACGCTGAGCGTTGCGACCCGTGTGCTCCACCACAACTTCATAGGGCACACCACGCAGTCTGCCCAACTCGCGGCCGATGCGAGCCACCTCGCCCGGTTCGTTTCTCGGGCGTTCCGTACCACCCTTGCCCAGCCACGCGGGTGGAATGTCCGGCGCATCGGTTTCGAGCACGAGCGCGTCCATAGGCAGGCGCGAGGCCAACCGTCGGATTTGCAATGAGCGCTCGAATGTCATGGCTCCCCCGAAACCCAGCACAAAACCCAGTTCGATGAATTGATTCGCCTGCTGGAAGCTACCATTGAACGCATGAGCGATGCCGCTCGAACCTGGGTGACGACGCAGGTATTTCAAGATGTCGTCCAGCGCGCGGCGCACGTGCAGAATTACGGGCAGATCGTATTTCCGGGCCAGCGCTAACTGCTTATCAAAAAACCGTTCCTGCTTTTCGCGCATGGTTGCCTGCTTGAGCGCCGGCACGAAGAAATCCAACCCGATCTCGCCCACGCCCACAAAGCGCTCGTCCTCCAGCGCCGCCTGTATACAGACCTCCAACGCTTCCAGATCCTCTTCCTGGGCGTCCGGCACCGCGATGGGATGGATGCCCAGCGCGTAGTAGCCGCCCGCAAAGCCATGTGCAAGGTCTTTCACGGCGTCGAAGTTGGCCCGATCCACGGCCGGAATGACAATCGCCCCCACTCCCGCCCGGCCCGCACGTTCGATCACGGCCTCGCGGTCGGACAGAAACTCCACGGCGTCCAGGTGGCAGTGTGTGTCGATCAGCATTTCTCCTCCGGATCGGCCAGCTGGCCTTTCTCGATATACAGTTGCCGATGCGCCAGTGCGGCGAGTGCGGGGTCATGCGTGACGATGGCCAAGGCGGTACCGAACTCACGATTCACCTTCAGCAGCAGTTCGAACATGCTTTCCGCCGTATAGCGATCCAGGTTGCCCGTGGGTTCGTCCGCCAGCACGCAGCCCGGGCGGGTCACCAATGCGCGGGCAAGTGCCACGCGCTGACGTTCGCCGCCGGACAATTGGCCGGGGTAATGCTCCATGCGTTGCTCCAGCCCTACCTGCGCCAGCACCTCCCGAGCCCGCTCCCGCGCCAGGCGTCGCGATTCACGCCTGACGATCAAGGGCATGGCAACGTTGTCCACGGCGGAAAACTCGGGCAACAGGTGGTGAAACTGATAGACGAAGCCCAGTCGCTGATTGCGCAGCCGGCTGCGCGCGCTTTCACCCAGGCCGTCCACCCGCTCCCCATCCACCTCCACATGGCCGGAGGTGGGCGTATCCAGCAGCCCCAGCAAATGCAGCAGCGTGCTCTTTCCCGAGCCCGAGGCGCCGACAATGGCAACGAACTCGCCTGCCGCGACGTGCAGGCTTACGTCGCGCAGGACTTCGACCGTCGCATTCCCTTCGGAATAACGCTTAACCAGATTCACGGCACGCAGCACGTTCGGAGTCGTTTCAGTCATGGCGCAGCACCTGTGCGGGTTGCAGGCCGGACGCGCGCCAGCTGGGATAAAGGGTCGCGAGCAGCGACAAAACAAGTGAGGTCACGGCAACCACGATGATGTCCCTGGCCTGGGGTTCTGAAGGCAATTCACTAATGAAATAGATCTGCTGAGGCAGGAACTCGATATCCAGCATGCGTTCGATGAAGGGCACGATGACGTCGATATTGAAGGCCACGAGCATGCCCAGGGCCACCCCGGCGATGGTGCCGACAACCCCAATGAGCGACCCCTGCACCAGGAAGATACGAGCGATTTCGCGAGGGGTGGCGCCAATGCTTCGCAAAATCGCAATATCGGAACGCTTGTCCTTGACTGCCATGACCAGCGACGACAAAAGATTAAACGCCGCTACTGCCACGATCAGCGTAAGGATGATGAACATCATGCGCTTTTCAGTCTGCACGGCGGCGAACCACGTCCGGTTATTCTGCGTCCAGTCCATCGCGCGCAAACCACGGGGTAAAGCCGCCTCGAGTCGACGCGCTACCATGGGCGCTTCCTGCATATCGGCAATGCGCAGGCGCACGCCGCTGTTGCCGCTTTCCCGGAAGACTCGCGCCGCATCTTCGACGTTCATGAAGGCGAGCGCCGCATCGTACTCGTAATGCCCCGTGGAGAACTCCCCCACTACGGTGAACTGCCGCATACGCGGCGTAAAGCCTGCCGGCGAGATACTGCCCTGCGGCGCAAGCACCATGATCGTGTCGCCCTGTCTCACATTAAGCATGCGCGCCAGCTGTGAACCGAGCGCAATACCGAAGCTGCCTGGCTTCAGGGCGTCCAGTCCGCCCGTAAGGAATTGGCCCGAAAGATCGGATACCGCGTCTTCCAGCGACGGGTCCACACCTCTGAGCTGTACCCCCTGGATGGCCTGACCACGCGCCAACATGCCCTGCGCAGCAACGAATGGCGCTCCGGCTTGCACCGCCGGATCCTCGGCGGCTTGGTCGGCGATTTTTTTCCACGCGGCCAACATGTCTTCATGCGGTACGCCGGGCGCGAAAAGCTCGATATGCGGGAGCACCGACAGCATGCGGTCGCGCACCTGGACTTGAAAACCGTTCATCACCGACAAGACAATGATGAGCGCCGCCACACCCAATGCAATACCCGCCATGGAGCTGGCCGCAATGAAGGACACGAAGCGATCGCCGGACCGTCCTCGTCTGCGTGAGCGCGCCAGCCCTGCGTACCGCGCGCCGATCCAGAATTCATAAGACATGCTGTGAAGCCACCTTGATCGAGAAACACTACAATGCGTGGAATGCAGATCGTACTACCTGGCGCCCTGCCCGACGCGTCAATCGCGCACGCGCTCACCTCCCACATGGCTCAGCAAGCCCCGCGATTCACGGGGTGGCTGGAACACGCCCAGGCGGAAGTGACGCCGGCCGACCCCGGACAGACCTACTGCACGCCATACGAGTATTGGTTGCTTCGCCGCCATGGCTTCCAGGCGGCCGGCGACCAACGCCCTTCGTCCGGGTTAGCAGCTCTGCTTGCCCTGGAATCCAACGATATTGTCGCCGATGATCCGCTCTGGCTCGCTCAGCTAGTGCACGTGGCGCCCGCACGCGACGGCGCCGCCTTGATTCCTGCCAGCGAACTCGAGATCACGCCCGAAGAAAACGAAGCCTTGCTGGAGTCTGCGTCCGGCTACTTTCCGGACAGCGGGTTTTCCGCTACCGCATTCGACACCCAGCATTGGCGCATCGAAACACCGGAGGGGTATCAGCCGATATGCGCCAGCCCCTCCTTGGTCAGCATTACGTCGGTCAACGACTGGTGGACACAGGACGTCGAAGGCAGGCCCTGGCGCCGACTGGTCAATGAACTGCAAATGCTTTGGTTCGATCATCCCGTCAATCAGGCTCGTGAAGCACGCGGCCTGCGGCCCATCAACAGCCTTTGGCTGTACGGTGGCGCGCCGCGCTCGGCTCTCACGAACGCCGAGCATGCTCAGTCCGATCCTATACAGGTCGTACGAACGCTCCACGGCCCCTGCCTCGTTCAGGACTGGGGCAGCTGGCTGCAGGAACTCGAGCAGTTGGACCGCGAAACTTTCGCCTCACTGCCGGATATGCCGCGTATGGTGTTGACGGGCGCAGATCGCATCGTGGAACTGTCACCGGCGCAACGCGGCTTTCTCGCCAAGCTGCTGGGTAGTAAACAGGATTGGAGGCGTTGGTGGTCCGGCCGCAATTGATGACACGCCGCAGCGATGCGGAGATCTGCAAACGACTCGAACAAGCCGGCATCCACCCACTATTGGCACGCCTATGGGCCGCGAGAGGCATCGATGATCCGGCACACGCCCAGCCCACCTGGGCGGCGATGATACCCCCGCCTCGCCTCACCCATGTGGAGCGCGCCGCAACGCTACTGGCGGACGCCATTGCAGCCGGCAAGCGCATGCTGGTCGTCGCCGACTACGATTGCGACGGCGCCACAGCCTGCGCCGTCGCACTGCGCGCGCTACGCCGCATGGGAGCAACGGTGGATTTTCTGGTGCCTGACCGGTTCGAGACCGGCTATGGCTTGTCGCCCGCAGTGGTCGATCTGGCAGTGCGGCACCATGCCGGCAAGCCGGACCTGATCATCACGGTGGACAACGGCATCGCCAGTGTCGAGGGCGTGGAGGCTGCAAGAGCCGCCGGCATAGAGGTGATCATCACCGACCACCATCTGCCGGGCGACACCCTGCCGCGGGCCTTGGCCATCGTGAACCCGAATCAGCCCGACTGCGGCTTCCCCTCCAAGCACTTGGCGGGGGTGGGCGTCGTGTTCTACCTGATGCTGGCACTACGGGCCGAACTCAGGCGCCGCGGCGCCTTTGTCGATGACGGACCCCGCCTGGACGATCTGGCCGACCTTGTCGCGCTAGGCACCATCGCCGATGTTGTGCGACTAGACGCCAACAACCGCCTGCTTGTCACGCAGGGACTGCAGCGCATGCGTAACGGACGCATGCAGGCCGGCGTCAGGGCTTTGTTTGCCGCCGCCGGACGCGATCCTCGCAACGCCAGCGCCTTCGATCTCGGCTTCGGCCTCGGTCCGCGGATCAACGCCGCCGGACGCCTGGCGGATATGAGCCTGGGCATCCATTGCCTGTTAACAGACGATCCCGCCGAAGCCCAGGCGCTTGCCCAGCAGCTGGATGCCATCAACCAGGAACGCCGTGGAATCGAACTCGCCATGCGGGAGGAAGCCATGAACGTGCTCACGCACGAAGCCCCTGCCCGTGCAGCCAGCGTCTGTGTCTACCATCCCGACTGGCATCAAGGTGTCGTTGGCCTGGTGGCCTCGCGCCTAAAAGAAACCTATTGGCGGCCCGCGCTCGCCTTCGCCCGCTGCGATGACGGCACGTTGCGGGGTTCGGGACGTTCCGTGCCCGAGGTACACCTGCGCGACGTCCTTGATCTGGTATCCAAACGCCACCCGGGCATCATTCTCAAATTCGGCGGCCATGCCATGGCAGCCGGTCTGACGCTCACCGAAACCGCCTATCCCGTCTTCGTGGACGGCTTCGACGCCGCCGTGCGGGAACTTTCCGGCGCCGACCGATTCGAGCCCATCATCGAAACCGACGGCTCACTGGAACCGGATTTCGCCACCATCGAGGTGGCGAGCCTACTGCAGGAACAAGTCTGGGGTGCCGGGTTTCCGGCGCCCGTCTTCCGAGACACCTTCCGCGTTCTGCACCAGCGGCTGCTCAAGGGCAAGCACCTGAAGCTTTTCCTGCAACGCGGCACCCAACGCTTCGATGCGATTTGGTTCAATCACGCCGAAACGCTTCCCGACCAGGCGGAACTTGCCTATCGCCTGGACCGCAACGAATGGAACGGCCGAATCTCTGTTCAACTAGTGGTCGAGCACGCGCTGCCGGCGTGATTTGCATACCACATTGCCGCGCGTAGTAGAATACGGGTTTGTCGCTACCACACGCTGCTCAATCAGCCTGCGTGCCTTTCGCCGTCCGATCGTACCCCCTTCGACGCGCAATGCCCTCCCCGCAACACCCTGCGGCCAGGACACCGGTGGCCGGAAATCACATTTTTCGACACACAAGGATCCCATCATGCAGGCCCTCGCTCGCCTGAGCCAGTTCATTGGCAAGACATTTGCCATTTGGACGCTGCTTTTCGCCGTCCTCGCTTTTTATTCGCCCGAAACCTTCAAATGGATCGGCCCCCACGTCGTCACTCTGCTGGGCATCGTTATGTTCGGCATGGGCCTGACGCTATCCAAGCAGGACTTCGCCGAAGTCGGCCGTCGCCCTGTACCCGTGATGATCGGCGTCCTTGGCCAGTTCATCATCATGCCCGCCCTTGCCTGGGCGTTGTGCAAGGTTCTGGCCCTGCCTCCCGAGATCGCCATCGGTGTCATCCTGGTCGGTTGCTGCCCCGGCGGCACGGCTTCCAACGTCATGACCTATCTGGCACGCGGCGACGTGGCCCTTTCCGTGGCCATTACCTCCGTCACCACGCTGCTGGCACCGGTGGTAACCCCCGCCTTGATCTACCTGCTCGCCAGCGCCTGGCTTGAAGTGAGCGCCGTCGCCATGTTCTGGTCCATCGTGAAGGTCGTCATCATTCCGATACTCCTCGGTGTGATTGTTCAGTCTCTGCTGGGCAAGCGCGTCAAGGCATTCGTGGAGGTGCTGCCGCTGGTATCCGTCGCAGCGATCGTGGCCATCGTAGCCGCCGTCGTGGCTGGCAGTCAGGAGCGTATCGCCACTACGGGCCTCACCATCTTTGCGGTGGTGGTGCTGCATAACGGCCTGGGGCTGCTTGTGGGCTATATGTTGGCCAAGCTTTGCGGCTTGAATGTCGCGCAGCGCAAGACGATGTCGATCGAAGTCGGCATGCAGAACTCCGGCCTCGGAGTTGCGCTGGCCACCGCCCACTTCTCGCCGTTGGCGGCCGTGCCTAGCGCCATCTTCAGCGTCTGGCACAACATCTCCGGACCCATTGTCGCGACGCTCTTCCAGCGCTTCCGCAATAATCCCGAGCCTGAAGGCAAGGTTGCCGGCCACGCCGTGGCCGCTGAATAAGCGACCGACGCAAGCGCCGAAACCCGTATCGCCCCATGAAGAAGCGCCCCGCCAAAAGCGGGGCGCTTTTCTTATTTCCGACGAACGCGCGAACACCACGCGCTCTTTCTACACCCGCTTTTTTGGACCCTATTGGCTGAACTGCTTTGCGAACTCGCGGGCGGCCTCCACGATTTCCTCCGGCGACACATCGCGCACGTGGGTGGCAAGTGCCCATCGGTGTCCGAACGGATCTACCACGACGCCGTAGCGATCGCCCCAGAACATGTCCGTTACGGGCATCTCCTCTTTTGCGCCGGCATCGATGGCACGCTTGAACGCGCTATCTACGTCTGGCACATAAAGGTGCAGTCCGACAGGGGTGCCCTTCAGGGACTGCGGACTGACACTGCCGCAACGCTCGTCCTCCTGGGAGATCATCACCACCGAGTCACCGATGACGATCTCGCCATGCAGGAATACACCGTCCATTTCCAAGCGCCCATGCGGCATCTCCATGGCATTGAACGCCTTCTTGTAGAAGTCTATGGCGGCCGGCGCGTCGCTGCAGACAATGTGCGGCGTCACCGTGTTCATACCGGCTGGAACCGGCCGCACGGAAGTACCGTCGTCATCCGGTTGAAGGTAGAACATCGCCTTGCCAGAGGGCATCTCGAACGGAGAGGAAAAGTGCTCATGAGCGATCCTCCAGTCCCCGTTTTGTCTGATCAGCCCGGCCGTCATGCGCATCCACGAGGCTTCTACGCGCTCGCCTTCTTTGAAGCCGCAGCGCATCAGGCTATGTGCGAAGGCGATGTCTCCGTCGGCGCGGACACTCAAATCGTGCATTTCAAATATCGGCTCCTTGTCGCCCATGGGGCAGAACTCCATGCAAGCCTGCCAGTGTTTCCCGTAGGCCTCCCTGCCTTTGAACTGCAACGCCATAATGGCGTCAAAAGCCAGAACATCGTCCGTATAGAAGGAAAGGATGGTTTTGACATCCTGGCGGCGAACGGCTGATAACCAGTTCTCGTAAAGCTGTGAAATCGCTGTCTCCGCGGTCACGCTCTCCATATCGGTACTCATTCATGTCTCCTCGCCGGGGAAAACTGCCGCCATGAATGGATACGGATGCTACGGGCGGCAGACGCGTCGGCAGCCTCAATGTAGCACCATATAGTCCTAATTTAATACTAACAAATTGTATTTCAGGATTAGGGCGATATACTAGGAAGCATGAGCATGCATATAAAACCCGGCACAGTTCCGGAAACCGCCGAACCTTCAAATGGCATGTCGGCACGCGCCGCGTCCAATCGAGTACGCCGACGATACGATGATGGTTGCGCCGCGGCGCATGCGCTGGATCTGGTCGGCGAACGCTGGGCGCTGCTCATCATTCGCGAACTGCTACTTGGTCCGCGGCGATTTTCCGACCTGCGCCAAGTATTGCAAGGCATCAGCCCTAACGTACTGACGCAACGGCTCAGTGATCTGCACGAAGCACGCGTCATCCAGCACATTGAACTCCCGCCCCCGGCGGCGTGTCGCGTGTACGGTCTGACCCCCTGGGGAATGGAATTGGAAGAAGCGATCATGGCCCTGCTGAAGTGGGGTGTGCGCTCGCCGGCATTCCAGCGCGGTCGCCCGCTTACGGCCGATGCCATGGCCTTGTCCTTCAAAGCCATGTTCGATCCCGCGCAGGCAAATCATCTGGTCCGCCGGATCACGCTCGTCATGGACCGACATGCTTATCATGTTGCAATCGACCACGGGCGCTTGGGCGTAGTTAGGGGCGAACCGCCCTGCCCGCCCACCGAAACGGCAGGCTGGGCCCAGGCCACACTGCACGCTGAACCCGTCACCGTGCTGCATCTGGCCTATGGAAAACGACCCTTGTCCGACGCCCTGAAATCCGGCGATTGCCGCGTAGAGGGCGATACAAAGGCGCTCCAGCGCTTCCTCTCCAGCTTCAACGTGGCGCCGCCCATACTTTGATTATCATGATCCCTTCAGCCATCCAGTTGCTATGATGGCTCCAACTTCCTGAACCACTACGCGCAGGTATTACTCAGCATGGCAGTATTCGACATCCAACCGATCGTTTCCGAACTGGCCTACATCCGGCAGCAATGGCGGGTGTCCCAAGGCCGGCCCCTGGAGTCAGGCGGACGAAACTTCCCCTCCCCTCAAGCCCTGAAGGCCATCATCACCGATCTGCGCGGCATTCTGTTCCCCATGCGCCTCGGTCCAATCGACCTCAGGCAGGAAAGCGAAGATTTCTACGTCGGCCACACGCTGGATTCGGCGCTGCACGCATTGCTCGGGCAGGTACGACTGGAACTAGCTTATCCGCATCGCCAAGCTCCGCTGGACGAGCAGACGCTTGAGCAACAGTCGGTTGAACGCGTGCAGGCCTTTGCGAACGCGCTGCCGGAGATTCGCCGGCTCCTCGATTCAGACACCTTGGCAGCCTACGCCGGCGACCCGGCGGCACGCAGCGTGGACGAGATTCTTCTGTGCTACCCCGGCTTGCACGCCATGATTCACCATCGCATCGCGCATCAGTTCTACAAACTGGAACTGCCGCTGCTCGCTCGCATGGTGTCGGAGATCGCGCACTCGGAAACCGGTATCGACATTCATCCCGGCGCGCAGATTGGCGAGCACTTCTTCATCGACCACGGTACGGGAGTGGTGATCGGCGAGACTGCGATCATCGGCGATCGGGTTCGAATCTACCAGGCGGTCACACTCGGTGCCAAGCGCTTCCCCGCCGATACCGACGGCGCACTCACCAAGGGCCTGCCGCGCCACCCCATTGTGGAAGACGACGTCGTCATCTATGCCGGCGCCACCATCCTGGGCCGGGTGACCCTGGGCCGAGGTTGCACCATTGGCGGCAACGTCTGGCTGATCAACGATGTACCGCCGGGTGCGCACGTCACGCAGGCGGGCTACCAGGGATCGGAAAGCTGCGACCCCGCCGCCATCAAATAAACCCCAGGCCGTGTAGCATCACGACGAGGATCAATAAAGGCGATACATAGCGCAGCAGGACCACAAGCACGCCCGCCAGCCGGGCGTTACCCAATTCCCCGTTGTTGGACACGGCCTGCGTTAAGGCTTCGCGACCCCACACCCAGCCGGCAAACAGGGCAATGAAGATGCCCCCAAGCGGCAGCAACAGGTTTGACGACACGAAATCCATCAGATTGAACATGTTGCGTCCGAACAGGCGGAAGTCGGCCAGCACGCTGCCGGACAACGCGCACGCAGAGCCCATGATCGCCACGATAGCCACGCAGATCGCTATGGCCTTGGGCCGGGACAGGCCCAGCCGCTCGTGCAGAATCAGTACCGGCACCTCTAGCAGCGAAAGCATGGCGCCGATGGCGGCAATGGAGGTGAGAATGAAGAACACCACCATCAGCCCCTGACCGAAAGGCAGCTGGGAAAATACGGCCGGCAACGTGATGAACACCAACGACGGCCCCGCGGTGGGCTCGAATCCGAAGGTGAACACAGCCGGAAAGATTGCGATCCCGGCCAACAGCGATACCGCCAAATCGGCACACATGACGCGGCCCGCCGTGGCGGGAATGTTCTGATCGTCGCGGAAGTAGCTTCCATAGGTCAGCATGGTTCCCATGCCGATGGACAACTTGAAAAAGGCGAGACCGACGGCGGTGAGTACGACTGTGCCGTCCAGCTTCTCGAACTCGGGCCAGAATAGAAAGGACAGGCCGGCCCTCGCCTCTTCCAGCGTTAGGCTGAACACGCAAAGCCCAGCGAGAAGCAGGAACAGCACGGGCATGAGCCGTTTGGTGACTGCTTCAATGCCGCGCACTACTCCCTTCAGCAGAATACCGCCGATCAACAGCAAGACCACCCACTGCCACAGCAGCGACTGCCAGGGGCTGGAAACTAGGCTGGCGAAGGCCGCCTCGGTCACCGAGGCATCGCTGCTGAGCGCAGACCCCTCGATGGATTTCCACACATAGGCGAAAACCCAGGCGACGACTTCCGAGTAGAACGCCATGATCAGGAACGCCGCGGCCATACCGGAAACGCCCACCAGCCACCATCCCGACCCCTGCGGGGCCATGGTCTTAAGCGCTGCGATGGGATTGGCTCGCGCCCGGCGGCCGATGGCCAGCTCAGCGATCATGACTGGCAGACCAACGAGCAAGGTCGCACATAGATAAATCAGCAGGAAACCTGCGCCGCCGTTGGCACCGGTAAGGGCGGGAAACTTCCAGATATTCCCCAAGCCGACGGCGGAGCCGAGGGTGGCGGCGAGGACCCCCAGCGCGGAAGAAAAGCCCTCGCGTTTCGATGTGGATACAGGCTCTGCCATGGGGGACCGCCAAGCTGATCAGCAATGAGCCATTGTAGTGGCACGCCACCGTCTGCGTAACGAAACTACGACGCGCGAGGCTTCAGTGGCAGTCAGGCGCTTCCTGGTCGAGATAGACCTCAAAGGCGATATCCTGCGCGCTCTGTCGCGTGAGCCGAGCGAGAAGATCCGTCTGGCGCCACTGTCGGACTTCAGACTGCACGGCTTCGATCAAAGCGGGCTCGTCTTTAGGCAGGATGAAAGCCAGATCCTTTTCTCGCTGCACAGGCAGACGAGCGGAAAACTTTTTCCATTCGGGGAAGGCCAATACCGCTTCCAACATGGTGCTGTCGTGCACGGCTGCATCACAGCCACCGATACGCAAGTCAAGCAAGGCGTCGGCGGGCGCACGAAACACTTTCTCGATGGCGCCGTGACGCGCCTGCATCTGGCCGACCAGGCCGCCGCCCTCAGTCAGGCAGACAGTACGGCCGCGCAGGTCTTCCCAGCTTCGGATATCGGTATCGGTGCGCATGATGGCCATGACACCCGCGCGATACCCGGTCGGAACGACCACGTGTTCGTCTCCCACGAGTTCGCCCTGGTCGAGCGGCAGCAACAATATGTCCGTGGCGGGTGCGGCTCGGGCGTCGATTTGCCGATGAACCGCGCGAGGCACAGCAACCTGCTCCAACGGCAGGCTGCGAGCCAACTGCTCCGCCAGCAAGGGTGCCAACCCTTCGGGTGTGCGCACTTTGGCGCCCGGTACATGGGGCGGCACCACGTAGGGCAGCCCGAGGGAGACAGGGGCGGCCTGTGTGACGCCAGCGACCGCTGTTTTTTCGGGCGCGACGGCATCGCCCTCACCTGCAGGGACGGTCTGACCGACGGCGCCGGCCGACACGCCGAGAACCGCGGCAACGATCAATGCGAAATAGGCGACCTTAGACATATTGATACCGCAGTACCTTGCGCTTGAGGTTTTCGAGAAGAACTTGGTCTATCAGGGTGGCCAGAATCGCAATGGTGAGAATATTCGCCATCACGCCCATCATGTCGGCCGTCTCGCCCGCATACGCCAGAGTGCGGCCCAGGCCCTGCCCGAAGCCGATCAACATTTCCGCCGAGATCAACGCGCGCCATGCGTTGCCAAAGGCGAGCTGGGCGCCCGTGATTAGCTCGGGCATCACTGCCGGCAGATAGACCCGGCGAACCATGTCCCAACGGCTCGCTCCCATCACTCGCGCCGCCGACACATGTACGGCAAGAACGCTCTCGGTGGCATTCATAACCGACAAGGCGGCGGGGAAGAACGCGGAAAGCGCGATGACCACGATGATGGGTAGGTTGCCAAAGCCCATCATGATCAGGAACAGCGGCACCCAGGCAATGGAGGGGATGGACTGAAGAATGATGATGGCGTTCTTCAGCACTTCACGGAAGAAGAACAGCAATGCGCCCAACAAGCCGAAACCGACTCCAAACAGCAGCGCAAAGCCATAACCGAGACCCAAGCGGCTCAGGCTGCCGGTGAGCGCAGCACGAAAGTCGCCCGACTGAATGTCCTCCCATAGCCGTAGCATCACGGAATGCACATCAGGCATCAGGAAGTCCGGCAATGACCATGCTGCGGCCTGCCAAATCAGCAGGATCACCAGCACGGCCACCATCATGGCCGCCTTCTTCAGTGGCCCCGTCAATCGCTTTTGTGTACTCATTCACTTGCTTCAAAAAACGCGGCGACCGGTACGCGACCGGTCGCCAGAAGGTTCGACTTGGATGAACCTGCGGAAGCCGCCCCGGACGAGCGGCGGTACTTGCCCGTCACTGCCTCAGAGCTGGCGTTCCTTCTGCCACTCCAGGTCGACGATCTGCGTCACATCGAAGCGTTGGCCGTCGCGGGTCTTGAGCGAGCCCTGCGCCTGCATGATGTCAGCGATTTCCTGCATGCGCTCGATTTCCTGGGGAGTCAGGATCGGGCTGAAGGTCTGCGTCTTGATAGCGTCGCGAATCACTTCTTCGCGCGGAATTTCCTTGCCGTCGAAAGTCTTGAGCGAAGGTTCGGCGATGAAGTAGGAAGCAATCAGCTTTGCCGCTTCCTCGGGCTTGTTCTGCAGCAGCTCGATGGCGTCTCGTTGCGCGTCCAGCGACTTCCAGACGGCATCCTTGCGCTCCTTGAGCACTTCACCGGACGTGATCACCACCATGCAGGGGAAAGGCCATTCCTGGCCGATCTCGTAGATTTGCGTGACCGGAGCGACCAGCTTGGCAATGCTGGCCTGCGGCTCGAACAAGAAGGCAGCATCGACGCGGTTACCGACGAGCGATTGGACCGCGACTTGCGGGCTCACGCCCATGACGTTGACGTCTCCCTGAGCCAGGCCGGCATTCTTGAGCACCACACCGCGCAGGACGGTGTCGGCCGTACTGCCTTCGCGTTGCGAAGCCAGCGTCTTGCCTTTCAGATCGGCAACCGTCTTCACATTGGCTTCGTCGCGCACCACGATTGCGTGATAGCCGTGCTGGGCGCCGCCCACGACCTTCAAGTCGGCGCCGCGCGAAGACCACGAGGCAGCATTGGTGAAGCCCAATACGCCGGTGTCCAGCTGGCCGCCCACAATTGCTTTGATGAGATCGGTGCCAGAGCTGAACTCAACCAGCTCGACATCCAGCCCGTGTTTCTCGTAGAAGCCGCCTTCATAGGCGGCGATAGCCTGTGCATCATCCATGACGCGCAGATAGCCCACACGGAGTTTTTCCGCGGCAAAAGCCTGTCCCGCGAAGGCCAGCGCCAGGACGGGGATCAATAGACGGGTGAATTTCATGCTGCGACTTCCTCAGTGGAGTAAACGGTGTCTGTGTCGGAGGTGGACGGCTCATCGGAGTCGTCACGGATGCCCAGCAGGCCGAGAATCTCTCGGCGCATGGGCGCGAATTCGGAAAGGTCGTGGGTTTTTTCCTGGTGCGCCAAGTTGAATTCTTTCAGTACGATGGCCGGTCTTGCGCTGAAGACCAGAATTCGGTCTGCGAGAAACAGGGCCTCATCCACGTCGTGGGTAACCAACAACACAGTGGGCGCCACCTCGCGAATGAGGTCGCGTAAAGCGTCCTGCAGGGTCATGCGCGTGAGCGCATCAAGTGCGCCGAAAGGTTCGTCCAGCAGCAAGGCCTTGGGTTGTGAAATGAAGGCACGGGCCAGAGCCGTGCGTTGGCGCATGCCGCCTGAAACCTGCTGCGGAAAGTAATCTTCGAAGCCGGCCAACTTCACCTTGGCCAACCATTCTCGCGCCAGCTCGCGCGCCTTGCGCTTGTCGACACGCTGGAGCTCCAGCGCCATGGCGACGTTCTGTTCCAACGTAAGCCAGGGGTACAGCGCATTCTCTTGGAACATCAGCGTACGCTCAGGATGCGGGCCCTTGATGGGCTTACCGTCCGCCAGGACCTTCCCGCCACTCGGCCGCTCCAGTCCTGCTGCCATGTGCAGTAACGTGGACTTGCCGCAGCCGGAAGGACCCACTAAGGCGACCAGTTCGCCGTCGTCGATCTCGCGCGAGAAGGATTCGATGACGTGCAGGTCGGAGAAGGATTTCTGGATGTTCTGGAAGGAAAACTTCATGGATGGACGGACGCCGCCTTGCGTAAAGATTGCTTGCTAAGCCTGTACTTTATTACCGTCCATATTCCCAGAAAACCAATTTTCTTCACTTTGCTTATTTCCCGCGGAAATATGGGGATCGGAGGCACACGGACGGCTGCGCGTACAATAGCTGCGGCGGCCGACGGGCCGCGTCTTCATTTCCAAACCCCGGATCATGTCCGATATCCTTTCCCTCACCGCGCCGATCTTCGTTCTCATCGGCCTGGGCTACATTTCCGTGCTGACGGGTCTGGTGGACCGCGACACCACGCGCGGCATGGGGCGCTTCGTCATTACGATCGCCCTGCCCGCGCTCATCGTACGCGGCATGGCCAACAAGCCGCTGAAGGATTCCTTCGATCCGATGTTTCTAGCGGGCTACGGGCTGGCTTCGCTGGTACTCTTTGCCGCCGGAATGATGGTCTACCGATGGTGGCGCCGAAGCAGTATTGCGGAGTGCAGCATGGCCAGCCTCGGCATGTCCTCTTCGAACAGCGGCTTCATCGGCGTATCGATCTGTACGGTCGTACTGGGAACAGAGCCCGCTTCAAGGGCCGTGGCCATGACGATCATGGTCGAAAGCATGCTGATGATTCCCTTGGCGATGGCCATCGCAGACGCCGGGGGCAAACAAGCCGAACGGCATCTGTTGCTGCGGCTGGGTGTCACACTCAAGCGGCTGACCCGCAGCCCGCTACTGATTGCGATCACACTGGGCCTGTTACTCGCCGTGTTCCAGATTCCGTTACCCGGCGTCGCCCTCGAGGTAGTAGACATGCTGGCCATGGCCGCCGCTCCCGTGGCGCTGTTCGCAGTGGGCGGCAACCTTCAGGGTCTGCGTCCCAAAGGTATGTTGGCGGATGCTGGGATCATCACGTTCGGCAAGTTAGTGCTGCACCCTGCCCTGACGGCTCTGGCGTTCATGGCGATCCCCGGCCTGGATCCTACGCTGCGCAAGGCGGGACTCGTGTTCGCCGCCGCGCCGACGCTCAGCATCCTGCCCATCTTGGGCATGCGTTATGGATTGGAGGACCGAAGCTCCGCCGCCCTGCTGCTGTGCACGGTCCTGTCCTTCATATCAATCAGCGCTCTGATTGCGTTGATCACCTGAATCACTTTTTGACGGGCACGGGCGGAATAAACGGTTCCGGCCTATCCATACCGTGGTATTCGGGATTCGGCATCATATCCAACGCCGTCGCCACACGATTGGAGAAGTTGTAGAACGCGACGGTTTCGGACAGGTCGAAGACGTCTTCTGGCGTAAATCCCAGCTCGTGCAAACGCGTGCGATCCGCCGCGCCGACCTCCGCCGGCGTCTTCGTCAGCTTCCAGGCGAAATCGAGCATGGCGCGCTGACGCTCATCCAAGGGCGCCACCCGATAATTCATCACCAGCATCTCGCCCAGCTGCGGGTCGCCCGACAACGCGCGCACCGCCTGTCCGTGCGCCACCAGACAGTAATAGCAACGATTGGCGCTGGACACCACAACCGCCACCATCTCGCGCTCTAGCTTGCTCAGGCCAGAATCGGAGAACATGACCTCGTTGTACATGGCCATGAAATTGCGCAGGCGCTGCGGCCGTAGACTGTAGGTGGCAAGCACATTCGGAATCAGTCCCAGCTTGTCCACACATTTGCCGAATACGGCCTGCAGGTCCTCGTCGAGCGTGGCGGGGTCGGGTAGCGGATACGCACAGATAGCGTCGCGCTGCGGCATATTGATGTCTCCTGAGTCATTTTCTTAGGCGGCCAGTATAGCGAGCCGACGCTCGGCAGCCGAGCCCTTCTTAATCCGTCTCTGCGAGCTCGATCACGGTGACGGGCCCGCCCAATGCCTCCTGTGCAAGCTCCACCATGTGCGCGTGGTGAGTCAGGAACAGCACCTGGGTGCGTCCGGACAACGCGGCCAATTGTTTCAGGCCCGCGATGGCACGGCCGTCGTCGTAATTGATGAACAGATCGTCCGCAATGAAGGGCATGGGCGCGGCGTTGTCGAGATAAAGCTCCAAGGCCGCCAAGCGTAAGGCCAGATACAGCTGGTCCCGCGTCCCGTCGCTCAAGCCCTCCAGCGGCACTAACTGCCCATCCGCCCGGCGCGCGTGCAGCAAAGCCTCGTCGCTGTCCACCATCAGTCCCTTGTGTGCGCCCAACGTCAGATCGCTGAACAGTGCACCGGCCCGAGCAAGTAGCGGCCCTTGGCGACGCTCGCGATAGCGTTCCATCACGCGTTCTAAGAGCCGTTGTTCCGCCTGGAGGCGGATGTAGCGCTCCGCAATCTCGGCCATGTCGGCCAGCGCTTCCTGACGCCGCGCTTCGGCCTGAGCGGCCGCATCACCGCCTGAAATGGCATCCAGTGCCTGGTGGGCTGCCGCCCGTTCCACCGCCAGGCGGCTGCGCGTGGCAGCGGCCTGTTCCAGTTCTGCGCCCAAGGCGTCGGATCGTTCCGCCAAAGTAGAGACATCCACGCCTTCCAGCTCGTCCTCGATCTGCTGCCGCGACCGGCCCTCGCCTTCCACCAACAGCCGATCAGTGAGTTCTCGAAGTTTCTGAGCGGCCTCGTCCCGGCTTCGCTGGGCCATGCGCGCCTGTTCTAATTCGGCCTGCCAGCGCCGGACATGATCGTCGATCGAGCTCGGGTCGAAGTTCGGATCGTTCAACTGCTGTGCGAGACGCTCCGCTTCGCGCCGATACGCTTCACGTTCCATGACAAGACGATCGCGCTCCGCGTGGCTGTCCCGCAGCTGTGCGGCAAGTTCGTCCGCGTCTGCCAGCAAGGTAATGGCTTCTTCCACATAGGCGGCCTCCGCGGTCGGCGGCAGACCCGCGCGCGCCAGGGCATCGTGCCAGCGATCGCGCCAGCCGGAGCGCTCGGACTCATAACGCTGCACAGCGGCCTCCAGCTCGGGCAAGCGAGACTCGATCTGCGCCCGTTGCTCCGTCAACACTTGCCGTCGCGCCAGGTTCTTGTCCGCCGTCTGCAGCAGTGAGCGGGCATGCGCACACACGGCGAATAGCGAGCCGCGGTCGATCGACTGCCCCTCGGCCGCCAGGGCTTCGAGCAGGCCTTGTAGAACGGTTTCGTGGCGACGAGCGAGCGCCTCTGCTTCGGCTTCGACCGCTACGACTCTTTCGTGCGCCGTCAGCACCGCGACGCGCTCGGCTTGCCATGCCTGCAGATCCGTGGGCGAAAGCACGGGTAGACCCCTTTCTACGCATTCATTCGCCCACGCCTTTTCGTGAGCCGCAAGTGCCTCCCTCGCTTTGGCCTGCGCCCCGCGCAATGCCGTCAACGCCGTTTTCCGCCGTTCAGCCTCATGCTGCAACGCTTCCAAACGCGCGGCGTCTCCCACCGCCTGCAGGTGCAAGTCCGCCAGGTTATCGGCATGCTGTATCAGCCGCTTGAACTGCTCCACGTCGGACGGACTGAGCGGACCGCCTGCGGCCATCCGCTCCCACAAGGCGTCCCGGTCTTTCCTAGCGGCAAGCACCTCCTCCCGTGAAACGGCCTCACGGGAGCGGCGGAATTGCTCAAGTTCCAATTCCGCGTGCTGCAAGTGAAAGCCGCCTTCGCGTATGCGTTCATCCAGTGCGGCGATATCCGCCTGTAGGCGCTGGCGTTGCTGCGCCTGTTCCACCAGACGGCCACTGGTGTAGACCTCCATGTCCGCCAACCAGGCCGCGGCCGCAGTAACTTCCTCCGGCGGCGTAACCCCCGGCTGGGTCAACGCCCGCAAGCGTCGGCGCAATGTCTCTACCTCCTGTTCCACCCGTCGGCGCGCCGCCTGCAGTTGCTCGTCGAGGTCGCCGACCGCGGTCGCCGCGTCCAATGCCACGCGCAGGCTATCCCCCACCACGACTGCGGGCAGGCTCTCGATCTCGTTCCGCAACCGTTCCGACTCGGCCCTCCGGCCCGCAAGCGCCAGCGCGGCCGCCTGGCATTCCGCGTCCAGCTCACGACCCTGCCGTTGCAGCTGCTCGATCTCGCGGCGCAAGGGACGAGGAGGCAGAGCCTCCGCCAGTGAGCCCAGGGACTGGGCCTGAGCGGGCGGCACGGGCCGGCCTAGCCGGCGCAGAACATCTCCCAAGCGCGCCCAGAGCATCTGTATGCGAGAGTCGCACCGCTCAATGCTGCCTTGATGGTCCGCCACGCGCAAACGCGTTTCGCCCAGTGCCACGATATCGCCCTGGTACACCAGCCAGGAAGCGTACGCGGCGGAATCAGGGCCGCTGCCTGCTGACCCGGCGCTATCCACCATGGCTTCGTATTGTCGAATCTGCGCCAGAAGCGGCGCACTGCGGCGTAGCCGTTCGCACTCGCGCACCTGCGCCAACAACCTGGCATGTTCCGCCTCGGCCTGAACGTAAGCCTGATCCAGCCGACGGCTTTCCCGGTCCGCCTCCACCCATGCGGAAGGACGTACGGTCGCCGCCTTCAGCACCGCCTCGGCGTCCGCCAATCGATCAGCCGCCGCATACCACGCGCGCTCACGACTGCGCCGTGGCGCCCACAAAGCCGAGGACTCTGCTCTCAAGGCTTCCAGCACACCATTGAGTGCCACCACGCCGGCGGCGGCCTGGAAAAGTACCGAATCCACGCTGTCGCTTGCCTGCAGCATCGCCTTGCCGCCCTGCTCCAAACGCCTATGATCGAGCCCGAACATGCGTTCATAGAACGCCTCGTTCACTTCACCCAACCATGCGCCGAGCCGCTCGGCCGGCAACGGGTCCCCATTCGCATCCACCAGCCCGCCGTTACGCTTGCGGCGGCGTCCGAACGCAAGTTCTCCGGGATTTCCAGACAACACCGCAGCCAGCTCTAAATCGGCCCCCGGATGAAGAAAGCTCATCGGCGTGTTCATGGGAATACCGAAAAGCAAGTCGCGAATCGCCTGGCGTAACGTGGATTTACCGGCCTCGTTGGGCCCCAGGATCAAATGAAAGTCGCAGTCCTTTGCCGGAAAGGCCAGGGATCGGTCCGAGAAATGACCGTAGCGGCGCAAATGAATGGCCTCGAACCGCATGTCAGGCCTCCCGCTCAAGACGATTGAGGACCGATGCCGCGGCGTCGCGCAGCAAATCCTCGACTCGCCCGTCCCTCAGATCGGTGATCAGGGGCAACTGCTGGGAGACCTCGTAGGGCGCGCGGTCGAGCAAGAGCTGAAGATCTTCCTTGAGACTCGAAGGGAAATCGGGATCGCTCACCGTTTCGGCAAGCAGCGTAACCAGGTCGTCGGAGGCCGCACTCGGCGTCCGCTGTTGCGGCGGACGTGTCTGCACGCGCAGCTTCTCCAACCAAAGGCGGTCGCCGGCCAATGCACCCATGATGGCGAGTACGTCGGCACGCAGTTGCACCGGGCGCCCTAGCAGCTCACCATGCAGGGGCGTTTCGCCTTCCAGTGTGACACGCAGCACACAGGGCCGTTGCGCCGCCTGATTGGTCAGGACTTCCTCTAGCGCTTCCCGGACACACGAGAGGACGTCGGCACCCGTAGCGCAATTCGAAACATCGACCGCAAGCGCATGCCAGCGCAACACATCGACCTCCAGACGCTCGATCGACTCGACGTTGCCTTCCTTGCACTCCACCAGCACGGCTCCGCGCGGCCCCTGTTCGCGGATATGCCGTCCTTGAATATTTCCAGGAAAGACGACCGGCACCGGACCGGGAAAGATGCGGAACTCGTGGACATGGCCCAGCGCCCAATATTGGTAGCCTCGTGCATGTAGCTGCTCAAGCGTACAGGGCGCATAGTTCGCGTGCTCCGCGTAGCCTTCCAGTGCGGTGTGCAGCACACCAATATTGAAGTGACCTGGCAGCGGGTCCGGATACGCCGCTGCCAGGTTTTCGGTGACCGCGGCTTGAGGAAAGCTACGGCCATGCAGGGCAACCTTGTGATCTCTCAGAATGAAAGTGATGGGTTTGCCGGCACGAAACACGTGTACGTTCTCGGGCAGTGCCAGCCTGCGGGTCATGACGCTTTCCGCATCGTGATTGCCGTGCAGGACGTAAACGGGAATACCCGCATTGCGCAGCCGCCCCATCTGACGCGCAAAATAGATACCAGTGTTATGGTCCTTCCAGTCGCCGTCGTACAGGTCGCCGGCGATCACCATGAAGTCGACCTCGCGCAAAAGGGCTTCCTCGATCAGGCGGGAAAATGCCGCACGGGAGGCCCCACGCAGCGTGTCGACGGGTATGTCATCATAGGACCCCAGCCCTCTTAAAGGGCTATCCAGATGGATATCCGCAGCATGAATGAATCGCATGAAGATCCCTAGCCAGATCGAACAGAAAGATTGGAAAATGTCGACGGGCCTTACGGCCCCTTGCTAGTCTGCCACAAACCAAGAACCATTCGAGGCTGCTGATGACCATAAGCCCGGGCGCGGGATCCCTCCCACCCGAAGCCGACGTGTTTCTCAAATTTCGCAACGTTAAGAAGACCTACGACCGCCGCAACCTTGTCGTGCGCGACTTCTGTCTAGATGTGCACCGCGGGGAGTTCGTGACCTTGCTCGGCCCGTCCGGGTCCGGCAAGACCACCGTGCTCATGATGCTGGCTGGATTCGAGCACGTCACGAGCGGGGACATTCATATCAACGGCGAATCCATCGCCCGCAGTGCACCTTATGAACGGAATATCGGCATGGTGTTCCAGAACTACGCCCTGTTCCCGCACATGACGGTGGCCGAGAACCTCGCCTACCCGCTAAAAGTGCGTAAGTTGTCGCAGGCTGAGATTCGCGAACGTGTGGCGCGCTACTTGAAACTCGTGGAACTGGACGATTTCGGTAGCCGGCATCCGGCGCAGCTATCTGGCGGCCAACGACAACGTGTGGCACTGGCGCGCGCACTTATATTCGAGCCGGACCTGGTGCTCATGGACGAACCGCTCAGCGCTTTGGACAAGAAGCTGCGCGAGCAGATGCAGTTCGAGATCTCGCGGCTGCACCGGCAACTGGGCTGCACGATGGTCTACGTCACGCACGATCAGGCGGAAGCGCTGACCATGTCGGATCGAATCGCCGTCTTCAACCACGGCGTGGTTCAGCAATATGCCACGCCGGACGTACTCTATGAACAACCCGCCAACGCCTTCGTTGCCGGGTTCATCGGGGAAAACAACCTGATGCCCGGAACGGGCTCGTTGAATGCCGACGGTACCGTGAGCGTCACGCTACGCGACGGAACTCGCTTGCAGGCGGCACATGGCGACTTCCGCGAGAAAGACGCGCCTTGCGTGCTGTCGGTACGCCCCGAGAAGCTTGGGATACTCATTGAAGACACACCCGCAGCCGCCCATACCAACGTGCTGAGTGCCCGCCTGGTCACGCAGCACTATGTCGGCGATTTCATCCGTTACTTCTTCGAATTGGCCGACGGCACCCGCATCGTGGTCAAGACCATGAACGACGACCGCGCACCCCGACTTGCAGAAGGCCAGCCGGCCAAGCTGTTCTGGTCGATGCAGTACAGTTTCGCCTTTCATCCCACCCCCACCCCTGCAGTCCAAGGAGATACGCCATGAAGAAGCTCAGTACCCTATGCCTTGCGGTCCTGGCCGGCGGCCTGGCCGCGAGCGCACCTGCCGCTGCCCAGGAAACCCTTACAGTCGTTTCATTCGGAGGGGCCTACGGCGCGGCCCAACAAGTCCACCAGATCGACCCGTACATGAAGGCCACCGGCAACAAAGTGCTGTTCGAGAACTACACCGGCGGCGTCGCCGAGATCAAGGCACAAGTTCAGTCGGGCAACATCCAGTGGGACGTGGTGGACATCGAAACCATCGACCTTGAACGCGCCTGCTCGGAAGGCTTGCTCGAGCCTATCCCGCGCGACATTCTGGAGCCGGCTCCGAATGGCACCGCCGCAGAGGAGGACTTCATACCGGATGCACTTTCCAATGAATGCGGCGTGGGCGAAATCGTCTGGAGTACCGTTTTCGCCTACAACCACGACACCCTTACCGGCGACAAACCCGCAACCATGCAGGACTTCTTCGATTTGAAGAAATTCCCCGGTAAACGCGCCCTGCGCAAGCGCCCACAGGTCAACCTGGAATGGGCACTGCTGGCCGACGGCGTACCGGCAGACAAGGTCTATGAAGTGCTCGCCACACCCGAGGGCCAGGCCCAGGCGTTCGCCAAGCTGGATTCCATCAAGCATGAAATCGTGTGGTTCGACAGCTGGTCGCAGGCACCCCAGCTCCTGAACGACGGCGGCGCAGTCTTCGTTCAGTCTGCCAACGGTCGCTTCTTCGATGCCATCCGCCGCGAGAACAAGCCCTTCACCATCGTGTGGGACGGCCACCTGTACGACCTCGATGCCTGGGGCATCGTCAAAGGCACGCCCAAGCTGAAGCAGGCCCTTGAGTTCGTGGCCTTCACCACCACGACGAAGGCGCTCTCCGGCTTCCAGGATGTCGCCTACGGCCCGCCCCGCAAGTCCTCCATGGAACTGGTCGATAAAGACGTCGTCGACCATCTGCCCACCGCCCACCTGGACGCCGGACTGAAGGCCGACGGCATCTTCTGGGCCGACTACGGCGAAAACCTCGGCGAAAAATTCAATGAGTGGCTACTTAAGCAGTGAGGAAGCCGCGCAGGAGCGCAAGGCGCTGGCACGCCGTCGGCGTGCCAGCCTGCTCCTCGTCGTGCCGCTGCTGGCTTTCATATTTTTCGCTTTCGTGGCGCCGATCAGCACCATGCTCTATCGCAGCGTCTATAACCCGGCGGTTGCGGAGCTGATTCCCGAGACACTGGAAGCCCTCGCAGAATGGGACGGCGACGGTCTGCCACCGGTCGCCACACGGTCGACCCTGGCGCGCGAACTGCGTGTACTCGCACAGGAACGGCGTGCCGGCATACTGGCAGCGGCGGTGAACCGGGCCTACCCGGGCGCGTCCAGCCTGATCAACGCCACGGCGCGCAAAATGCGCAACATCGATGAGCAGGAGCTACGCGGGTCGGGTGCCGAACGCCTCGAACAGGCGGACAAGCGCTGGTCGCAGAATGGGTTATGGCGTGCCATCGACGAAGTCGGGGCCGTGCATACACTCAATCATTACCTTACGGCACTGGACCTTGAGCGCAATGCGGCAGGCGAAATCCAGGCACGCGAGTCGGCTCGCATCTACATTCAGCTTTACAGCCGTACGCTCGGGATGGCGCTCACCATCACCTTGCTGTGCATTGTGCTGGGCTACCCGCTTGCCTGGTATTTGTCTCAGGCGCCCGCCCGTAAAGCCAACCTGCTCATGATTCTGGTGCTGCTGCCGTTTTGGACATCCCTGCTCGTGCGCACCACGGCCTGGATCGCCCTGCTACAGACCAACGGCGTCATCAATTCCGTACTGCAAGCACTGAATGTCATCGATCAACCGCTGGAGCTGCTATACACCCGTACGGCCACCGTGATCGCAATGACCCACATTCTGTTGCCTTTCATGGTGCTGCCGCTCTACAGCGTCATGCGAGGGCTGGATCCGAGTTACATGCGGGCGGCGATGTCATTGGGAAGCCGACCGATCGGCGCCTTCGTGCGAGTCGTTCTGCCGCTGAGCCTGCCCGGGCTGAGCGCCGGTTCGCTCCTGGTGTTCATTATCTCGGTGGGCTACTACATCACCCCCGCGCTGGTAGGTGGCACCGACGGCCAGATGATTTCCAACCTGATCGCGTTTCACATGCAGCAGTCGAACAACTGGGGGCTCGCGGCGGCATTGGGGACTCTGCTTCTCGTCCTGATCCTGGCGCTCTACTGGACGTACGACCGGCTGGTCGGCGCCAGAAACATCCGCCTGGGATAAGCGCAAGAAGGACACGCCAATGAACGAACATTCCATACATTACGGACCCTGGCAGCGCGCGGCGCGTTGGCTCGTAGCGGCCTGGGCCTGGGCGGTGCTGTTCTTCCTGATTCTGCCGATTCTGGTCATCGTGCCCCTGTCGTTCAATGCTGAGCCATTCTTCAGCTTCACGCCGGGCATGTTGCGCCTAGATCCCGACGCCTGGTCGCTGCGCTGGTACGAGCGCATCTTCACCACCGGCAACTGGATACTCGCCATCCAGAACAGTTTTTTCATCGGGCTGGCCGCCACCGTCATCGCCACCGTCCTAGGCACCATGGCCGCTGTGGGCTTGAGCAGCGAGGCTATGCCCCTGCGTCGGCTGATCACGGCGCTGTTGCTTTCGCCCATGATCGTGCCGCTCATCATCGTCGCAGCCGGCATGTTCTTCTTCTACACGCGATTCAACCTGGTGGCGACCTACACCGGCCTTATCATCGCGCATGCCGCGCTGGGCGTGCCCTTTGTGATTCTGACCGTGACCGCCACGCTTTCCGGCTTTGACCAATCGCTATATCGCGCGGGCCTGAGCCTGGGTGCGTCACCGCTGCGCAGCTTCCGCGATATCGTCATCCCGCTCATCCGGCCCGGGGTCGCGTCGGGCGCCTTGTTCGCTTTCGTGACCTCGTTCGACGAGGTCGTATTGGTGCTGTTTCTCGCCGGCCCGGAGCAGCGCACCATTCCACGCGAAATGTTCGCGGGCCTGCGGGAACAGATCAATCCCACCATCCTGGCCGTCGCTACGCTGCTCATACTCCTGTCGCTGGCCCTGCTCTTCACACTCGAAATGCTGCGGCGGCGCACCGAGCGGATCCGTGCAGGAGCCACAATCCAGCCTACCGCGCCATAAGATTGCACAGGCACGACCAGGTATTTCAACGAGATTAACAAGCATGTAATGTTGCGGCGCGACACTCGCATCCGGGGCCTCCACGCCTCTGCCGACTCGGCTCCCCGGATGTGAACTCATGAATAAAAATCTGACCCTTAAAAAAGGCTTCGTCGTCTTCCTCCTCATACTTGGCATGCTGTCCGCCCTTGTGGTCACGGCGGTGGTCAATCTCACAAGCAGGGTCGAGCACCTGCGACACACTGAACAAAGCCGCTACGAAAGTACGCGGCTCGCGGCAGAATACAAGAGCCTCACGGAGGCCATGACGCGGGACGTGATGGCCTACGTGTCCACCGAGCAGCCGGAGTTTCTGGAACGCTACGAAGCGGCTGCTGTACTCTTGGATGGCACCGGCGGTCCCGACCAGGACGGTCAAGAAGGTTTTATTCAACGGTTTCGCAATGCCGGCTTCACGCCGCAGGAGCTGGACCGGCTCGAATCGGCTCATGCAGCCCACCGCGAGCTCATGCACGTCGAACGGGAAGCCATCCAGACGGCCAGCGGTCAGTTCGATGACGGCCAAGGGGGCATACGAGTCGCCTTGCCGAACAGCTTGATGGCCAAGGTCATGATTTTTGGCCAGCAATACACCGACGCCGCCCAAGCCATCGCCACCGACATCGACGCCTTCGACCGCCTGCAGGCGGAACGCCACGAGCGGGAAGTGACGCTCGCAGTCGAAGATATCCAAGCCGGCAGTCGTATCGCTCTTGGGGCAATGGCCATCCTGCTTCTGGGCAGCGCGCTGGCGCTGCGTACGCTTTATCGCGGCATCAAGCAGCCCTTGGATACCGGTGTCGCACTGGCGCAGCAACTGGCCTCGGGCGACCTGGCGGCGCGCGTGGACGTACGCCGTCATGATGAGCTAGGCAAACTCCTCATGGCCCTCAATGGCATCGGCGCTGCTCTGAGCGACGCGGTCGGCGAGGTGCAGCAACGGGCCGAGCGCATCGCGGTCGCCGCACATAGCATTGCTCGCGGCAACCAGGAACTGGAGCAACGCAGCGGGCATCAGGCGCAGCACCTGCAGGAAACGGCCACCGCCATGGAGCAACTGGCCGTGACGGTGCAGAACAACGCCGAAGCTGCAGCGACGGCTCGCGACCTCGTAAGCCATGCGTCGGAATCGGCCGAGCGCGGCCATATCGTCGCACAATCGGCACTCTCTACCATGCGGGCGCTGCGCGAAAGTTCGCGCACTATCGCCGAGATCACGAGGCTGATCGACTCCATTGCGTTCCAGACCAATATCCTGGCGCTCAACGCATCCGTTGAGGCGGCTCGTGCCGGTGCACACGGCAAGGGCTTCGCCGTGGTGGCCGCGGAAGTCGGCGCCCTCTCCCACAAGACGGCTGAAGCGGCACGCGAAATCTCGACACTCATCTCGGCGTCAGTCAAGACCATGGACGACAGCGCGACACTGGTGGACCGAACCGTACGTGCGATGGACGGCATTCGTGAAAGCGTCGAACAAGCCCGGCTGCTGGTGACCGACATCTCCCACGCGTCACGCGAACAGGCGACCGGAATCGCCCAGGTCTCCGATGCAATTGCCGTACTGGACGGTCTGACCCTTGAGAGCGTGTCGCAAGTCGGCCGGGCGGCCGAGGCCACGCGCAGCCAAGAAGAACAGGCGGACGGCCTCACCGCGTTGATCGGGCGCTTCCACCTGGAAGCGACGGAGACGCAGGACGCCGACTCGGATGCGGATACCCCGATGGAGACGATGCAGCGCGGTACAATATCGGGTTCGAATCTACGGAAAGATCATGGAAGCAGAACACCAGAACCAGATTGCCGCTCGCATCGAAGACTACGACGAGCGCCAGTCCTCCTTACGGAGGTATCTTTGACTACGATGCCAAAGCCGAACGCTTACATGTAGTCAATGCCGAACTCGAAAGCCCCGACGTCTGGAACGATCCCCAGCACGCGCAGGAGCTCGGCCGCGAGAAGAAAAGCCTCGAGAACGTTGTCAACACCCTGACACGGATCGCCCAAGGTCTGCACGACGCGCGCGAACTCTTTGAACTCGCCTCGGAAGACGACGACGAAGCCACGCTGGAAGCCATCGAGGCGGACGTCGACGCCATCGGCGAATTGCTCGAGGGTCTCGAATTCCGCCGCATGTTCTCCAATCCCGCCGATCCCATGAACTGCTTCATGGATATCCAGGCCGGGGCCGGGGGCACAGAGGCCCAGGATTGGGCCTCCATGCTGCTGCGCCAGTACCTGCGTTATTGCGAACACAAGGATTTCCAGGTCGAAGTGCTGGAAGAATCCGAAGGTGAAGTTGCCGGCATCAAGTCCGCCACCATCAAGGTATCCGGCGAGTATGCCTATGGCCATCTGCGCACTGAAACCGGCGTGCACCGCCTGGTGCGCAAGAGCCCCTTCGACTCTTCCAACGGGCGCCATACGTCTTTCGCCAGCGTCTTTGTCTACCCGGAGGTCGACGACTCCATCGAAGTCGAAGTCAACCCGGCCGACCTGCGTATCGACACCTATCGCGCAAGCGGAGCCGGTGGCCAGCACATCAATAAGACGGATTCCGCAGTTCGCATCACCCACCTGCCCACCGGCATCGTGGTGCAGTGTCAGAATGATCGCTCGCAGCACCGCAACCGTGCGGAAGCCATGCAAATGCTGAAGTCCCGGTTGTACGAACTCGAGCTGCGCCAGCGCATGGCAGAACAGCAGAAACTCGAGGATTCCAAGACGGACGTGGGCTGGGGCCATCAGATCCGTTCCTACGTTCTCGACCAGAGCCGGATCAAGGATCTGCGCACCAACGTGGAAATCTCCAACACGCAGAAAGTGCTGGACGGCGACCTGGACCCCTTCATCATTGCCAGCCTCAAACAGGGAGTCTGATCCGATGTCTACACCTGTCGTTGCGGTGGTCACGGGCGCGAGCCGCGGCCTGGGCTTTTCCCTCGCTCGCGAACTCTTGGCGTCCGGCGCTACTGTCATTACGCTCGCCCGAAACCAGAACACGGAATTGGGCGAGTTCGCCGAACAGAACGGCGGGCGACTGCAACAACTGCGTGCCGACCTGTCGCGGTCCGCATCCATCGAGTCGGCGGCCGGCCTCATGAGCGCCGCCCTACCCCCCGGCGCCGGACGCTACCTGCTGTTGAACAATGCCGGTACGCTCGACCCCGTGAGCCTCGCCGACGGCCTATTCGATGCCGCATCCGTCGAGCAGGCCTTCAACCTGAACGTCACGGCGGCCATGGTGCTCACTGCGGCCTTTCTGCGCAGCACCCCCCGCGAAGCCGACAGACGCATCGTCAATATTTCGTCCGGAGCAGGCCGCAAGCCCACACGCGGCTGGTCGGTCTACTGCGCGACCAAGGCAGCCCTGGACCACTACACGCGAGTGCTATCCGAAGAGCATCCGGATATCCGGATCGCGGCGCTTGCCCCGGGCGTCGTCGACACCGCCATGCAGGCGCACATTCGTGCGGGCAAGCGCAGCGACTTCCCGGACATCGACCGCTTCCTGCAGCTTCACGAGCAGAAACAGCTCGCGAGCCCTGACGACACGGCAAGAAAAATCCTCAATCACGTCGCCGGAGACGCCTTCGGGCGCACGGTAATCGACGACATACGCAACTACGACTGAATCACCCGCCATGAATGAACCGACGCCCTCCCCGCTTGCCTCCGACGACAACCGCCTGATCGCGGAGCGCCGAGGCAAGCTGGCCCGCCTGCGTGCCGAAGGCATCGCCTACCCCAACGACTTCCGGCCCGACAGCCAAGCGGCCGAGCTCCACGAGGCGTATGCCGCGCTCGACAAGGAAGAGCTGGAACAAGTCGGCAAGCGGGTGAAAGTCGCCGGCCGCATGATGCTCAAGCGCATCATGGGCAAGGCGAGCTTTGCCACCTTGCAAGACGGTTCGGGGCGGATCCAGATCTTCCTGGATCGCAACACGGTGGGCGAAGATCACTACGCCGCCTTCAAGGGTTGGGATATCGGCGACTTCGTGGCCGTGGAGGGCACGGTATTCAAGACCAATAAGGGCGAGCTGTCCGTGCATGCCGCTACTGTACGCCTGCTGTCCAAGTCGTTGCGGCCGTTACCCGACAAGTTCCATGGCGTGGCCGACCAAGAATTGCGTTATCGGCAACGCTACGTCGACCTCATCATGACCGAGGAAACTCGCCGCACCTTCGTCGCACGCAGCAAGGCGATCGGCAGCATTCGCGAGCACATGCTCGCGGCGGGCTTTCTGGAAGTGGAAACGCCCATGTTGCACCCGATTCCGGGCGGCGCGGCAGCCAAACCCTTCATTACGCATCACAACGCGCTGGACATGGAAATGTACCTGCGCATTGCGCCGGAACTCTACCTCAAGCGGCTCATCGTTGGCGGCTTCGAGCGTGTGTTTGAAGTGAACCGCAACTTCCGCAACGAAGGTGTGAGTCCGCGCCATAATCCCGAATTCACCATGATGGAGTTCTACGCCGCGTACACGGATTACCGGTGGCTGATGGACTTCACCGAGACGCTGATCCGCGAAGCCGCCATTGCCGCGACAGGTAGCGCTGTGCTGGAGTACCAGGGCCGCCCGCTGGATCTCAGCCAGCCCTTCGATCGCCTGACCATCGTCCAGGCCATCATGAAGCATGCGCCGGGCTATACGGACGACCAGCTGTACGACACCGACTTCCTGCGCCGGGAATTACGTCGCCTGGGCGCCGACGTTGATGGGCCCGTGTTGTCGCGTGCGGGCCTGGGCGCCCTGCAGCTCGCCCTCTTCGAAGAGACGGCGGAGTCCAAGCTTTGGAACCCGACCTACATCATCGACTACCCCGTGGAGGTCTCGCCGCTGGCGCGTGCGTCGGACGCCAATCCTGAAATCACGGAACGTTTCGAGCTGTTCATTACCGGCCGGGAGATCGCCAACGGCTTCTCAGAGCTGAACGATCCCGAGGACCAGGCTGCGCGCTTCCTGCAACAAGTGGAAGCCAAGGATGCCGGCGACGAGGAAGCGATGTACTACGACGCCGACTACATCCGCGCCCTGGAATACGGTATGCCACCCACCGGCGGTTGCGGCATCGGCATCGACCGACTGGTCATGTTGCTGACCGACAGCGCCAGCATCCGCGACGTCATCCTCTTCCCTCATCTGCGCAAGGAAGACTGAACCTACTACAGCGGAATGCAATCAAGACGGACGCAATAAGGTCCGACGCTGCAAAGCGGCACGACATACCGCTGAACAAAATACGGCCCCCTTCTCGGGGGCCGTTTTTCTTGGTAGCCAGGTGGCCAATGTGGGGAGTTCGCAGCGTCCGGCGAATCAGACCGTAAAAGATTCCCCGCAGCCGCAACTGGCCTTCTCGTTCGGATTCACGAACTTGAACCCTTCATTCAGGCCTTCACGGACGAAATCCACCTCGGTGCCGTCGATATACTGCATGCTCTCGGGGTCAACAAACACCTTCACCCCGTGCTGCTCGAACAGCAGGTCTTCGGCACGAGGCTCGTCCACGTATTCCATCTTGTAGGCCAGACCTGAGCATCCCGTGGTCTTGATGCCCAGACGCAGGCCGATGCCTTTTCCACGTTTTTCGAGATAGCGGGCGATGTGGCTCGCCGCGCGTTCACTGATGCTGATCGTGTTCATGCGTATGCCCTCTGCTTTTCCTTGTATTCGTTTATGGCCGCTCGTATGGCGTCTTCCGCCAACAGTGCGCAGTGCAGGCGCTCCGGCGGCAGCGCTAACGCCTCGGCGATGGCCTGATGTGAGATCGTTTCCGCCGCGGAGAGTTCCAAGCCGCGCACGGTATCGGCAAGCCAGGAACCCGACGCGATCAGGGCCGGGGGCCCATAGGCCTTGAAGCGGGTGTCGGTGATCAGGCCGTCCGGGCCGACCCGTATCTGTATACGCAGCACGCCGCCCGTCTCGACCGCACCCGCCATCCCGGTGCCCACGCTCACCGCGTCACCGTCCAGCCGGCCCACGTGACGAGGCTGCTGGAAGTGGTCCATCAATGCTTCACTGTACACCATCCGCATGCCGATTTCCTCAGCGCTCCAGTTCCCACAGCGGCGATGTGGCGCGCAGCCTTTCCACCAACTGACGGACCTCGGTCACCGCCACTTCGATGTCCTCGGTAGTGGTCTGGCGTCCCAGACTGAAGCGAATGGCCGAATGCGCCAGCGGTTCGCTGCGCCCCAATGCACGAATGACGTAAGACGGTTCCTGGCTCGCCGACGTGCATGCGGAACCGCTAGAGACGGCAATGCCCCGCAATCCCATCAATAAAGATTCGCCTTCCACGTGTGCGAAGCTGACGTTCAGATTATGTGGCACACGACGTTCGAGATCGCCATTCAGGTAGACCTGATCCAGGTGCGACAGGCCCTGCCAGAGCCGATCGCGCAAGGCGGCGATGCGGGGAAGTTCCTCTGCCATCTCGAGGCGGGCCAGACGATACGCCTCTCCCATGCCAACGATCTGGTGCGTGGCCAGCGTTCCGGAACGATGCCCTCTTTCGTGACCTCCGCCGTGGATCTGCGCATGCAGCCGGACACGGGGACGCCGCCGCACATACAACGCACCGATACCCTTAGGGCCATACGTCTTGTGCGCGGACATTGAGAGCAGATCCACCGGCCACTGAGATACGTCGATGGGCATCTTGCCGGTCGCCTGTGCGGCATCTACGTGAAAGACAATGCCGCGCTCGCGGCAGAGGCTACCCAGAGCGGGAACGTCCTGAATCACGCCAATCTCGTTGTTCACCGCCATGACCGATGCCAGGATCGTGTCAGGCCGTAGCGCAGCGGCAAATTCAGCAGGGTCGACCAGACCGTTTTCAGAGACGTTCAGGTACGTGACCTCGAAACCCACCCGCTCAAGTTCCCGGCAGGTGTCCAGAACCGCTTTGTGTTCGGTGCACACCGTCACGATATGCCGGCCTTTGTCGGCGTGGAAATGCGCCACCCCTTTCAAGGCCAGGTTGTTGGATTCCGTCGCGCCGGACGTCCAAACGATTTCGCGAGCGTCCGCATTAATGAGGCGAGCCACTTCTTCGCGAGCGTTCTCGACGGCGTCCTCGGCCTCCCAGCCGTAGCAATGACTATTGGATGCCGGATTGCCAAAGCGTTCGGCCAACCAGGGCAGCATGGCGTCGACCACGCGCGGATCGACCGGAGTCGTCGACGCGTAGTCCAGGTAAACGGGACGTTGCAGCATAGGACCTTCCCCTGTCATCAGGCCGGTTGGCGAGTCAGGGGAGCGGTACGCGCGGCCCGCTGAGCCTGCGTACTTTCTTCGAGTAGCCGCATGCGCTGCTGATCTACAAGATCTTGCAGAGAAACCGAATCAAGATAATCGATCATCTTGCGATTAAGCGTGGTCCAGAGGTCGTGCGTCATGCAGGTTGTCGCCCCCGGGCGTCGCCCTACCTTGCAGTTGCCCTTGCCGCCGCAATTGGTGGCGTCCAGTGGCTCATCAACGGCGAAGATAATATCCGCCACCGTGATGTTGCGGGCCAGCCGGGCAAGTGAATAACCCCCGCCGGGACCCCGCACGCTGTCCACCAATTCATGACGGCGCAGTTTGCCAAACAACTGCTCAAGATAGGAAAGCGAAATGTTCTGCCGCTCGCTGATCGCTGCCAGGGTAACTGGCCCGCGCTGCTGCCGAAGTGCCAGATCGATCATGGCGGTGACGGCGAAGCGCCCTTTGGTAGTCAAGCGCATATAGAGTTCCTTGCCCAATGAACGAGGGAAGGTGCAGCCCACATACGAATGACCCAGTGGGCGACCCGAGAATGGCTTTGAGTATAGCAAATTCCTGAGTAATTTAATAGGGTACTCGGCGGCGTGCCAAGCAAAACAGGCCGCTAAAAGCGGCCTGTTCTTACTCCAAGCTGGCCGGATCAGGCCGCTTGATACTGGAGGGCGCGCTTGCGCACGAGCTCCATGACGCCTTCACAGGCGTCTTCCAGGTAATCGAGTACCTTGTTGAAGCCTTCCGGGCCGCCGTAATACGGATCGGGTACCGTGGCTTCCTCGAATTCATTCGAGAAGCGCATCAGCAGCATAAGCTTGTGCTGGTACACCTTGGGACACATCTGCTGAAGTGCCGCCAGGTTTTCCCAGTCCATAGCCAAGATCAGGTCGAATTCACGGAAATCTTCCGCAGTTACCTGACGCGCGATATAGCTGGAAATCTCGTAGCCGCGCTTGCGGGCCGCAGCCTGCGAACGAGGATCGGGGGCTTCGCCCACGTGATAGGCATGCGTGCCCGCAGAGTCGACGCCGATCACGCCGGCCAGTCCGGCATCGTCCACCATGCGGCGAAACACGCCTTCCGCGCTGGGAGAACGGCAAATATTACCCGTGCAAACAAACAGTACCTTGGTCATCTTGAGGGCAGAAAGTAAGGGGTGGGCTTTCGGTGCGATGCTGCACTGCACCGAGCGGAATAGTTAATGGTAAACCCTAGGGCAAAAGTGAGCAATAGATATCCACCGAGAAACACTGAACAACATGACAGTCGGATGAACGTCCGTCATGACCGTGGTTCCTTAACAACAGGAAATCAGCTCAGCAGTGCCCTCTCCTTGAGTCGGTTCAGTGCATCGCGGACGGAGGCAGCCTGTTCAAACTCCAGGTTACGGGCGTGGTCCATCATCTGCTTCTCCAAACGACGGATTTCCTTCGCCAAAGCCTTGTCGTCACGCAGCAATTCAGGTGCCACTTCCAGCTCCGCCTGAGCAGCAGCGGCGGCCTCCGCCGCCGTCGACATCACGCCGTCGATCATCTCGCGCACCGCTTTGTTGACGCTGCGGGCGGTGATCTGATGCTCGGCGTTGAACGCCAACTGACGCGCGCGACGCCGTTCCGTTTCGTCGATGGCGCGCCGCATCGAATCCGTAATGCGATCCGCGTACAGGATGGCTCGGCCGTTGAGGTTCCGTGCCGCCCGCCCGATGGTTTGGATGAGACTACGCTCCGAACGCAGGAAGCCTTCCTTGTCGGCGTCCAGTATGGCCACCAGCGACACTTCCGGCATATCCAGCCCTTCGCGCAGCAAGTTGATACCTACCAATACGTCGAAGACGCCCAGACGTAGGTCGCGGATGATCTCCACGCGCTCCACGGTATCGATGTCCGAATGCAGATAGCGGACCTTCAGCCCATTCTCGATGAGGTAGTCGGTGAGATCTTCCGCCATGCGCTTGGTGAGCGTGGTCACCAGGATGCGATCACCCGCTGCAATGGTGCGGTGCACCTCTCCAAGCAGATCGTCCACCTGCGTGGACGCCGGCCGGACTTCGACCAGCGGATCCACCAGGCCGGTAGGCCGCACCACCTGCTCAATGATTTCGTCCGAATGCTCGGCTTCGTAATTTCCGGGAGTTGCAGATACGAACACCGTCTGCCGCATGCGTTGCTCGAACTCTTCCAGTTTGAGCGGCCGATTGTCCATGGCCGACGGCAGCCGGAAACCGAACTGCACAAGTGTGGACTTGCGAGACCGGTCGCCCAAGTACATACCGCCCAGTTGCCCCATGGTGACGTGGCTTTCGTCGATGAACATGAGCGCATCGGAAGGCAGGTAGTCAATGAGCGTTGGCGGCGGCTCACCGGGCGCCGCCCCGGAAAGATGCCGTGAGTAGTTTTCGATGCCCTTGCAGAACCCAAGTTCCTGCAGCATTTCGAGGTCGAAACGCGTGCGTTGTTCCAGACGCTGGGCTTCCACCAGCTTGCCGTCCGCGACCAATTCGGCCAAGCGCTCGCGCAGCTCGATCTTGATCGTTTCGATGGCACGCAGCACGGTCTCGCGAGGCGTTACGTAGTGAGAGCTGGGGAAGACGGTGAAGCGCGGGACCTTCTGCTGCACCTTGCCGGTGAGCGGGTCGAACATTTCCAGCGTCTCCACCTCATCGTCGAACAAGGTGATGCGTAGCGCCAGCTCGGCATGTTCCGCAGGAAAGACGTCGATGGTTTCGCCTCGGGCCCGGAAATGTCCCCGCGCGAACTCGACGTCGTTGCGCTCATATTGCATCGCCACCAAGCGGGCCAGGAGCTCCTGGCGCGGAATGCGGTCGCCTGCGCGCAAGGTGAGCACCATGGCGTGATAATCGCCCGGGTTGCCGATACCGTAAATGCAGGACACCGTGCCCACAATGATGGTATCGCGACGCTCGAGCAGGCTTTTCGTGGCCGAAAGCCGCATTTGCTCGATATGTTCGTTGATCGAGGAATCCTTCTCGATGAACAGGTCGCGTGAGGGAACGTAGGCTTCGGGCTGGTAGTAGTCGTAATACGAGACGAAGTACTCAACGGCGTTATGCGGGAAGAACTCCCGCATCTCAGCATACAGCTGCGCCGCCAGCGTCTTGTTGTGGGCCAGTACGAGTGCCGGTCGGCCAGTGCGCGCAATGACATTCGCCATGGTGTAGGTCTTGCCCGACCCAGTCACACCCAGCAGCGTCTGGTACATAAGGCCGTCATTTATCCCCGACACGAGGGCGTCGATCGCGGCCGGCTGGTCGCCCGCCGGTGGATACGGCTGGTACAGCTTGAAGGGGCTGCCCGGAAATTCGACGATACCTGCGGCTTTGACCATACTGGACACACCTAGGGGAAACCCCGTATTATCACACTCTTACGTCTCAATTGCATCCCGCCCACGCCATGAACTCGCTTTTCGAATCCGTCGAACTCGCTCCACGCGACCCGATTCTGGGTCTGAACGAACAATTCAACGCCGACACCCGTCCGGGCAAGGTGAACCTGGGTGTCGGCGTCTACTACGACGACGAAGGCCGGATTCCCCTGCTCGAAGCGGTGCATAAGGCAGAAATCGCGCGCATCGAAGCCGCGGCTCCCCGTGGCTACCTTCCAATCGAAGGCATAGGCTCCTACAACAAAGGCGCACAGCAACTGCTGCTGGGTGCCGGCAATCCGCTGCTCGATTCCGGACGCGTACTCACTGCCCAAGCCCTGGGCGGCACCGGTGCACTGAAAATCGGCGCCGACTTCCTGAAGTGGCTCAAGCCAGACGCCAAGGTTGTTATCAGCGATCCCAGCTGGGAAAACCACCGTGCGCTGTTTGAACGCGCCGGCTTTCCCGTGGAAACCTATCCCTACTACGACGCCGCCACGCATGGCCTGAATTTCGCCGGCATGCTGGGCGCCCTCAAGGAACTGCCGGCCGGCACCGTCGTGGTGCTGCACGCCTGCTGCCACAACCCCACCGGGGTGGACCCCAGCTTCGACCAGTGGAAGGAAATCGCTCAAGTCGTGAAGCAACGCGACCTGGTGCCCTTCCTGGATATCGCTTACCAAGGCTTCGGTGCCGGTCTGGAAGAAGATGCAGCCGTCGTGCGCCATTTCGCAGATCAAGACATCACCATGCTGGTGAGCTCGTCGTTCTCGAAGTCCTTCTCGCTGTACGGCGAACGTGTCGGCGCGTTGACGCTGATCTGCTCGTCGTCGGAAGAAAGCCAGCGCGTGCTGAGTCAGCTCAAGCGGGTCATTCGTACCAACTACTCCAACCCGCCCACCCATGGCGGCACCATCGTTTCCACCGTGCTGAACACGCCCGAACTGTATCAGCTGTGGACGAACGAACTGGCCGGCATGCGTGACCGCATTCGCAGCATGCGCAGCCAACTGGTTGAAAAGCTCAAGGCCAACGGTGTCACGCAGAATTTCGACTTCGTCCTGGAACAGCGCGGCATGTTCTCTTATTCCGGTCTGACCAAGGAACAAGTAGACGCGCTACGCGAGAAGCATGGCGTGTATGCCGTTTCCAGCGGTCGGATCTGCGTTGCAGCGCTGAACAGCCGCAACATCGATTACGTTGCGACCGCCATCGCAGATGTGCTGAAAGGTTGAGTAAAAACGTTTCGACCCGCTAGGCGGGTCGGACGGGAAAAGCCTCGAAGGTGTCACACCTTCGAGGCTTTTTTGTAAAGGACGTTATACGCTGACGGCCACTTCCGGTCGCACAACGCTGCGATGCCCCACCCTGCGAAGATCGCTCAGGTAGCGATTGCGCCATCCTTCGATATCCGAGGCACAAAGTACTGCCCACATCCGCTGATAACGGCTGCGGCGCTCGGCCAACGGCATGGCTAGTGCGTGCCGCATGGCATCGGCCATCTCGCCCGGATCGTGGGGGTTCACAAGCAAGGCGCCGTCGAGCTGACATGCGGCACCGGCAAACCGGGACAAGACCAACACGCCGGGATCGTTGGGGTCCTGGGCAGCGACGAACTCCTTCGCAACGAGATTCATGCCGTCTCGCAAGGGAGTTACCAGCCCCACCCGCGCCTGCCGGTACAGAGGCATCAGCATTGCCCGGTCATGCTGACGTTCCACGTAAATGAGTGGCTGCCACTCAAGGTTGCCATGACGTCCCAGAATTTCTCCGGTCAGCGACGTCAGCTCATGACGCAGATCCACATAAGCGGGCACGTCCGTGCGCGACGGCGGCGCAATCTGCACCAGTTGCACCTCGCCGCGAAGTTCTGGGTGCTGCTCCAGCAGTAGCGCATACGCCCTGAAGCGTTCGGGCAGACCTTTCGTGTAATCGAGCCGATCCACACTTAAAATTCCCTGGATGCGGCCATGGGCCGGCCATAGGTCCACCACCGGTTTTGCCTCGGCCTCCCGCTGCAGGGTATGCGGATCCACGCCGATCGGATACACGCCGGTCGCAGGCACCGGAATCTCCGGGCGACGCTCTCGGCACAGATTCACGAACGCGGTGCGATCGTCTTCCGTCTGGAAGCCGAGCAAGTCATAGGCGCACATTGCGTCGAGCAACTCATCAATTCGAGGGATGGCTTGGGCTACGCTCGGCACCGGAAAGGGAATGTGCAGGAAGAAGCCCATACGCTGCTTAATGCCCTGCTTGCGACACATGCCAGCAAACGGCAGCAGGTGGTAATCGTGTACCCAGATCAGATCCTTTTCCTGCAGCAATGGCCGTAACTGAGAGGCCATCAGACGGTTCACGTCCAGGTAGCCTGCATAGTCTTCCTCCGTGAACGCCATCAGATCCAGGCGTTGGTGGAAAGCGGGCCACAGCACGCCATTGGCAAAGCCGTTGTAATAGCGATTGTGTGCGTCGGGCGTCAGGGGGATCGCTGCGACCGTCAGGCAGCCTTGGCTGAACAACTGCACAGTCGTGTTCCCGTCGTCTTCCCTAAGCTCGCCACTCCATCCGAACCATAGGCTGCGTTCCCGCTTCAGGGCGTCCAGCAGCCCTGAGGCCAGGCCCCCGGCCGAGTTTGCGCCCGGGGTCCGATTCGCTACGATGACCACACGTTCCTGCTTGTCCATTTCCCTTTCCTTCCAGTTGCGGTCAGCGCCTGACCACTTGAAGTTGGGCACGCAGCCAATCTGCGAGTGCCGCGACATCCGGCAGGCACCACGGAGCTATCGTCGCTGTGGGCGGACCGATCCGGATGGCACTGCCACCTAGGGCAAGTGCCGCCGCGAATGCGTCCTCGTCCGTGCGATCGTCACCAATCGCCAATGGCCACCGCGACCTAAACGCCGACTGGCGCATCAACCGCCGCAGGGCCACCCCCTTGTTGCGCCCGCTGGGGCGCAATTCGTGCACGTAGTGTCCGCAGAGCATGTTCCAGCCCGGTGCAAATTCCAGCGCGCGTTGCGCCAAATTCGCCACTTCCGCGCCGCGATCCGGTGCCTGCCGCCAGTGGACGGCCAGCGCTGCCGGTTTCCTTTCCAACCAGACTCCAGGTAGCGCCGAAACGCCCGTTTGCAAGAACTCCACCAGACCATCTGGAAGCCGGCCATTCGCCCGGATACTGCGCCCAGCCTCCAGGCCAAGTTGCGCACCATGTGAGCCGCCAACCGGGATGTCGAGCGGGTGAAGCAATCGGCGTACCTGGACCAGGGGACGCCCGCTAAGCGCCGCGAGCGCTGCACCTTTTCGCTGTAAAGCGACCAGACTGCGGCGGGTGTCGACCGGTACACGTGTCAGTTCAGGGCGCGAGGTGATGGGCGCCAACGTGCCGTCGACATCGAGAAAGAGCGCCAGCCGGTTTGCCGGACACCGCAGCCGAGGGGGCGGTGCACAGAGCAGGACGCCCCTGTGCTTGTTGTCGCTCATAGACGTTATCGTACAGAACTTGATCTTCTCTGGTAAAGACGTCAAAATCAGGACTGTATAAAAAAACAGTTCAAGACATGGCAGCCAAGCTCACCGCCCGTCAACAGGAAATCCTGGACCTCATCCGCCGCGAAATTCAGCGTACGGGTTTCCCGCCCACACGCGCCGAGATCGCGCAGGCACTTGGTTTCCGTTCGCCTAACGCCGCTGAAGATCACATCAAGGCTCTCGCACGGAAAGGCGCCATCATCCTTACCGCAGGCGCCTCGCGGGGTATACGCTTGGCGGAACCCTCTGCTGAGCCGTCCACGCCAGCTCGTCTGGCTACGGCGGCTGCTGAATCGCTTTCCATGCTGCTGCCTGTCGTTGGCCGCGTAGCCGCAGGCAGCCCTATCCTGGCCGCCGAGCACATCGAACGCGAGATCAGCGTCGAACCTTCCCTGTTTCATCCTTCCCCCGATTACCTGCTTCGTGTCAGGGGTCTCAGCATGCGGGATGCCGGCATCCTCGACGGTGACTTGCTCGCTGTTCAAAAAACGCCGGAAGCGCGCAACGGCCAGATTGTCGTTGCGCGCCTAGGCGACGAAGTCACCGTCAAACGTCTCCACCGTAGCGGCAGTCAATTGCAGCTATTGCCCGAAAATCCGGACTTTCAACCCATCATCGTTCGCCCCGGCGAAGATTTCGCGATCGAAGGCATCGCCGTGGGCCTAATTCGCGCGACTCCGCTGCATTAGTCACCGTAAGCGGCCGATCAACCACTGGTCCACGGAATACCGGCCGCCGCCACGCGCCGCCATATACAAGGCAAGAAACCCCATCAGCACTGGGAACTCGATTCCCCGGTCTATCCATGGCCAGGTAGGGCCCAGTGCGTAGCTGATTCCTACCATCTCCAGTGCCACGATCAGAGCTACTAGTCGCGTGCCGACTCCGAAAGCCAACATGAACGCGCCGACGGTCTCCAGGAGCATGACAAGAAAAGCCAACTGAGGCGCGAACGGCAGTCCCATGACGTTCTGAATCAGATTAATGGAACCCGCCATGGGATCCGCCATCGAACCGTGCGAAGTCCCTAAAGCCTTGGGCAGGCCATGGGTAAGCAGAATTACGCCGAACATAAAACGCAGAGCGGCATACAGTATTGGTTCCGCCCGATATGTCATCCACTCCGGCACCGGTAATGCAAGCCGCTGCACAGACTGCGCCCCGGCGGCGTCGCCGTTGTTCTCGATTGTCTGGGTTTCCATATTCATGACTCCTTTTTCGTCAGACCGGGACGCGACACCGCCGGACCGGCCGACCCGCGGCCGCCGGCACTCTGCCGTATCCACTGCTGTAATGAATGTGCGAGGAAAGCCGCAACGGTTCCTACCATCGCAGCCATGGACAACATCCCGAAGGCCGCAGCTGACGGGGGTTCATGTGACGCGAAGTACATGACCAAACCCAGAAAGAAGCCCAACAGGTTGTTGAGTACGGGCATCTTCGCCAGTGACAACGCGACAACAGTGATCGCCAGCACTACTGCCGTGATGGCATAGGCGCCCAGGAGAGGTGTCAAGACGGACATTGCATAGGCAGCGGCGATCCCCAGCGCCACGCCGACTAACACGCAAGCCAAGTTGATCGCGCCTTGCTTCAGGTTGAGTCCTCGAGTAAAGAACGAAATCCACCCAACAAACATGGCCCAAACCGGTACTTCAAGCGCCATGACGCTCAATGTGGCGGCGGAGGATGCGATAAGAGATTCTCCGAACACCACCTTGATATGCGTAGAGAATGCAGCATTTGCCATATGCTTCCCCTTCAGGCGAACCCGCCGTTGGCGCGTAGTACCTGCGCGTTGACCCAACGCCCGTCGGCGCCAAGCAGGAACGAGATCACACGGGCGATGTCGTCAGGCTGGCCGAGCCGCTCCAACGGTGCGGTCGCGCTCAGCATGTCGATCTGCTCTTGAGACTTCCCTGCCAGGAACAATTCCGTGGCAACGGGTCCGGGCGCGACGGCGTTCACGGTGATGTTTCGGCCGCGCAACTCGTTAGCGAGCACCCGCACAAGTCCTTCAACGCCCGCCTTCGTCGCGATATAGGGACCGTAAAGAGGCGTAGCCTTGGCAATGACGCTGGACGATAGCGCCACAATGCGCCCACCCGACTGCACATGTTCCGCTGCATGAGCCAACACCAGGAAGGCGCCTCGCAGGTTGACCTCCACGACCTGATCGAAGACCTCGATGCCATCCGCTGCAAACGGAACTAGCTTCATCACTCCGGCGCTATGAACGACGGCGGAGAGCTTCCCCAGCGCATCCTCTGCGGTGGCAAATAGACGCTGGACGTCGTCGGGTTGCGAAATGTCGGCCTGCACCGCCACTGCAGAGCCCCCGGCAGCACGTATCGTCGCAACAACGTCATCGGCCAGGACAGCGTCGCGGGCATAGTTCACCACCACTCTGTATCCGTCTTCTGCCAGACGCAGAGCGATGTCACGGCCGATTCCCCGCGAAGCGCCGGTGACCAGCGCGACTCGGTCAGCGGGCGTCGTACTGGAGGTTTGAATGCTGCTCATGATGGTTTCCTTCTTGAGAAAAGAAATAGAAGACGTGCGATGCACGCGTTGGAAACCATGATGACGATTGACGGCCGCTGGATAAAGCAGGTGAAATTGCCTTATTAATTCAACGCGGCTCAACAACGGAAAACGAATGGATCGATTCGATTCGCTGCTGCTCTTCACACGGATCGTGGAATTAGGCAGTTTCACGCAAGCTGCGGGTGTGTTGGATATTCCGCGTGCCACGGCGACGCACGCGATCAAGGAGCTGGAGAAAAGGCTGGGGGCGCGCTTGTTGGAACGGACGACGCGTCAAGTCACACCGACTCTGGACGGCCAGGCCTTCTATGAACGCTGCAAACGCGTGCTGGCCGAATTGGAGGATGCTGAAGCGTCGCTAAGCGCCCAGGTGGCAAACCCGCGCGGCACACTGCGCCTTGATCTGCACGGCGCCCACGCGACGCTGATCATCTTGCCGCGTATTGGCGAGTTTCGGACACGCTATCCCGACATCGACGTCGTTATCAGTAGTGGCGACCGCTTGGTGAATCTGGTGAAGGAAGGCGTCGATTGTGTTGTCCGGGCCGGCCACCCCCGCGACTCGTCGCTCGTGGTCCGGCGATTGGCAGACATGCCCGAGATTATTTGCGCCAGCCCGGACTACCTCGCACGGCATGGCGCACCTAAGCACCCAGAAGAACTGGCGCAACATCAGGCCGTCGGTTTCTTCTCGCGCGGTTACGACAGCCGCTACCCCTTCACGCTCATTGTGGACGGGGAAGTGCGAGAGTACGAGGCCAGCGGATGGATTTCCGTCAGCGATGCGGATTGTTATACCAGTGCTGCTCTGGCCGGTTGCGGCTTGATCCAGGTACCCCGCTTCCGTCTCGAAGCGCATTTGGAGGCCGGCCGCCTGGTACAGGTGCTGCCTGAATGGGAATGTCCCGCCATGCCGGTGTCGGCCCTCTACCCTTTCCATCGTCAACTGGCGCCGCGAGTTCGCGTCTTCATCGACTGGGCGCGCGAACTCTACCGCGAAAAGTTCGGCCCACCGAACTGAACAAACCACCCGCCGGGCGACACGTGAATTTAGCGAAACGTGAACTGAGTGGAACGTGGACCGAGCGGAACGCGGAGCACATCTGCGCTAAACGTGAACCAGACGCCACATAAGAAAAACGGCCCCGCAGGATATTCACCCTACGAGGCCGTTCAATGCTGCGGCGGGTCCCATATTGCAAACCGGGAAACCTCCGCGGCATCAAGGCTTAATGCTTAACGACATCGCCCGCGCTGTCTTCGACCTTCTTAGCAGCAGCCAGCGACTCAGCCGCCAAACGTGCAACTTCCTCATCGGACAGCGGCGTAGGCATGTTCTGCAATGCCACTTCCAGCACGCGATCGATCCAGCGTACGGGGATGATCTCGAGATGGTTCTTCACGTTATCCGGAATGTCGGCCAGATCCTTCACGTTCTCTTCCGGAATCAGCACGACCTTGATGCCACCGCGATGCGCAGCAAGCAGCTTTTCCTTCAGGCCACCGATCGCCAGCACTTCGCCACGCAAGGTGATCTCGCCGGTCATGGCCACGTCCGCCCGAACCGGAATTCCGGTCAAAGCGGACACCATCGCCGTGGTGATCGCTATACCAGCTGAAGGGCCGTCCTTAGGAGTCGCGCCTTCTGGGAAGTGCACGTGCAGGTCGCGCTTCTCGAAAGCCGTATTGGGGATGCCCCACTTCTGGGCACGCGCCCGTACCACCGTACGCGCTGCCTCGACCGATTCCTTCATGACGTCGCCGATCGAACCGGTGCGCAGGACCACACCCTTGCCCGGCATGTCGGCCACTTCGATGGTCAGCAGGTCGCCGCCGACTTCGGTCCAAGCCAGGCCGGTGACCTGACCGACCTTGTTTTCCTTCTCGGCCATGCCGAAGGTGTGACGCCGCACGCCCAGGAACTCGGAAAGGTTCTCGGAGGTGACGTGCACCGGAATGCCAGAAGACTGGTCTTGCTGACCTTCCGTAGCGGCATCCGCCTTGGCTTGCGCCTTCGCGGCTTCCGGCTGCGACGCCTGCAACAGCAAGCGCTTGACCACCTTACGGCAGATCTTGCCGATCTCGCGCTCCAGCGCACGGACACCGGCTTCACGGGTGTAGTAGCGCACGATGTCGCGGACTGCGGCTTCGTCGATGACGAGTTCGCCTTCCTTGACGCCGTTGTTCTTCATCAGCTTGGGCAGGAGGTGATCAAAGGCGATGTGCACCTTCTCGTCCTCGGTATAGCCCGAGAGACGGATAACTTCCATACGGTCAAGCAGCGCCGGGGGAATGTTCAGCGTATTGCTGGTTGCTACGAACATAACGTCCGACAGGTCGAAGTCGACTTCGACGTAATGATCCTGGAAGGTGTGATTTTGTTCCGGATCCAGGACCTCCAGCAGCGCCGATGAAGGGTCGCCGCGGAAATCCGCACCCATCTTGTCGATTTCGTCGAGCAGGAACAGCGGATTGCGAACTGCCACCTTGGACATGTTTTGCAGAATCTTGCCGGGCATGGAACCGATATAGGTGCGACGGTGCCCGCGGATCTCGGCTTCGTCACGCACACCACCCAGCGCCATGCGCACGAACTTGCGGTTCGTGGCTCGCGCGATGGACTGACCGAGCGAGGTCTTGCCCACGCCGGGAGGCCCAACCAGGCAGAGGATCGGTGCTTTCAGCTTGTCGACGCGTTGCTGGACAGCCAGGTACTCGACGATGCGCTCCTTGACCTTCTCCAGCCCGTAGTGATCGGCGTCCAGCACTTCCTGAGCATTGGCGATGGAGTTGTTGATGCGGCTCTTCTTACGCCACGGCAGCCCGATCAGCGTGTCGATGTAGTTGCGCACAACCGTGGCTTCCGCCGACATGGGCGACATGAGCTTGAGCTTCTTGAGCTCGGCGTCGGCCTTCTTGCGCGCTTCCTTGGGCATGTGGGCGGACTGGATCTTCTTTTCCAGTTCCTCGATGTCGGCGCCCTCTTCGCCCTCGCCCAGTTCTTTCTGGATCGCCTTGACCTGTTCGTTCAGGTAGTAGTCGCGCTGGCTCTTTTCCATCTGCTTCTTGACGCGGCCACGGATGCGCTTCTCCACCTGCAGAATGTCGATTTCTTCTTCCAGCTGGCTGAGCAGGCCTTCGAGACGGTCGGCCGTGCCGGCCACTTCCAGCATGCGCTGTTTTTGGTCGAGCTTCAGCGGCAGGTGAGCGGAAATGGTGTCCGCCAGCCGACCCGGATCGTCGATGCCGGTAAGCGAGGTCAGAATCTCCTGGGGGATCTTCTTGTTGAGCTTTACGTACTGCTCGAACTGGGCCATGACGGCGCGGCGCAGGGCCTCGACCTCGGCGCTGTCCCCGGTGTCCGGGGCCAGGGGTGTCACAACAGCCGAGAAGTGAGTTTCGGCGTCGGTCACCTTGTCGATGCGAGCGCGCTGCAGACCTTCCACGAGAACCTTAACGGTACCGTCGGGGAGCTTGAGCATTTGCAGAATGCTGGCAGCGCACCCGATCTCGTAGAGATCCTCTGGGCGTGGGTCGTCCTTGCCGGCCGACTTCTGCGCAACCAACATGATGTGATTGCCAGCTTCCATGGCCAGCTCCAGCGCCCGAATGGAGCGCGGGCGGCCAACGAACAGGGGAATCACCATGTGCGGAAACACCACTACATCGCGCAAAGGCAGCAGCGGTAGATCCATGGGTTCCGAAGTAAGAATCTGGCTCGCAGACATAGTTACTTTCCTTAAAATTTCGGCTATAGATGCGAAAGGGAAGCCTGGGCCTCCCTTTTCAGCGATTTCCTTACAGGCTAGATGGTGCCTTCTGCAGGAATTTCAAGCCGAGCCGCCAAGATGGCCGTGATTAGGCAGCTCCTCTGAGTTTGCTCGATGTCTCGGTCTTAGCGGCTTCGTCTCCTTGTGAATCTTCTTCATAGACAAGAACGGGTTCACCTTTACCGGTAACAGCGTCCTCGTCCAGAATAATCTGCTTCACATTCTTCAAGCTGGGTAGTTCGTACATCGTGTCAAGCAGCGCCTGTTCCACAATAGAACGCAAGCCGCGTGCCCCTGTGCGCCGTTTAATGGCGTGTTGGGCAATTGCTTTAAGCGCGCCAGGGCGGACTTCCAGTTCGACGTCCTCCATAGCAAAAAGTTTCTGGAACTGCTTGATCAGTGCGTTTCTGGGCTCTGTAAGAATTCGGACCAGCGTATCTTCGTCAAGTTCCTGCAGTGTCGCGAGGACGGGCAAGCGACCTACCAGTTCGGGAATTAGGCCGAACTTAATGAGGTCTTCCGGCTCGACTTCGCTGAACAGCTCGCCGACGCCCTTCTCGCTTTTCGTGCGTACCGAAGCAGAGAAACCAATACCGGAGCGCTCGCTACGGTCTCGGATTACCTTTTCCAGCCCATCGAAGGCGCCGCCCACGATAAACAGAATATTGGTGGTATCGACCTGCACAAAGTCCTGGTTAGGGTGTTTGCGGCCGCCCTGTGGTGGAACGGAAGCGACTGTCCCTTCGATCAATTTAAGCAATGCTTGCTGCACCCCTTCGCCGGACACATCACGGGTAATGGACGGGTTATCAGCCTTGCGGGAAATCTTGTCGATCTCATCAATGTAGATGATGGCGCGCTGCGCTTTTTCCACATCGTAATTGCAGTTTTGCAGCAGCTTCTGGACGATATTCTCAACGTCCTCGCCAACATACCCGGCTTCAGTAAGCGTCGTCGCGTCGGCCATGACAAAGGGCACGTCAAGCATGCGCGCCAATGTCTGGGCCAGCAACGTTTTACCCGAGCCAGTCGGCCCAATCAGCAGGATGTTGCTCTTGCTCAGTTCGACGCCGTCATCCTTAACTTCGCTATAACGAATGCGCTTGTAATGGTTGTACACAGCGACCGCTAACGTCCGCTTGGGCTTGTCCTGGCCGATCACATAGCCATCAAGGAATTCCTTGATTTCAGCAGGCGTCGGCAATTCATTACGAACGGCATCGCGAGCAGCCTCCTGCGACTCCTCAATAATGATGTCGTTGCACAGGTCGATGCATTCATCACAGATGAACACCGACGGCCCGGCGATAAGCTTGC
>DATGNX010000035.1:0-5738 GCA_035306485.1 Burkholderiaceae bacterium
AACGTCACTCCGTTCGAAACCCGAGTCGCTCTCGTGGAACAAGGTGCCGTTCAGGAGCTGCACATCGAGCGCAGCATTCAACGCGGGCATGTCGGCAACCTCTATCTGGGCAAGATCGTGCGCGTTCTCCCCGGGATGCAGAGCGCCTTCGTCGACATCGGGCTGGATCGCGCGGCCTTCATTCATGTGGCAGACCTACGTCAGAATCGCAGTGAGCGCAGCCAAGGTCTGACTGTCACTCCGATCGAGAAGCTGCTCTTTGAAGGGCAGTCCATCATGGTGCAGGTGATCAAGGATCCTTTGGGCACCAAAGGCGCCCGACTGTCCACGCAGATCAGCATTGCGGGACGCATGTTGGTCTATCTGCCCTTCGATCCTCACGTCGGCATCTCCCAGCGCATCGACTCGGAAGCAGAACGCAATCGCCTGCGCGAACGGGTCATGCAATTCATGACCGACGACGAGGCAGGCGGCTTTATCGTGCGGACACAGGCGGAAGGTGCCACGGACGAGGAGTTGGAAGCCGACCGCGACTACTTACGCACCTTATGGGTCAGCATCCAGGAGCGGCTCAAGACCCAGCCCGCCCCCTCTCTGCTCTACTCCGATCTCACCTTACCGCAACGTGTGCTGCGCGACATGGTGACGCCCGCCACCTCCAAGATATTGGTCGACTCACGTAGCACGACACAGGAACTGATCGATTGGGCTCACACCTACACCCCGTCAGTGGTGGATCGGATCCAGCACTACAGCGGCGAACGACCATTGTTCGACACCGCCAATGTCGATGAGGAAATCAGCCGCGCGTTGTCGCGCAGGGTGGACCTTAAGTCAGGCGGTTATCTGATCATCGACCAAACGGAGGCGCTCACCACCGTGGACGTCAACACCGGTGGCTATGTGGGCGGACGCAACTTCGGCGATACCATATTCAAGACCAACCTGGAGGCGGCCGGCGCCATCGCGCGCCAATTGCGACTGCGCAATCTCGGCGGCATTGTGATCCTGGATTTCATCGACATGGAGGATGCGAGCCACCGTGAAGCGGTGCTTGCTGAATTATCGAAGGCGCTTTCGCGTGATCGCACGCGTGTCACCCTCAGTGGCTTCAGCCAATTGGGACTCGTGGAAATGACGCGCAAGCGCACCCGCGATTCGCTCGCGCACCAGCTGTGCGAGCCCTGCCCCACGTGCCAATCGCGCGGTAGCGTACGCACGCCGCGCACACTGTGCTATGAAATCCTGCGCGAAATACTGCGAGAAGCTCGCCAGTTCAGCCCGAAGGAATTCAGGATCCTGGCGTCGCAAGCCGTCGTAGACCTCTTCCTCGAAGAGGAAAGCGACCACCTCGCAATGTTGGGCGATTTCATTGGCAAGCCGATTTCATTGCAAGTGGAAACCCAGTACACGCAGGAGCAGTACGACATCGTGCTGATGTAGGGACCGCCCGTAGTAGTGGCCGCCCGTGCCGATCAGAATACGCCCATGCTAATGACCTGGGGCGTATCTGTGTAGACGTAGAACGCTCGTTACTGGCTTGCTTCCGACGCAGGTTCAACGGGCTCGGCCGAGGGATCGCAAACGCCTGGGCGTTGCACGGCATTTAGCATCCGGTCAACGCGTTTCTGCACGTCATCGTTGTAGTAATAGCTATAGACGCGGACCGCCACACGCTGCGAGGAGCGGAACGATTCCGGGTACTGAATCAGATCCGCCAACACGACATTTTCGTAGCTCTGCGGAATTTCCGCCGTTTCGATCAGGCTCGCATAACCTGTCTCGCGCTCGTGCATGACGAAGCGCGGTGCACTGCCACATGCGGCACGATGCTGAAAGAGATTGCGCTGTACGGAGACGAAATTCATTTCGCCGAGCAGGCGCTCCGTCACGAAGTACGTGGATTTTCGCAGGTCGTCGGCCTGAACACCCTTTCGTTCGCCATCTGTGGCACACCCGGCCACCACGACCGCCAACGCCATTCCCAGGACAATCTTCTTCATCGCCACATCAAGCTCCTATTCTTCACGAAACTGCATACGATACAGTGAGGCGTAGACCCCGCCCTGGGCCAGCAGATCCTCATGCCGCCCTTGCTCGACAATGCGTCCGCCGTCCAGCACGACGATGAGATCGGCCTTCTGCACGGTGGAAAGACGGTGTGCGATAACGAGCGTCGTACGCCCGACCATCAGCTTTTCCAATGATGCCTGGACCTGGCGTTCGGACTCATTGTCCAATGCGGAAGTGGCTTCGTCCAGAATCAGGATCGGCGCATTCTTAATCAAGGCCCTTGCAATCGCCAATCGCTGTCGCTGGCCGCCGGACAGCAAGCTGGCATTCTCTCCCACCGGCGTGTCCATGCCCTGTGGCAGACTATCGATGAACTCGAGAAGATTCGCCGCCTGCAGCGCGTCCCGGATCTCCTCTCGGCTGGCCTCGTGCAACACTCCGTAACCCACGTTGTCGGCAATAGTGCCGTCGAACATCACGACATCCTGACTAACGAGTGCCAGCTGACGGCGGAGACTCTTGAGCGTGATGTCGCGTACGTCATGCCCATCGACGAGGACAGCGCCCGAAGACGGCATCACGAAACGGGGTATCGTGTTGGCCAGCGTGGTCTTGCCACTTCCAGAGCGCCCGACCAACGCAACGGTCTGTCCTGGCTCCACCACGAGATTCACGTCTTGGAGGACGTCGGTGTCCATGCCCTCGTAGCGGTGGGTCACATGACGGAACTCGATGCGGCCCTTCACCGGCGCCTTCAATTCCTGCGTGCCGTCATCTTTCTCCGGAAGGCTGTCGACGAGCGTGAACACGCTCTCGGCCGACGTCAGCATGCGTTGCATGGCGCTCGCGATCTTGGTGAGCTTTTTCACCGGGTCGAAGATCTGCCCCAGCGCCGCCATGAAAGCTGCGAAGCTGCCGACGGTCAGGCTGCCGTGATTGGCTTGGTAAAGTGCGACGGCGATTACTGCCGCCACGGCAACCGCAATAAAGAACTGCGACAACGGAGACAGGGCGGCGTCGGCGCTGGCTGCGCGCATGGCGAAACGGCGTAGCCGCGCATTGACGTACGCAAACCGCTTGGCTTCGCGCTCGTAACCGTCGAACAGCTTGATGACGCGCTGACCTTCGATGCCTTCCTGTACAACGTGCGTCAGCTCGGCGTTCATGGTGATGGTTTCACGATTAATGCGACGCAGCCGGCGTATGAACAGACTGGCCGTATAGACGGACACCGGCAGCACGATCAACACGATCAGCGTGAGTTCCCACGACATGTAGAGCAGGACCACGAGTAGCGCCAACACCACTAGCGATTCACGCACCAGCACCGTAATGACTTCGGTTGCGTACTCAGTGACGTTGCCGGCGTCGATCGTGAAGCGGTTCAATAGGCGCCCGGTGTCGTTACGCTTGAAATCTTCGTCTGACATGCCCAGTAGACGCTCGAACATCTCTCGCCGTATCCCGAGCAGCGTATTGTTGGCCACCCAGGCCAATAAATAGGAACTGGCAAAGCTAGTCAGACCACGCAGGAGAATGAGGCCCACGACCGCCAGGGGAATCGCCCAGATGTAGTACGGCTTGGCCCCAGTGAAACCTTCATCGATCAACGGCTTCGTGATAATGGCCAGCGTCGGCTGCGTGGCGGCGGAAATCCCCACCAGCACGATTGCAACGACAATGGCTTTCCAGTACTGCCCGACGCGTCCGTAGATGCGCCGCCACAGATCGAACTTGACTGGCCCGTTGTGTGGATCGGCCGCTTGGCTTTCTGACTTCAAGAATGGACTCGCTTATATACTAATGAGCAGACAGAGCCCGGCCATTTTACCCGCCTGTCCCGCCGTGCGTGTCACACGCCCCCGATCCATCCCTGTCGTCACCTCCCGCGCCCATGAATCCCGTGTCCGCCATCTATCTGCGTATTCCCAACTGGATAGGCGACGTTTGCATGAGCCTGCCTAGCCTGGAGGCCACCCTGGCTACCGGTTTGCCGGTAGTGGTATGCGCAAGAGGATGGGCGCGCGACCTGCTCTCGGGATACCCGTTGGCCGGTTTCGTGGAAATGAAGGGACGCTGGCGAGAGGACCGTGCGGCCGTGCATGCGTTTCGCAAGAAGGCCGGCCACGCGCACCCTCGCGGTCTCCTTCTGCCGGACTCCTTGTCCAGCGCCATGGTATTCAAGTTCGCCGGCGTGCCGAGTGCAGGCTACCGGGACGATGGGCGTAGCCTGATCTTGCGCTGGCCCGTTCCCAAGCCCACCAGCAACATGCACGCCGTCGAATCATGGTATTCGCTGACCTCGCATGCACTGCGCCGCTGGGGCTTCGCCTCGCCTCCGCCGCGCCCGCCGGCCCAGCTCGGCTTGCGCCTGACCGAACCGCAGCATGAGGAAGCCGGACGAGCGCTGGTGAATGCCGGGCTTCGAGAAGGTGATTTCGTGCTGGTTGCCCCAACCGCCACTGGACTGCACAGAGGCAAGGTGAAGGTCTGGCCGCACTTCGATCAATTGGTGCGCCGGCTGCAACAGGCCGGGCATACGGTGGTCATGTGCCCGCCGCCGAATGAAGTCGAAGCCGCCATGGAAAATGCGCCTACTGCGTTGTGCCTGCCCCCCATGAAGCTGGGCGGCTTTGCTACACTCACCCAGCTGGCTCGGCTGGTGATCTGCAATGATTCCGGCGTGTCGCACCTGGCCGCGGCGGCAGACGCGCAACAAATCACACTGTTCGGCGTCACCCAGCGCGAGCGCACCGGCCCCTGGTCCAGCCATGCCACATGCCTGGGTTCCGCCCATGCCTGGCCCAACCTCGACGAGGTCGAAGAACAAGCTCTTGCCCTCTTACAAGTTCAATACTAAAGGGTTCCCAGACGAATGCCGCTTTCCAGCTTTCTAACCAATCTCGTGATTCCGCTGAACTTGGGCATTACGTTATTGGTGCTGGGGCTGCTGCTGTACATCGTTCGTCGCCGTCGCGTTGCCGTTCTGCTCGCCGCTACCGGCATGGCGTGGGTGTTGTTCTGGTCTCTGCCCGCCTCTTCCCTCTGGGCCGGCGGCCATCTCGAACAGCGCTACGCCTATCATCCTCCCGACGAGCTGCCGACTGCGGAAGCCATCGTGGTATTGGGGGGCAGCACCGCCAGCAATCGTCCCAATTGGTTCGAGCCATACGACAGGACGACGACCGTCACACGTGTGGACACTGCTGCCCGGCTTTATCACGCTCAACGCGCCCCCTGGGTGGTCGTATCAGGAGCGGCGTTGGATGGCACCGTCAGTGAATCCCGGATCATGGCGAACGCCTTGCAACAGCACGGCGTGCCAGCCGAAGCAATCATCCAGGAAAGCGAGAGCCTCACGACCTACGAGAACGCCGTCTACACCGCTAAGTTGCTCAAGGAACGCGGTCTAAACAAGGTATTACTGGTCACATCCGCCCTGCACATGCCCCGCGCCATGGGCGTATTTCGCAAACAGGAAGTGGATGCTATCCCCGCCAGCTCTCCGCCTCAACTGGTGGTGCCGGACGATCCTGCGTTCTCGTTCTGGCAGCCCAATACCCATGTATTGTCCGCCAGCCGTTCCATCGTCAAGGAATACGTGGGCATGTTGGTGTACTGGCTGCGCGGCTGGTTGTGATGGACTGCAGGCCACATTGCGGCGCGTGTTGCACGGCCCCCTCGATCTCCAGTCCGATCCCGGGCATGCCTCAGGGCAAGCCCGC
>DATGNX010000036.1:0-10804 GCA_035306485.1 Burkholderiaceae bacterium
TGCGCAAGGGCGATCACGTAGCGATTATCGGCGAGAACCGTCCCCGACTCTATCTCGCGATGATCGCCGTGCAATACCTGGGCGGTATTCCCGTGCCGCTGTACCAGGACGCCATTGCCGCGGAAATGCTCTATGTGCTGCAGGATGCGGGCATCGCGGTGGCGGTCGTCGAAGATCAGGAGCAGGTCGACAAGATGCTGGAGGCGCAGGAAAGCTGCCCCATCTTGCGCCACATCGTTTACGACGACCCGCGCGGGCTGCGCAACTACACCGATGAAGGACTCTTGAGCTTCGAGGGGCTGCTGGAGCGTGGTCGGGAGTTCCTGGCCGCTAATCCGGATCATGTCGCCCAGGTCGTGGCGAGTGTCAGGCCCGATGAGCCGGCCGCCATGTTCTATACCTCCGGCACCACCGGCAAGCCCAAGGGCGTGGTGCTCACCCACCATGCGCTGATCGACCGGGCGCGCGTCATTCAAGAACTTGAGAACCTGACCGATCGCGAGGATGTGCTCGCTTACCTGCCCCCGGCATGGATCGGGCAGAACATGTTCTCCTACACGCAGTTCCTGGTGACCGGCTTTACCGTGAATCACCCCGAATCGCCGGATACCGTGTCGATCGACATGCACGACATCGGGCCGACGTATTACTTTGCGCCCCCCCGGGTTCTGGAGGGCCTGCTCACTCAGGTGATGATCCGCATGGAGGACGCCAGCGCGCTCAAGCGCAAGCTCTTCCATGTCTGCATGAATCTGGCACGTCGCGTGGGTACCCGTATTCTCGATAAGGACCCCAGCGTCGGCGCATGGGACCGCTTCAAGTACGCACTGGGAGATCTCGTCATTTATGGGCCCTTGCGCAATGCGCTGGGCATGAGCCGGGTGCGTGTGGCCTACACGGCCGGCGAGGCGATCGGGCCGGACCTTTTCGAGTTCTACCGTTCCATCGGTATCAACCTCAAACAGCTCTACGGCTCCACCGAGACCTCGGTCTTCGTGTGCGTGCAGTCGGACGGCCAGGTCCGTGCCGACACGGTGGGCCCGCCCGTTGCAGGGGTGGAGATTCGCGTGGCCGAAAACGGCGAGATCCAGGTGAAGAGCCCCGGTCTCTTCAAGGAGTATTACAAAAACCCCGAGGCGACCGCCGAATCGTTCACCGAAGACGGCTGGTATCACACGGGCGACGCAGGCTATCTGGACACCGACGGCCAGCTCAAGATCATCGATCGTGCGAAGGACGTCGGCAAACTGGCAGATGGCAGCCTGTTCGCGCCCAAGTACATCGAGAACAAGCTCAAGTTCTTCCCCTTCATCAAGGAGGCGGTGGCCTTTGGCGACGGACGCGAAGAAGCCTGCGCCTTCATCAATATCGACCTGGAAGCGGTGGGCAACTGGGCGGAGCGGCGCGGCCTTCCTTACGCCGGCTATACCGACCTGGCGGGCAAGTCCGAAGTTCATGAGCTGATCCGCGAGTGTGTCGAGAAGGTCAATGCCGACCTGGCGACGGATCCCAAGCTGTGCGCCTCTCAAGTGGCCCGTTTCCTGGTGTTGCACAAGGAACTCGACCCTGACGACGACGAACTGACGCGCACACGCAAGGTGCGTCGCGGTTTCATCGCGCAGAAGTACGGCGTCCTGGTGGACGCCCTGTTCGAGGGCCGCAGCAACCAGTACATCGAAACCGAGGTCAAGTTCGAAGACGGCCGCAAGGGGCGGATCTCCGCAGACCTGCGCATATTGAGCGCCAAGGTCTATCCGGGCAATACACAGAAGGCTGCGTAACATGAGTCAGAGTCGCGACCAGCGCATCGGGGACGTCGTCCTCGATCTCCAGAACATCTCGCTCGCTTTCGGCGGGGTCAAGGCCCTGACCGATATTTCCTTCGACGTACGCGAGCACGAAATACGGGCCATCATCGGCCCGAACGGTGCCGGCAAGAGCTCCATGCTCAACGTGATCAACGGCGTCTACACGCCGCAAGAAGGCGTGATCATGCTGGACGGCAAGCAGTTCACCCGCATGAATCCGCGGCGCGCCGCCGAAGCCGGCGTGGCCCGCACATTCCAGAACCTCGCGCTGTTCAAGGGCATGAGCGTGTTGGACAACATCATGGCAGGCCGCAACCTGCACATGAAGAGCGGTGTGCTGGCCCAGGCTTTCCGGCTCGGATCGGCGGAACGCGAAGAAATCCGCAACCGAGAGTTCGTGGAAAACATCATCGATTTTCTTGAGATCCAGGCGTATCGCAAGACGCCGGTGGGCCGTCTGCCCTACGGGTTGCAGAAGCGCGTCGACCTGGGCCGGGCGCTCGCCATGGAGCCGCGCATCCTGCTGCTGGATGAACCGATGGCGGGCATGAACATCGAGGAAAAACAGGACATGAGCCGCTTCATCCTCGACGTGAACGATGAATACGGCACGACCATCGTGCTCATCGAACACGATATGGGTGTGGTCATGGACATCTCCGACCGTGTGGTGGTGCTGGATTACGGCAAGAAGATCGGCGACGGCTCGCCGGCCGAAGTGCGCAGCAACCCCGAAGTGATACGCGCCTACCTCGGCGCCAGCGACTGATAGGACGACGGATATGGGCTTTTTTCTGGAAACGGTATTCGGCGGCCTGATGTCGGGCATGCTTTACGCACTCGTGGCCTTGGGCTTCGTGCTGATATTCAAGGCTTCCGGGGTCTTCAACTTTGCGCAGGGCGCCATGGTTCTGGTCGCCGCGCTCGCCATGGCGCGGCTGTCGGAGTGGATTCCGCAGTGGCTGGGCATAGAAAGCAAGCTGCTGGGCAATGTGCTGGCCTTTATGGTCTGCGCCGTATTCATGTGGATTATCGCGGTGCTCATCGAGCGCTACGTACTGCGCTATCTGGTCAATCAGGAGGGCACCACGCTGCTCATGGCCACCATCGGCATCAGCTACTTCCTGGACGGCATCGGTCAGACGCTGTTCGGCAGCAGCGTGTATTCCATCGACGTCGGCATGCCCAAGGATCCACTGTTCCTGCTCGAATCCACCTTCGAGGGCGGCATTCTCGTCAGCATGGAAGACCTCACCGCAGCGGCTGTCGCGGCGGTGCTGGTGGCCGCGCTCGCGTTCTTCTTCCAGTACACCTCGGTAGGTCGCGCACTGCGTGCTGTGGCCGATGATCACCAGGCCGCTCAGTCCATCGGGATTCCGTTGAACCGGATCTGGGTCGTGGTATGGACCGTGGCAGGGCTGGTTGCACTGGTAGCGGGCATTGTGTGGGGCTCTAAGTATGGGGTGCAGTTCACTCTGTCGACCGCCGCACTGCGTGCGCTGCCGGTGGTGATCCTGGGCGGCCTCACGTCGGTGCCGGGCGCCATCATCGGCGGTCTCATCATCGGCGTGGGCGAGAAACTGTCCGAGGTCTATCTCGGCCCATTCGTGGGTGGGGGTATCGAGATCTGGTTCGCCTACGTGCTGGCGCTGGTCTTCCTTCTGTTCCGTCCTCAGGGCCTCTTCGGTGAAAAGATCATCGATCGGGTGTAAAGAACAATACTTGGCAGGTAGATACTATGTATTATCGTGAGAACGGTCAGTTCAAGAGCTCGTACCGGGCCGACCAGCAGATCTTCCCGATCCGCCAGGACCGCGTCGTCATCCTTGCTGTGATCGTGGCGGCCTTCGCAGTAGTTCCCTTCGTTGCATCGAACTACTTCCTGCAGGCCATTCTGATTCCCTTCCTGATTCTGTCTCTGGCGGCGATCGGCCTGAACATATTGGTGGGCTATTGCGGTCAGATTTCGATCGGGTCGGGCGCCTTTATGGCCGTAGGCGCCTATGCCGCCTGGAATTTCGGCGTACGCATACCCGAGCTTCCTCTGCTGTTCCAAGTCCTTCTTGGGGGCGTGTTCGCCACCCTGGTGGGCGTGGTGTTCGGCATTCCCAGCCTGCGCATACGCGGGCTGTACCTGGCGGTGACGACCCTCGCGGCGCAATTCTTCGTGGACTGGGCGTTCCTGCGCATTGCCTTCTTCACCAACTACTCGCCTTCCGGCAACGTGTCGGTGCCGCCGCTGGACTTCTTCGGTATGCCCGTGCAGACCCCGGTGCAGCGCTATCTGTTCGTCCTGGGCTTCGTAGTGGTATTCGCGCTGCTGGCCAAAAACTTGGTGCGCGGCGCCATTGGGCGGCAGTGGATGGCCATTCGCGATATGGACGTGGCAGCCGCGGTGATCGGGATCCGTCCGGTCTATGCGAAGCTGACGGCGTTCGCGGTCAGTTCCTTCATCATTGGCGTGGCCGGCGCCTTGTGGGCCTACATTCATCTGGGATCGTGGGAGCCGCTGGCCTTCGACCTGAACCGTTCGTTGCAGTTGCTGTTCATCGTCATCATTGGCGGCCTGGGTTCCATTGTCGGCAGCTTCTTCGGCGCGGCCTTCATGGTGTTGATGCCCGTCCTGCTGACCAACATCCCTCATATGCTCGGCCTGCCTTTGGCCGTGGATACCGCGTCGCACATCGAGCACATGGTGTTCGGCGCCCTGATTGTCTTCTTCCTGATCGTGGAGCCCCACGGGCTGGCTCGACTGTGGAGCATAGGCAAGGAAAAGATGCGGATCTGGCCCTTCCCGCATTAAGCGGGGACCAGTCATTAGCAATGCGGCTCGTCCAATTTCGGCCGGGTCGCAACATAAACGGTGCAAAGACACCAGGAGGACTTGGAGATGAAGCGTACTTTGAAACTTGCCGCGGCAGCGGCAACCGTCACGGCGGGCATGGTCGGCGCCATCGGCACGGCCTTCGCCGCCGAGGAACAGTTCGTTCCTTTGCTGACCTACCGCACGGGTTCGTTTGCACCCCTGGGTATTCCATGGGCCGACGGTAAGCAGGACTACCTCAAGCTGGTCAACGAGCGCGACGGCGGCGTCAACGGCGTCAAGATCGTGTTCGAAGAGTGTGAGACCGCCTACGCAACGGACCGCGGCGTGGAGTGCTATGAGCGGATGAAGGGTGCACGCGGCGGCGCGTCCGGCTTCGACACTCAATCCACGGGTATTACCTTCGCGCTGTCCGACAAGGCGGCGATCGACGGCATCTCCATCGAGACCGTGGGCTATGGCCTGTCGCAGTCGGCCGATGGCACCGTGTTCAAGTGGAACTTCCCCCTCCTGGGTACGTACTGGACGGCAGCTGACGTCATGATCCAGGACATCGCCAAGAAGGAAGGCGGTGAAGACAAGCTCAAGGGCAAGAAGATCGCCCTGGTCTATCACGATTCGCCCTATGGCAAGGAACCGATACCCCTGCTGCAGGCCCGTTCCAAGGCAAATGGCTTCGACCTCCAGCTCTATCCGGTGACCGCACCGGGCGTGGAACAAAAGTCCACGTGGCTGCAGATTCGCCAGAGCCGTCCCGATTACGTCCTGCTCTGGAGCGCCGGCATCATGACGCCGACGGCTATTCGCGAGGCGCAGGCGGTTGGCTATCCGCGCGAGAAGATGTACGCCATCTGGTGGGCCGCTTCAGAAACCGACGTTCAGGCTCTGGGCGCAACGGCCAAGGGCTATAACGGCATCACCATTCACAACAGCGCGGACGAAGGCCGTGTGCACGAGGACCTTAAGAAGTTCGTCTACGACAAGGGCCAAGGCACCAGCCCCAACGCCGCTACCGTCGGCACCATCGCACACACCCGCGGCATGATCATTTCCATGCTGCAGGTCGAGGCGATCCGCGCCGCCCAGGAGAAGTTCGGCAAGGGCAAGCACATGACGCCTGAGCAGGTTCGCTGGGGCTACGAGAATCTCAACCTCACTCAGGAGCGCCTGGAGGAATTGGGCTTCGCCAACATCCTGCGTCCGGTGCGCACTACTTGCGACAATCACATGGGTGACGACTGGGCACGCATCATTCAGTGGGACGGCAGCAAGTTCGAGATCGTGTCCGACTGGTATCAGTCGAACCCCGAGTTCGTTGAGCCGCTGGTGAAGGAATACGGCGCGAAGTACGCCGCCGAGAAGAAGGTCGAGCAGCGCGATTGCTCCAAGGAAAGCTGATCCCCCGGGCATCAGCACATTCCGTCAGCCCCGCCGCGTGTCGGTGGTGGGGCTGACGGACTCCGGTATCCCTAAGTAGGTGCAAGCAATGAATACCAATGTCGAGACGCAGCAGGGCGCGGACATCCTGCTGAACGTCAACGGGATCGAGGTGATCTACAACCACGTGATCCTCGTCCTGAAAGGGGTCTCGCTCTCGGTCCCGGAAGGAAAGATCGTGGCGCTGCTGGGCGCCAACGGTGCCGGCAAAACCACTACCTTGCGTGCGGTGTCGAATCTGCTCAAGGCGGAACGAGGCGACGTCACCAAGGGTTCGATCGATTATCGGGGCGAACGGATCGACCGTCTCACGCCGGCTGACCTGGTCAAGCGCGGAGTGGTGCAGGTGATGGAGGGGCGGCACTGTTTCGCCCACCTGACCGTCGAGGAAAACCTGCTGACGGGCGCCTATACGCGCAATCTGGGCCGCGCCGACACCCAGACGGCCCTGGAACGCGTGTACCAATACTTCCCGCGGCTGAAGCAACGTCGCGGCAGCCAGGCCGGCTATACCTCCGGCGGCGAGCAGCAGATGACCGCCATCGGCCGTGCCCTGATGGCCAATCCGAACATGATTCTGCTCGACGAACCGTCGATGGGCTTGGCGCCTCAGATCGTCGAAGAGATCTTCGAGATCGTGCGCGACCTGAACCAGCGCGAAAGAGTGAGCTTCCTGCTGGCCGAACAGAATACCAACATTGCGCTTCGCTATGCCGACTACGGCTACATCCTGGAGAACGGCCGCGTCATGATGGACGGCGAAGCCCGAGAGCTGGCCGAGAACGAAGACGTCAAGGAGTTCTACCTGGGCGTGTCCAGCGGCGAACGCAAGAGTTTCCGTGATACCAAGTTCTACCGGCGGCGCAAACGCTGGCTCGCATAGAGAATTGAATCATGACCACATACTACGAGGACCGCGAGACGGCCCCGGCCGCTGATCGCGAACGCGCGCTCTTCGCCCGTCTGCCCGAAGCCCTAAGCCGCGCCCGCCAGCGTGCGTCGGCCATTGCGCAGCAACTGCAAGGCGTGGAGACCGCCGATATCGTCGACCGCGCTGCGCTCGCCCATATCCCGGTGATCCGAAAAAGCGAACTGCTGCAGACGCAATTGGCGCAGCGGGCCGCTGCGGATGCCGAGGGAATGAGCGTCCAGCAGCGCGTGTTCGGTGGTTTTTCGGCAATTGGCTGGGGAGAGGCGGCACGCGTGTTCGCGTCTCCCGGTCCTATCTACGAGCCGGAAAGCCACCGCAGCGACTACTGGGCGTTCGCACGGGCACTCTACGCCGCGGGCTTCCGGCGCGGCGACCTCGTCTACAACTGCTTTTCCTACCATTTCACGCCTGCGGGATCCATGATGGAGACTGCCGCCCATGCCTTGGGGTGCACGGTATTTCCCGGCGGCGTCGGACAGACTGAGCAGCAGCTCCAGGCCATGTGCGACCTGCGCCCCGCAGGCTACACCGGCACGCCGAGCTTTCTACGCATCATCGTCGAGAAGGCGGAGGAGGCGGGCATCAAGCTCGACTTCCTGAAACGGGCCATGTTCTCAGGGGAGGCGTTCCCGCCTTCGCTCAGGGAGTGGTTCCGTCAGCGCGGTATTGACGGCTACCAGGCGTATGGCACGGCAGACCTGGGCATGATCGCCTACGAAACGCCGGCTCGCGAAGGCCTGGTGGTGAATGAAGACATCGTGCTGGAGATCGTCCGTCCGGGCACCGGGCAGCCCGTGCCGGAAGGCGAAGTGGGCGAGGTCGTGGTCACGACCTTGAATCCGGACTATCCCCTGATCCGTTTCGGCACAGGCGACTTGTCGGCCATCTTGCCTGGGCAGTCGCCTTGCGGACGCAGCAATATACGCATCCGCGGCTGGCTCGGCCGCGCGGATCAGACCACCAAGGTGCGAGGGTTGTTCGTGCATCCCAGCCAGGTGGCTCAGATTCTGGCGCGGCACCCGGACGTGCTGCGGGCGCGCCTGGTGGTGGCCGGTGCCGTCGGCAAGGACAGCATGCTGCTGCGCATCGAGGTTCCCGAGGCGTCGCAAGCGCTCGCGGAAAGGGTGGCCGATTCAGTGCGCGAGATCACCAAGCTGCGCGCCGAGGTTGAGTGTCTGGCGCCAGGTTCGCTGCCCAACGACGGCAAGGTGATCGACGACGTCCGCGATTACGAGTGAACACTCGGGGCAATGGGCCGCGCGTGCAGTAAGATGCCAGGGAGTCGCGTTCCATCCCTACTCCCTGGAGATGCCCATGCTTAACCTGAAATCCCTTTGCCTGGGTGTGCTGTCCGCCCTCAGTGTGACCGCCGCCCATGCCGATACCCTTCAGACCGTCCGCGATCGCGGCGTTGTGCATTGTGGAGTCACCACTGGCTTTGCCGGCTTCTCGGCGCCCGACAGCCAGGGTAACTGGAAGGGGCTGGACGTCGATATGTGCCGAGCCGTGGCAGCTGCCGTGTTCGGCGACGCGACCAAGTTCAAGGCGGTACCGCTCAATTCTCAGCAGCGGTTCACAGCGCTGCAGTCGGGCGAAATCGACCTCCTCGCGCGCAATACAACGGTCACACAACAGCGCGATACAGCACTGGGTGCCATTCATGCGGGTATCAATTTCTACGACGGCCAGGGGTTTTTGGTTCCCAAGGCCCTTGGCGTGAAGAGCGCCAAGGAGCTCAACGATGCGTCCGTCTGCATGCAGCAGGGAACGACCAACGAAAACACCATGGCCGATTGGGCGCGCAGCAACGACATCAAGTACAAGCCGGTGGTGTTCGATCAATTCAATGAGGTGGTCGCCGCCTTTGCCGGCGGGCGCTGCGATGTCTTCACAACAGATGCCTCGGGGCTCGCGTCGATTCGTATCTCGCGTCTGGAGAATCCCGACGACTATGTGGTGCTGCCGGAGATCATCTCCAAGGAGCCACTGGGGCCGTACGTGCGCCAGGGCGACGACGCTTGGCTGAATGTGGTGAAGTGGTCGCTGCACGCAATGATCGGCGCGGAAGAGCTGGGTGTGACCTCCGCCAATGTAGACGAAATGCGCGATAGCCCGAATCCGGAAATCCGTCGTCTGCTGGGCGTGACGGCCGGGGCGGGCGAGAACCTGGGCCTGGATGAGTCTTGGGCCTACAACATCATCAAGCAGGTCGGAAACTACGGCGAGAGTTTCGAGCGCAACGTCGGTCAGGACAGCCCTCTGAAGATTCAGCGCGGGCTGAATGCTCAGTGGAAGGACGGCGGCTTGATGTACGCGTTGCCGATACGCTGATACGTTGCGGATAACGTAGGGTCTTGAAGGCGGTGGGCGCTCGCTACCGCCTTCTGTACACCAAGGCAATGCGCGCGAATGCGATCTCCAGCTCCCGGCTTCCTGCCTGGAAGGTGACCGGGCGCCCTCGCGCCGTGAAGCAGATCAGCTTCTTGGACGAGATCAGGGGAATGAACTTCGCAAAAGTGATCTCGTCCCACGAAATACTGCGCCGGCTGACCCACGACTGTTCCAGGCCGGCTTCCGTAATGCGCGTCACCGACGTGTGCATGTAGCGCGCCAGCACGGCCAGGCCCATTACGCAGATCACTAGGCTGGCCTTAACCGCCGTGCCCACCATGGCGCCGGCAGGGCTGGCTGCCGTTTGGGCGAGGCGGAATATCACGACCGCCAGCACCAGCCACGCCAGCCATCGGACCCACCGTGGCCACGCTGGGCCCTCTAGCGGTAACGGGCCGATTTCGGCCAGTAACTGGCGGTGTTCCTCTTCTGGAGGACGCTGCATATTGCCCAGCATTGCAGGTTTTACCCCGCCTTGCGTGCGGTGAGGGCGTTGCCGGCTCGGCTGGATGCCTTGCGGTCCAGGTGGCCGGAGATCCATTGCCCGATGTCCACCACCGCATCCAGATCAATACCCGTTTCTATGCCCATGCCGTGCAGCATGTACAGTACGTCTTCCGTGGCGACATTGCCCGTGGCGCCCTTGGCGTAGGGGCAGCCGCCCAGGCCCGCGACCGATGTGTGAAAGATGGAAATGCCTGCCTGCATGGACGCCAGGATGTTGGCCAGCGACTGGCCATAGGTGTCGTGGAAGTGGCCGGCGATGCGGGAAGGATCCACCACTTCGGTGACGGCCTTCATGACCCGTTCGACACGCAGCGGCGTACCCACGCCGATCGTATCCGCCACGTCGATCTCGTCGCAGCCCAGCGCCAAGTAGCGGCGTGCGACATCCACCACCGCGGCGGGATCTACTTCGCCCTGATAGGGACAGCCCAGCGCGCAACTGATGCTGCCTCGCAGGCGCAGGCCGGCGGCCTTGGCGGCCTCGGCGACCGGTTCGAAGCGTGCAATGGATTCCGCAATGCTGCAATTGATGTTCTTCTGCGAAAACGCCTCGCTGGCCGCGCCGAAGATCACCACTTCGTCTGCACCGGCCGCCAGTGCGCCGTCGAATCCGCGCATGTTGGGCGCGAGCACGGAATAGATGGTGCCGGGACGGCGCTGTATTGCGGCCATGACCTCCGCCGCGTCCGCCATTTGCGGGACCCACTTCGGCGACACGAAGGACGTGGCCTCGACGTTGGCGAAACCCGCTGCTGCAAGCCGGTTGATAAGCTCGACCTTGATGTCGGTGGGGATGAATTTTTTCTCGTTCTGCAGGCCGTCTCGGGGTGCTACCTCGACGATCTTCACTTTCTGCGGTGTGGCCATGTCGTCTCCTCTAGGCTAGCCGTAAATGATACCTTGTTG
>DATGNX010000037.1:0-4557 GCA_035306485.1 Burkholderiaceae bacterium
GCCGAGGCCGGGCTGGACGTCGCCCCCCTGAACGATGATGCACAGGCGCAGATCAAAGCCTGTATCCCGCTTGCTGTCACGCATAACCCGGTCGACCTGACGGGACAGGTGACGGCAGAGCCTGAACTGCTGGATCGTACTGCCCGCATCATGCTGGAAACGGGCGGCTATGGCAGCCTGCTGATCTTTCTTTCCGCCTTCGGCATGAATCCGGCCACCCGCGTCCGCATGCGTGCGCTCGCCGCGGATCTACGGCGCGACTTTCCCCAAAGGCTGATCCTGTTCAGCACATTGGCCGACGCGGACAGCCAGCGTGCGCTGGAGGCCTCGGGTTCCGTGTGCTTCGCGGATCCGGGTCGAGCTATACGCACGCTCGCGGCGCTCACGTTCTTTCGCAGGAAGTGGCGTGAGCCCGCGCCGCAGGACGCGCATGCGTTCACATCCGTGCCGCCTCTGGCGCATCGGGCCTACAACGAGGCCGAGGCTGCCGATCAGTTACGCGCGGCGGGCCTGCCTTTGCCGCCTCAGCGCACGGCCGCCACGGCAGAGGATGCCGTTCGAGCTGCGCACGAAGCGGGCTATCCCGTCGTGATGAAAGTGCTGTCAGGCGAGATCATGCACAAGAGCGATCTGGGAGGCGTGAAGCTGGGACTCGCCAACGACGACGAGGTCATTGCCGCGTACGAGGACATCATGCGGAGCCTTCAGCAAGCCGGTGTGCGCGATCTGGCGCAAGGCGTGCTTGTAGCGCCGATGTGTCCACGCGGGGTGGAAGTGATCGTTGGCGCTCGCCGCGATCCCTCTCTCGGCATGGTGGTCATGCTGGGCATGGGCGGCGTGAACGTGGAGTTGCTGAAGGACGTCGTGCTGCGCCTGGCTCCCGTCAGCGAGCGCGAAGCGCTGGAGATGGTGGCGGAACTGAAGTCCGCGCCCTTGCTGCGCGGGTATCGTGGGGCGCCCGTCTGCGACATCCCCGCGCTTGCACAGGCCATCGTGCGCGTGTCCGAGTTTGCGCAGCAACATGCCGACAGCCTGGAGTCGCTGGAGGTGAATCCCCTGGTGGTGTATCCGGAAGGGCAAGGGGTCATGGGACTGGACACCGTGTTGGTGACGCGTCCTGAATCAGCGCCCGACCTGCACCACGTGAAGCAGCAGGTCATCCAGACATTGCCTCTCTTCGAGATGGCCCGCATGCGCGCGGCCAACACGCCTCGGCGTCACCCCGAGCAAGGCTTTGCTGGCGACACGCCGGATACGAGCATGCGCTGGGTGAACCAGTTCACGCATACCCGTCGCCTTCGCACCCCAGAAGACAAGGAAGTCGTGACGCCCAACAACGACACGCTCTTCACCAACGCATGGCTGGACCTGGCCGATGGTCCGGTGGTCATCCAGGTGCCGGACATGGGTTCCCGATACTGGGTATTGGGTTTCCTGGATGCCTGGACGAACCCATGGGCGTACGCCGGGCGGCGCACAACCGGCAATGCCGCTCAAACGCTGTTCGTGCACGGACCGGACTGGGACGGGCAGGCACCAGAAGGCGCTCATGTCATCGCATCGCCGACCCGCGATGTCTGGATCATCGGGCGCATACTTGTCGATCCCAATGCCGACGATCTCGCGCAGGTGCATGCGCTTCAGGATCAATTCCGCATCCTGCGGCCCGACGGCACACCGGCTCTCTCACGCGTGGATGCGCTGTTCTCCACTCGACGTAGCGATACGCCCGACGCGGACGAGTATCTGCATACGCTGGATGTCATGCTGACGCGCAACCCTTCGCAGACGCCGCTGGTCGACTGGCCCCCGACGCCAGAGGTCTTGCAGTGGACGCTGGACGAGGTATATACCGAACTCCGGCAAGCCGAGGAACAGGCCGAGCTGTCCGGTGGGTGGACGACCGCACTCAAGGTTTCCAACAGCTATGGAACCGATTTTCTGACTCGTGCGCGGGTCGCCCGAAACTGGATTGGCACCTTGGGTGTAGAGGAAGCCATGTACTTGATGGCGGAAGTGGACGCGCAGGGACATGCGCTGAACGGCCGACATCGCTATTCGCTTCACTTCCCCGGTAACGCCTTGCCGCAAGTGGGCGCGTTCTGGTCCATTACACTGTATGGCCGTAGCGACTGCCTGCTGGTGGACAACCCCATTGGCCGTCATTCGATCGGAGATCGCACGCCGGGCGTGGTCTATGAACCCGACGGCGGACTGCATATCCTCATCCAACCCGATGAGCCCGAGCAGTCTGCCAATTGGCTGCCGTCGCCGCCGGACGATGAGTTCTACCTGGTCTTGCGGCTTTACCAGCCGGCAGATGCGCACCTGCAGGGGCGGTTCGACTACCCGCCGATTATTCGTGAACTGAACAAGGACGAAACACATGGCTGAACACGTGCAGAACACAACGCCGTTGGCCGGAAAGGTCGCGATCGTAACGGGAGCGGGCGCCGGCCTCGGCCGCAGCCATGCGCTGGAGCTGGCGCGCCTTGGCGCTCGTGTGGTGGTGAACGATCTCTCCGAGCAGGGGAACGAAGTTGCGGATGAAATTCGCCGCTCGGGCGGTGAGGCGCTCGCCTACCGCTGCGACGTGACCGACATGGTGGCCGTGCAGGCCATGGTGGATGCGGCCGTGGATGCATACGGGCGCGTGGACATACTGGTCAACAACGCCGGCATCCTGAGGGACCGTACGTTCGCAAAGATGCCGCTGGAAGACTTCCGCCTAGTCATGGAAGTTCATGTGATGGGCGCCGTGCACACCACGAAGGCGGTATGGCCGCTGATGCAGCAACAGAACTCCGGTCGGATCGTCCTGACGACCTCTTCGTCGGGACTCTACGGCAACTTCGGGCAGTCCAACTACAGCGCTGCGAAGATGGCGCTCGTCGGACTCATGAAGACCTTGGCTGAGGAAGGCCGCAAGTATGACATTCGGGTCAATTGCCTGGCGCCTACTGCCGTCACGGCCATGACGGCCGGTCTGCTGCCCGAGGAAGCCGTGGATGTGCTGACGCCCGAGCGCGTGAGTGTCGGCTTGTTGGCTCTGGCTCACGACGATGCGCCCAGCGGCACGATATTGCTGGCGGGGGGCGGCAGTTTTGAAGCGGCGCACATCACAATGACGCAAGGGGTTTATGTTCCGGACGGCGAGGACGCGGCGCAGCAGGTGCACGACAACATGGCTGCCATTGTGGATCCGGAAGGGCAGCTGATACCCGCCACGGGCTGGGATCAGAGCCGCCACGAGCTGGCCAAGGCCAAGGAAGCCGCCGGTGTATGATCAACGGCAGCTTCCCAAGTTGATCCAACACATACTGCGCCATGCGATCCAGAAAAATTCTTGCGTCCCTGTTCATCTTCCCCGCCCTTCTGGCTCTGGCCGCTTGCCAGGAGAAGGAAGGCCCGGCTGAAAAGGCCGGCAAGGAACTCGACAAGGCGGCTTCCGCGCTCGGTGAGAGCATCGAGAACGCCGGCAACAGCATCCGGAACGCGGTGATCCCGCCAAAGTAAGCGGGATCGGCGCGTATTTCGTCCGTATCGCGACCGCGCCTGCATCGGCTTGTGGCAGGCGCGGTCGGCCTCGATTTGCAGCATACGAGGCCGGGCAGCAAACGGTCCGTCTTTTACGGCGCGGGGTTCGGATACCGGCGGTGGATCGCCTTGATACCCTGCAACACCTCTTCCGACAACGTGACATCCACGCTGTCGATGTTCTCCTTCAGCTGATCCAGGTTCGTGGCGCCGATGAGGTTGCTATGAACGAAGGGCTGCTGGTTCACGAAAGCCAGCGCCATGGTCGCCGGTGACAAGCCGTGTTCTTGCGCCAGCTTTACGTATTCTGCCGTGGCTTGTTCCGCCTGGGGATTCGCGTAGCGATCAAAACGCGTGAATAGCGTCATGCGCGCGCCCTCGGGACGGGCGCCGTTCAGATATTTCCCCGACAGAACGCCCATGGCCAGCGGCGAATAGGCCAGCAGGCCCACGCCGTCGCGGTGGCTGAATTCCGAGAGACCGTTCTCGTAGACACGGTTCAGCAGGTTGTACGGATTCTGAATGGAAGCGATACGCGGCAGATTGCGTGTCTCAGCGTATTTGAGGAATTGCGCCACCCCCCAAGGCGTTTCATTGGACACACCGATATAGCGGACTTTGCCGGCCTTTACGAAGCCTTGCAGCGCCTCCAGAGTCTCTTCAATGGGCACGGTGTCGGGCTCGTCGCGCCACGGGTACGAGCTGCGGCCGAAGAAAGTGGTGCTGCGATCCGGCCAATGCAGTTGGTAAAGATCCAGATAGTCTGTCTGCAGCCGCTTCAGGCTGGCATCCAGCGCTTCCGTCATGTTCTGGCGGTTCAGCCGTGTCCGGCCGCCCCGGATGTGGTTGGGGCGCTTGGGGTCGGAGACCGGACCCGCGACCTTGCTGGCCAGCACGATGTCCTGGCGCCGGCCGGTCTTGGCCAGCCACGTTCCGATATACGTTTCCGTGCGCCCCTGAGTCTCGGGTTTTGGCGGCACCGGATACATCTCCGCCGCGTCCACCAAGTTCACGCCGCGC
>DATGNX010000038.1:0-27782 GCA_035306485.1 Burkholderiaceae bacterium
ATCTTCGCCGTGTATGGAGAAAGCGATGCGTTTCGCGACGTGCTGCGCACCTATGGTGAAGACATTCTCCTGCCCATCCATTATTTCGTCGAGAACGAGATTTTCACGCTCGAACTGATGCGCGGCTTGAGCGATAAGGCCCGTTCTGCGCTCTTGGCCGTCAGGCGACTTTGGGATGCCGAGCAGTCGCCTGCTGCGGCTGCAGAAGCGCCATCCGATGTGCCACGCGATGCTCCTGTCGACGGGCAGCTGACCGCAGAGCAGCGTGGTTGGTATGCGATCCATTTCGTCGACACCGAGGGCTACAGTTTTCTGGGACAGTTCGTGATGTCGCCCACCGGCGAAGTCGGCTGGCTACAGACCGAACGCGTGTTGGAAGCCATCAATAGCCTCTTTGCAGGTGGCCTACGCGGCCTGGAAACGAAGATCCGCCGTGAAGAACCACTAGCTCTCGGGGACGTGGGCTGGGCCGCTGCCGACGTCGCGATTGGCGTAGGTGCGTTCAAGTTACTGCGCGCAGGGCGCATGGGCGCCGCGACCGGGAGTTCACTGACTTTCTCTGAGCGGACCGCCGCCCTTTCCGCCGGCCTGTGGCGGGGCACTGTGGTGGGTACCCGCGTGCTCAAGTACGGCGCACCGGCTGTCCTGGCCTATGTGGCGGTACGTCACCCCAGTGTGCTCAACTCGCTGATGGGAAGGGCGGCAGAACACCTGGGCCTGCCCGTGGAATGGGTGCAGGCCGTAGGTTGGAGCTTGATTCTGTTTCCGCTCGTGTTGTTGCTGCGCTGGCTAGCCGTGCCGATTGCCTGGCTGTTATCCGCCTGCGCCGCTGCATTGCGGACGTTCAGTGGCCTGAGGCGACGTTACGGCTAGTTGATGCGGGACGCCTGCTCGCGCTGCTGAACTTCCAGGATCAGCGCTTCCAGATGCGGGGAGGTCTTCAAGGCGAGCACCGGCGTTTCGGGCTCGTTGTCGTCGTGTTCCAGGCTGAGCGTGATGGTCTGGCCTTCGAAGGCGGACGGATTGGCCTGGATCTGGACGTACTGATTCAGCAGCCGATCGACTGCCTTCTGGGCTTCCGCAACCTGGACGTCGGCGCTGGAGCGCGCATGCAGCTTGAATTGCTGTTCGATCGTCTTGGCGAGATCCCAGGTGAAGAACAGCAATGCGTTGCTGCCGTGGCATTCGGGGTGAAGAAAACCCCAGGTTTCTTGTTGCGTAGTGGTGTTCAAACTGTCTCGTCTAGTTAAGGGCGATGGTCTGTTCATTCTACCCGTTCTGGGTAAACATCAAATACAGCAAGGCGATCGACATGCAGCCGAAATACACCGCGAAGCCGGCCAGCAAGGTCTGCGAGAGTTGTTTGCTGCGCCGGCGCCAGCCGCCGTCGATGCTCTGACGACGATGCGGGCCCCAGCGCCACATGCACGCGGCGGCCAACAGGCTCAGGAGAACGATCCAGGCTTTCATGCGGCGATTGTAGCGACACCGGCTCAGCGGGGCAGCAGGGCTTCCAGAAATGCCAGTTGATCTTCGGTGGAAGCGGCGGCATCCAGCACGCGAATGCGGCCGTCGGTCACCGCCTGTGGGCGTTTCAATGCGGCGGCGTACTCGTCCCAATGTTCCAGCTTCCACTGATCGCGGGGGTCACCTCGGTCGATGATGCGTTGCCGGCGGATGTCCAGAGGCAGATCCAGCCAAACGTGGCATAGCTTGGTGTAGGGCGGCAACCCGAGTTCTGTCGGCGAGAACAGGGTGCCATTGGCCAGCTCGCGGCTCCAGGGGCCGGGAAAAACGACGTTGGTGCCGTGCTCAATCTGATCGCGTCCGACTCGCAGGGTGCTTTGGTAGCCCAGGTCGCGCGCCACCTCCTTGAAGAAAGGGCTGTCGCGATCATGAGGATCCTGCCCATGCGCGGCGAGCAATGGGCCGGTCCACACTTCGCTCACGACGTCTTTGTCCAGAACGCACCAGGAACGCCCGGCCTCATGCTGGCGATTCACAAAGCGATGGGTGAGCCAGGATTTTCCTGTGCCGGCATGGCCGAGAATGAAAAGGGCGACGACATTGTGCTGCGTGTGGTCGGGCATCTGTATCCTCAAAGTAAAGCCGGGTGGGGTCGGCACCTTTCCTATCACTATATCCGTTGCGTGTTCTTCCCCTGCATGTTCGGGCGACAGACGCAACAACGGGACCCGAAGGTCCCGTTGCATGCTTGCCTGTCTTGAATGGATTGGCGGTCGATCAGAAGGTGATGTTGGCGGACAACCAGAAGGCGCGGCCCGCGTACGGGATGGTGCCTTTGGTGGAGCGACCCGACTGAATATACGGGCTACCGCAAACCGTGGCACCGTCTGAGTCGGTGTACGACTTGCACTCCAGGAAGTCTTTATCGAACAGGTTGTATATGGTGGCGTTCAACGTCAGGTTCTTCGTGGCGCGGTACTGGCCGCCCAAATTGAACACGGTGTAAGCGTCCAGGTCGCCCAGGGCTTGGTAGGCCACCAGATCATCTCCTGTGTAGGTGGATGGGTCACCATCGAAACGCCGGCTCTCGCCACGGTATTCGCCCTGCAGCCAGAAGCTGTAGCGCTCGCTGGCGTCCCAGCGCAGCGTGGCATTGGCCATGTGCTTGGGTGTATCGCTCAACGGGCCGTTGGCGACACCGTCCGCCTTGACCTCGCTGTCCGTGTAGGTGTAATTCAGGCGCAGCGTCCAGTCGGGGGCCAGGTCAAAACGGGATGTCAGCTCAATGCCCTGGGTGGTGGCACTGTCCAGGTTCACGGGATATCGGGAGCTAGCGTCGCCAAATGCGCAACTCGCAATGCCTGAAGTACCGCAAATCGCGTCAGAGATCTTATCCTGAATGCGGTTATGGAAGCCCGTGATACCTACTTCCCAGCCTTGCAGGCTATCGTAGTGCACGCCCAGTTCCGAGCTGGTGCTCACTTCCGGCTGCAGGTCAGGGTTGCCGACGTTAACTTGCGTGCCCTGGTTGGAGATGCTCGTAATGCCGCCGTGCAGTTGATTCAGCTTGGGCGTCTTGTAGCCCCGACTCACGCCCCCCTTCAGCGTCCATTGTTCCGTGGGGTTCCACACCAGATAGCCGCGTGGGCTGACGTGGCTGCCGAAGGCGTCATGGTGGTCGTAGCGGGCGCCCAGCGTGAGTGTCAGGTCGTCCCTCAGGCTCCACTCGTCCTCGGCAAACAGAGCGAAGGTGTCTTGCTCGTATTTCTCGGTGACCAGGCTGTCCGTCATGGATGCGCGCCAGTATTGGCCGCCCACCGTCAGCAGGTGCGAGTCGCCCACAGGAGCGATCAGCTTGGTGTCGAACACCGTATTGGTCGTCTTGAGCTCGCGGTCCGTGCCGATGCTGGGGTCATTGCGTGGGCGAGCATCAGACGGGATAGTCCGGCCGAGAGTCTCGGTGGTGTTGCGCATGAGGCTGGACTCCACCGTACCGAAGCCGTAGCGGCTGGTGTGGCCAATCGCGATCTGGTCGCGATTGAAGCGTAGCTCGTCCTTGTAACCCGATACGCTCGTCGGCTGAGGCGCGGTGCAGTTTCTGTTCATGCCGTCCAAGGTGCCTAACTGACATTCGTCGTTGTTGAAGCGCTGGCGCGAGCGATCCAGGTCCAGCCAAAGGTCGTGGTCCTTGTTCGGCGTGAAGGTGAATTTTGTGCCGAAGGTGTAGTTGCGGCCGCCGACAGGGGAGGGGCCGCGCGTCGATACGGTGGAACCATCGCCGAATTCCAGTTCCGAGTCGCCGCGGCGCATCACGCTGCCGCGCAGCGCCACGCCCAGCTTATCGGCCACGATGGGGCCGCTCAGGTAGAAGTTCGCCTTGTGGGTGTCTCCCGCCTGGCTGTTCTGCTGCAACAACGTCTCCACACCCACGGAGCCGCCCCATTCCTTGGATACCTTGCGGGTAATGATGTTGATCACCCCGCCCATGGCGTCGGAGCCGTAGAGGGTAGACATGGGACCGCGGATCACCTCGATACGCTCGATCGCGGACATGGGGGGAATAAAGCCGGTGGAGGTGTCACCGAAGCCGTTGGGTGTGACGTCGCCCGCAACGTTCTGGCGACGACCGTCGATAAGAACCAGCGTGTAGTCGCTGGGCATGCCGCGGATGCTGATGTTCAGGTTGCCGGTCTTGCCGGTGGCGCCGCGTACGTCTATGCCCTCTACGTCTCGCAGTGCGTCCGCCAGGTCGGAAAAAGATTTCTCTTCCAGTTCCTTGCGCGTGATGACGGAGATCGAAGCGGGCGCGGACTTGATGTCCTGCTCGAAGCCGGATGCTGTCACTACGACGGTATCGAGCTCCTTGACCGATTGCTGCGCGGCAACCGGTGCTCCGACCAGTGAGGTGCCCAGTGCGGTGGTTGCCAGTAGCGTCAAAGGCTTTAACCGGAACGGCAGAGCGGGTTTTGTGACGGTCATTTCGTTTGTACCTGATGGTTCCGAACAAGAAAACGGGCCGGTCTGCCGGCCCTGAAGAATTCAGATGTCTACCGGGACGCGACCTTAGGTCCGCCAGCCGGTTTGCCCGGGACGAATAGTAACGATTCTCGTTATCAGGCGCAACTAAATTGCCGCGATGCTGTTGCTTAATGGTTGCAAACTTGGGGCTCAGGCCTCCGTGATTTGCGGCGTACGAGTCGTGCGGGTTGGCTCGGTTGCTTCCGCAATATGAGTCGGCAACCCGTATTGATCCGGCGCGATGTGAGCGGCCAGCACATGACCGTCCGGGTAATCGCCCCCATTCTGCGCTCGGAAAGGAATGGGCTTGTCCAGGAAGAGCCGCTCGAGTCGTCCTTGCCATCTGGACTCTGCTGCGGCCATGCCCTCTGCGTCGATCCGGCCAGTGCCGTATACAGCGAAGGTCGGCAACACCTGCATACCGGTATAGAACAATGTGCCGTGGGTCACTGGATGCAGCAGCTGTTCCAGAGGTCCGTTGATGCCCCGTCGGCTGTAGTCTTTCTCCGGCCCGCCGACGGAAACCGCTAGGAGCGCCCGCTTGCCTGCAAAGCCGCCTTCACCGTAGCGATGTTTGTTGCCCTTGCCTTGATATCCGTACGCCAATCCATAAGCCCAGACGCGATCAATCCAGCCCTTCATGATGGCCGGCATGCCAAACCACCACAGGGGGAAAAGTAGGATTACGGCGTCCGCGGCAAGCACTTTGTTTTGCTCGGTCATCACGTCGGGGGTCTGACATCCGTGCGCGTAGGCGTACGCTGACTCCTCGATGAAGGACAAGCGGTCCTGATTTCTTCGGCAGGGAAAGTCCTGGCCGTCGAACGCGGCTTTCCATCGCATTCCATAAAGATCGGATTGCACGACATCGTGGCCACGAGTCGTCAGTGTTTCAACGGCGACGTCCACCAGGCGGCGGGTCACAGAACTACGCTCCGGCTGTGCGTGGACAAGAAGAATATTCATGGTGGGTGCCTCCATTAATGACTGAAGACACGATACCGGCCGGTCATTTATAGTTGAAATGAACTTCCCAAATTCCAGGTATAGGCATGCATAATTCCTTGCGGCGTCTGGATCTCAATCTACTGGTTACGCTCGATGCGCTTCTCGTCGAACACAACGTGACTCGCGCAGCCGAACGTCTGCATCTTTCGCAGCCTACAGTGAGCGTCCAGTTGGCACGGCTGCGCGATCACTTTGGCGATCCGCTACTGCTGCCCAAACAGCGTGGCATGCGTCCCACAGCGCGCGCCGAAGCATTGCGTGAGCCGTTGCGGGCGGCGCTCGTCGCCCTGGAACAGGCGATCATGTCCACATCGGACTTCGATCCCGCAACGGCCAGCCATACTTGGCGCGTCGCCGCTTTCGATTACGGGGAAATGACCATCCTTCTTCCCGCTCTGGCGGATCTGCGTGCGGCCGCACCGGGAATATGTCTGGGTGTCGTGCAGGCCGCCCCGGCGCAGGTGGCAAGGAAAGCCGAACAGGGCGAGATTGACCTGGCTTTTATGACTGCCACGGAGGCGTCGCCGGACTTGCGTCGCCGCCGTTTATTCTCCGATCGCTATGTGCTGGCGGGTAGGGCGGATCATCCGGGTCTGAGGCGCCGCCCCACACTTGCTCAGTTCTGCAAGCTTGACCACGCGATCGTGTCGCCTGAGGGCGGGGGGCTACAGGGCGTGACGGATATGGCGCTGGCCGACCTCGGTCTGACGCGAAGGGTCTGTGTGTCCGTACCACACTTTCTATTTCTGAACGCTGTGCTGGAGAGTACGGACTTAGTGGCGATGGCGCCTTGGAGGCTGCTACGCGGCAACACCGCCTTGAAGATAGCCGAGCCGCCCCTGGACCTGCCGGAGTTCGAGATGCTCATGCTTTGGCCGGAGCGAGTGCATCGCGACCCCGCGCATCAATGGTTGCGAGAGCAGATCGCCCGAGCGGTATCAGCGTGAGAGCTGCGGCTTCGCAGAAGGCGCGTCACCCAAAAGGCGCGTCAGCCTTGCGCGATCTGTGCCTGGCTTGCTGCCTGTTCGGCGATACGAGCCAGCTTGCGCGCCTCTTTCTTGATGGTATTCACGTAGCCGCGCGCATTGCCGGAATACTTGCGCAAGGCAAGATCCAGATCACCGTCGGCCAGGGCCAGATACTCTTCCAGTACATCGGCGCCCACCCGTATATTCACTTGGGGATCGAAGAGCGACTCGGACGGTTTCATCTTGTCGCGATGCCAGCGCGGCACTACTTGCATCAAGCCCTGTGCGCCGTAACGGCTTTGCACCGTGGGGCGGAAGGCGCTTTCCTTCTGGATGATGGCGATCAACAGTTCGGGCTCTAGTTGTTCGCGTTTGCCGGCCTCTTCCCACACGAGATCCACGAACTTGCGCAATGCCGCTTCGCGCTGCTTGAACTTGGACGCAAGGTGGCGCGTCAGCGCCTGCTTCTTGAGTTCATCGGCATGTCCTGTCAGAGGCTCGACGGGCTGGATGCCCATATGCGACTTACGCGGATGAATGCCAAGGTGCTCCACGCTGTGCAACTTGAGCCGGATCTCGGCAGAAGCCTCTGCGTCTGAAGGTTGCAGCACGGCAACCTCAGCCGTTGGCGCCCCTGCGTCCGTCGCTTCCCCGGCGAGCAATGCCGCAGGCAAGAGCAAGCCACTCACCAGCGCGCAGAAAAGCCGCGTTGAAAGCAGGTTGGGAGTTGTAAAGGTGCCGCGCAGGAGGTGTGTAAGGGTTCTTGAATGGGGGAGGGGAGTCATCGGATCGGGTACAGCCGGCATTCGTGGACCCGTAAGGGGCGCGAGATGTCGGGACCGACTGTGATTGTTTCTGGAAGTGCCGCAATCATAACATGTTGATGTGTATGAGGAACTGCGCACCTTTCAGTGATTGGTAAGCAATTGTGGAGAGCGGCCTTCGAGGCGCCAAGTGACGGACGCCAGGCGCTCCAATCCGCGCTGGGCGAACTTCGGTTCCTTGTCCAGGATGTCCATACGGTCCAGCTCACTGGCCTCTGTATGGCCGGCATAAAGCTGTCGTATTTCGTCTTCCGAAACAGAAAACGGTGGGCCGTCCATCCGCGACTGGTCGTATTCCAGCGTCAATAACAGTCCGCGGTAATCGGGAGCAAGATTCCCATAGACGTGTGCCGCGTAGCGACGGCGCATGTCCGGCGGCAGTGCCACCAGCGCGCCCCGGTCGTATGCACCCGAGCAGGATGCGAGCGTCGCCGCGTCGAGCTCGAAGATGTCTGCGCAAAGGATCTCTATCTGGCCCGCGACGTAACGCCGACCAACGGCCGATTCGTGTTCGGTGGGATCCAGCCGATGTTCATCGAAGAACTGTTCCACAGCCAGTGGTGCCAGCTCGACGCCCAGCACCCGGTGTCCCTGGGCGGCCAGCCACACCATGTCCAGCGATTTTCCGCATAGCGGCACGAGAACGCGTGCGTCCTTGGGCAGGCCGAGGGTGTACCAGTATTTTTCCAGCAAAGGAGAAACGCGATCCAGATGGAACCCTGTCGCGCCGTCGCGCCAACGCTGCAACCAAAATTCGGCATCCATACGGCTGACCCGTCAGTATCCGCGCCGCTTCGCGTTCAGCCGGCGCTCGAGGCGTCCGATGTAGCCTTGCACAAGCATGAGAGTCGGGTTCGGGATGTTCTTGAACCGGCAGGCCAGCTCGACGATCTCTTTCTTATTGGGAAGCACGTTCGTGTGCACCCGAAGCACTTCCAGATCGACGACCGCTTCACCCACTTCGGGCAAGGTCAGACGCGCATTTTCGAACGTGATGCCACTTTGCCGAGGCAACTGGTTGTCGGGGTCCAGCAAGGCAACACCGCCGCCACTGATGTCCTTCAGCTTGACTTGCACGCGCCGGGGCTGCTGGCCCGATTCCAGGATTAGGAGCGTGCACGTAGCGGGCTCGCCAACGGGAACCTCTACTCGGTAGAACTCGCGACGCTGTACTCGTCGCAGCGACTTGGGGGCGGAGAAAACGAACGCGGGCAGGCCGTCGTGTGTGGTGCTTTGCGGGTTTTCGGCCTTGAAGTGGATCGTGATCTGATCCATGTGGGTGTCGAACACCACGTTGGGCGCTTTGACGAGCCGTTCGTTGAACTCGGATTCCGAGGAACAGTCCACGATCAACTGCCGGGTGTCGGCGTTGTACTCGAGGATGGTTGTCATGATCGAGTGATCCGGTTTTCCCTCTGGATACATGCGCAGCAGGGCGGCGGCGCGTTGAATCGAGCGCAGGATGGCGCCGATTTCGAGTTCGCCGGTAATGAGGAATGGATCCTCGTCGTGATCGGAGGGGGTGGGCATGTAGATGCGTTACGAAACTTTAATGACGCCTAGCATAGAACATGGGCAATGAACGCGTCCACCTTGCCCGGGCCGGGACGCCTGCTTGCAGACCGCTACTGCTCGCAGGCGCCCGTGTTGCAGCGTTTAGCCGCGGCTGGCTTCGAGGGCCTGCGCGATATCTTCGATGATGTCGTCCACGTGTTCGATACCGATAGATAGGCGGATCATGTCCTCGCTTACCCCGGCGGACTTCAGCTCTTCCTCGTTGAGCTGGCGGTGCGTGGTGGTGGCCGGGTGGCTGGCCAACGACTTGGCGTCGCCGATGTTCACGAGGCGCAAGATCAATTGAAGGGCGTCGATGAAGCGTGCCCCGGCTTCCCGGCCGCCCTTGATGCCGAACGAGAGGATGCTGGCGGGCTTGCCGCCGAAGTACTTCTGGGCGAGCGCGTGTTCGGGGTGGCTGGGCAGCCCGGCGTATTGCACCCAGGACACCTGGTCGTGGCCTGCGAGATACTCGGCGACCTTCTGCGCGTTGGCGGTGTGCCGCTCCATGCGCAGGGCCAGCGTCTCGATTCCTTGCAAGACAAGGAAAGCGTTGAAGGGCGAGAGCGCTGCACCCGTGTTGCGCAGGGGGACCACGCGGCAGCGTCCGATGAAGGCGGCCGGACCGAACGCTTCCGTGTACACCACGCCGTGATACGACGGGTCGGGTTCGTTCAGCATGGGGAAGCGATCCTTGTGCTCAGCCCAGGGGAACTTGCCGGAATCGACGATCGCCCCAGCGATGGTGGTGCCATGGCCGCCCATGTATTTGGTGAGCGCGTGCACCACGATGTCGGCACCGTGTTCAATGGGGCGGCACAGCGCGGGCGAAGCCACGGTGTTGTCCACGATCAAGGGCACGCCATGACGGTGGGCCGCTTCGGCAAGCGCAGCGATGTCCACCACGTTGCCCGCGGGATTGCCGATGGTCTCGCAGAACACCGCTTTGGTGTTGTCGTCGATTAAGGCTTCCAGTGCAGCGATGTCGTCGTGCGGCGCGAACTTTACGGTGATGCCCTGGCGGGGAAAGGTGTGGGCAAAGAGGTTGTAGGTGCCGCCATACAGCTTGCTGATCGAGACGATGTTGTCGCCCGCTTGAGCAATGGTCTGGATCGCGTAAGTGATGGCCGCCATGCCCGATGCCACGGTCAGCGCCGCTATCCCGCCCTCCAATGCCGCCACGCGCTCTTCCAGCACGGCATTGGTGGGATTCATGATACGGGTATAGATATTGCCAGGAACCTTGAGATCGAAAAGATCTGCCCCGTGTTGCGTACTGTCGAAGGCGTAGGACGTCGTCTGGTAGATGGGCACCGCCACTGCTTTGGTGGTGGGATCGGGCTGATAGCCGGCGTGAACCGCTAGCGTTTCGAATTTCATGTTTGTCTTTCCACGTGTTGAACCCAAGCCGGAAGGTTACACGCAGCGAGCGTGCGGGACGAGACCCGCTTCCGATAGTTGGGCGCTTTGCTAATGTCCGCGGGTAATGTCCCGCCGCTGATACACTGCTTAATGTCATTTCGACAGTTCTATGGCCGGCAGTTATATTTCTGGCCATCCTTATGTTTCATCGCGCGCGCGTGGGTTAGTATTGTGGGTTGTTTGCGTGTATGCGCATCGGGGCTTTCCCCAGTTTCTGAGGCGTGAATGAAAGTCTGGTTGAAGCGGGTATTGATCGGTCTCGTTGTGGCGTTTTTAGTGGCGCTGGTCGGGATCGCCATTTTCCTCCTGACCTTTGATCCAAATGCCTATAAAAACAAGCTGCAAGAAATCGTCTACGCACGGTACGAAAGAACACTGACCATCGATGGCGACATCGAGCTGTCGCTGTTCCCGCGTATCGGTCTGTCCGTGCAGGATGTCTCGCTGTCCGATCGCGGCAACAGCGACCTTTTCGCGTCTGTAGAAAGCGCAAGGCTCGCCGTAGCCATCTGGCCGTTGATGTTCGACCGCCTCGTTGTCGACCATGTGGCGGTCACGGGCTTCAATGCCTGGCTGGTACGCGACGAAGAAGGCGAGTACAACTTCCGCGATCTTCTCAGTCGCGCTCAGGCCGCCGCATTGCCGGGGCCGGATCTTCCCTCGCCGCTTGTGGCGTTGGCCGGCACCATGCGCGCTGCCGAGGCCGCGGAGGCGGGTGCCGACGGACAGGCTCAAGATGCCGCGTCCGCGCCGGTCGCAGCAGAGGGCGGTAGTGCATCCACGCCGTCCGGCGAGTCCCAGGGCTTTCGCAACGCCGATCTCCAGATCGACATTGCCGGTCTCACCCTGCGCAACGGGCAGATCCACCTGCACGACAAGAAGCATGGTTACGTTGGACACGTGACCAACCTGGAACTGAACACCGGCCGCATGACGGCGGATCAACCCTTCGATGTGGCAGTGCGCGGGCGGCTAGTGGGCGATTTCCCCGCCGCAGACGCACGCTTCGACGGGCAGGCCCTAGTCAAATTCAACACCGATCAGAAGGCTTATTCGGCTCAGCGGGTCAACGTGCAGGCCAGCGGCCTGCTTGGTCCCTTGCAGGCGCGGTCTGTCGGCTTGCGGGGCAACCTGGCGTATAGCGCGTTTTCTCAGATGTTCAGCGCCAGCGGCCTCGACTTCGCCGTTCAGGGCGAGCTCCAATCCGAGGTGCCGGTCAAGAACTTCGAAGCCACTTTGGCCGTCCCCCAACTCAAGCTCGACCGCAGCCAAGCCGAATTGCATGTTGAAAAGCTGAGCTTCCGTACGCGGGGCGAGCAGGCCGAAGAGACCTTCGACGTCGGGCTGGATGCGCCCAGCCTGTCCATCTCGCCCGACACCGCTCGTGGTGAACCTCTCACCGCCACGGTGCAGCGCCAGGGCAAGAACGAGCGCCTGGCCATGGTGCTGGGTATGAGCGGTCTCGGCGGCAATGCGCGGCAACTCACGCTTAAGGAGCTCAAGCTGGATGGCCGCATACAGCATGACGAGCAGCTGGTTCAGGTGAACATGACGTCACCCGCTGCCTGGAACGTGTTCGAGGAGAAGGGCGCGTTGTCCGCCATGCGGGGCGACGTACGTATCGAGCATCCTGCACTGCCCGGCGGCACATTCGAGTTTCCCTTCATCGGCAGCATTTCGGCTGACCTGCTGAAGGACGATATCCGCAGCGAACTCGACGCAGTGCTGAGCGGCAGCAAGCTGGGCTTTCGTGTGGGCGTGAAGCGGCAGGACCGTCCAAAGGTGGATTTCGACCTGCAGGCCGACAAGCTCGACTTCAACACGCTATTCCCCGCCGGCGCGAAGGTGGCGGCACCGGGGTCGCCCGCCGAGGCGGAGCAGAAGCAGCAGCAACAGCAGCAGGCGGCGGAACCTGCAGCCAAGCCGGCACCCAAGGAAGCGGCAGCCCAGCCAGCCGCGCCCGTGCCTGCGAGCACGATGGATCTCGCCTTTTTGCGCAACATGGATCTGACCGGCAAGATCAACGTAGGGCAGCTCAAGGTTCAAGAGGTGGAGGCCAGCGATTTCCACGCAAGCCTGCGCGCGATCGACGGCAAGCTTCAGATCAGCGACATCAAGGCCCAGCTGTACGACGGCAGCTTGGCCGGCCAGCTGAGCGCTACGGCCGACAACGCGATGGCGCTCGACCTCACGGCCACCGGCCTTTCCGCCGAGCCGCTAATGCAGGCCCTCACAGGCGAGCGCCGGCTTGCCGGCAAGGCAACTTTGCGCGCCAAGCTCAATAGCCAAGGTATGACAATGCCCGCCCTGCTTGCGGCCTTGAACGGAAACGTGCAATTGCAGGTGCGCGATGGGGCGATACGCGGGATCGACGCCGCCCAAACCCTTCGTCAAGTGCAGCAGCTGGTCCGCAGCATTACGAAGGGAGACGCCGCGCCGGCAGCTCTGAAGTTCGATGCCGGTACGCAAACCACGTTCTCCCTGATGGAGACCGACCTTAATTTCAACAAGGGCCAGGGCACGGTGCGCAAGCTGAACGTCGTCTCGCCCGCCGTTAAGGTGACGCACGGCAAACCTGCCTCGATCGATCTCGTCAATCAGCAGCTGGACGTGATGGTGAACCTGCGAGTCAGCGGCAGTGCGAATGACACTCGTGATCTCATCGAATTGCGCGGTGTCACCGTGCCGGTGCGCGTGTCAGGTTCCTTCAGTGATCCTGGTTACCAGGTGCAATGGAAGGACATCGCCGGCGTGGCCGTGCGTGAAGCGGTCAAGGGCGGTCTGCTCGAACTGCTGGGTAACCAGCTCGATAGTGCAGTGCCCGGCCTGAACGAAGCCGCGGAGCCTGCACCGGCTCCCGCGCCGGGGCCGAGCGGTACGGCTCCCAAGGATCCGGTGCGCGCCATTGGCGACGCCTTGAAAGGGTTGTTGGGACAATGAATACACAAGCAACGGAAGCAGTTCAGTACTTTCCGGTGGTGGGCGCACCGGGCATGACGTCCGAGGCCGCGCGGCCCTACGATGCACGCTGGTACGTGGTGGATGCCATGGGTCGCCCGCTCGACGGCGACGTGGCGGGCTTGCGTAACGTGTCGGTTGATATCCGCTTCGGTTATCTGGTTTTGCGCGCGCCTGACATGTTGCGGCTGGATATTCCGCTTGATGTCATCGAGGACGACCCGTCGGTGCTGGAAACATTGCAGCTGGATGGCGTAGCGGTGCAGGCGGCGGATGAAGGTGCCTGGGCAGCCGCCTGGTTTACGCAAGTGCTGGGGCAGCCCGCCCGTTTGCTAAAGGTATGTGTGCCTGCCTGACCGCCTTACGAGACGGCCAGGGCGTGGAACTTCGCCAGCAAGGCGTCCTGGCTTTCCGTATGGTCAGGGTCAACCTCGATGCACTCTACCGGACAGAACACCTGACATTGGGGCTCGTCGAAGTGCCCCACGCATTCTGTGCAGCGTGAAGGATCGATATCGTAGTGCTCCGGCCCCATGGAGATGGCGGTGTTGGGGCACTGCGGTTCGCAGACGTCGCAATTGATGCATTCGTCGGTGATACGCAAGGCCATGTTCGTGACTCTCAGATACGTGAGGCGGCAGGCGTGCCGCCTCTATCCATAGTGTAGCCCGGCGCGTTTTCCGCTGCGCGATTAACCCTGCTTGTCCCGCGGTGCCTGCTCGCGGACGGTCTTGGCTTTAGCATGGAGCCAGCGCTCGACCGACGGGAACACGAACTTGCTGACGTCGCCGCCCAGGATCGCGATCTCGCGCACGATGGTGCCCGAAATGAACTGGTATTGGTCAGAGGGCGTCATGAACAGTGTTTCGACTTCCGGCAGCAGGTGGCGATTCATGCCTGCCATCTGGAATTCGTATTCGAAGTCGGATACGGCGCGCAGGCCCCGTACGATCACGCGGCCGTCCTGCTCGCGCACGAAGTCTTTGAGCAGGCCGCCGAAGCTCTTCACTTCCACGTTCGGGTAATGGCTCAGCACCTCGCGTGCGATCTCCACGCGTTCCTCGACGGTGAAGAAGGGGCGCTTGTTTGGACTATGGGCCACTCCCACCACGACATGATCGAATAGGCCGGCGGCACGACGGACCAGGTCTTCGTGGCCGCGGGTAAGGGGATCGAATGTTCCGGGATAGACGGCGGTAATCATGCGCTCTTCGCAGTTGAGACCGGGCCGAGGCGGATGCCATGGCGCTCAGTCGTTCAAGGGATGTTGCGATTATTGTCGGTTTTTTGCGATGCAGCAAATCTTAGCAGCTGAAAGTGCACGTGTCCGGCTTTTGAGCTGCGTAAGACTTCGAACTGGGGCGGGGCTTCGATTGGCGCTTCGCTTTCAATATACAGCAGACCGTCCGGGGAAAGCACCTGGGGCACTTTGTCCCATAGCTTCTCCAGCCAGCCGTGGCCGAAAGGCGGGTCAAGCAGAACGAGGTCGAAACGTGCGTCGTCCAGCCGGTCGAGAATCATGAGCGCATTGCCTGCGTGCACCCGCACATGCAGGGCATTAAGTTTGTTGCGCAAGGCGCGTAGGGCCGCGAGCGCTTCCGGGTTGGATTCCACCATCTGGACGTGAGCCACACCCCGGGATGCGGCCTCGAAACCTAGCGCGCCGGAGCCGGCGAACAGGTCCAGTACCCGCTTGCCCTCGTAATCGCCGCCCCAGAAGTGACTGACCCAGTTGTAAAGGGTTTCGCGAACCCGATCGGGCGTCGGGCGCAGGCCTTCTGCGGTCACGACAGGAATGGGGGTTCGGCGGTAATCACCGCCTACAATACGTACCGTGTGCTTCTTCATCCGCCGCTCGTTGCGTCGTCCAACCAATTTGACCGTCTAGTGTAAAACGTATGTTCAGTTTCTTTAGAAGGAAGCCGGCGGCTGCTCCGACCGAGCCGCCAGTGCAGACGCCTGAGGAGTCCGCCGAAGAGGCGGTCGAGTCATCGAGTGCCGATACGCAGTCGGTGCCCGAGCAGGCGGTTCAGCCTGAGACGGACCAAACCACTCGTAACGAGGGCGGGCTTCACACTGAGCCGGCGTCCCGGGCTGAATCCGTACAGCCGGCACCCGCACAGCCCGACGCGGCCCCGCAAGCGGCGGCCGATTCGCACCCTGAGTCCGTGTCGCACCCTGACTCGGTGGCGCAACCGGCATCGGTGTCCCACCCTGACTCGGTTTCCCAACCTGAATCGGTTTCCCAACCTGAATCGGTCCCGCAGCCGGAATTAAGTTCGGAGCCCGCGCCCGTGCCCGCGCCCGCCCCGCAGCCGGAACCACCCGCAAAGCGCTCCTGGCTTTCTCGGCTCAAGCAAGGTTTGGCACGTACCGGACAGAACCTCGGCGGCATCTTCGTCGGCGTCAAGGTCGACGAAGACCTGTTCGAGGAGCTGGAAACGGCGCTCATCATGGCGGACGCCGGCATGGAAGCCACCGAAAAGCTGCTTACGGCGCTGCGTGCTCGCGTCAAGAAGGAACGGCTGACCGATGCCCAAGCCGTGAAGGTCGCCTTGGGCGAGTTGCTGACCGACCACCTCAAGCCGCTGGAAAAGACTTTCCCCCTCGATGCCGCCAAACCGCTAGTGGTCATGATCGCCGGCGTGAATGGTGCGGGCAAGACCACCTCCATAGGTAAGCTGGCTCACACTTTCCAGGAGCAGGGCGCATCCGTCCTGCTCGCCGCCGCCGACACATTCCGCGCCGCCGCGCGCGAGCAGCTCATGGAATGGGGCGCCCGCAACAACGTCACGGTGATCGCTCAGGAAGGCGGCGATCCGGCTGCGGTGGCATTCGATGCCGTCAATGCCGGCCGGGCGCGTCAGTCAGATGTAGTGATGGTCGATACGGCGGGGCGCCTGCCCACGCAGTTGCACCTCATGGAAGAGCTGAAGAAGATCAAACGCGTCATAGGCAAGGCCGATGGCGCCTCTCCGCACGAAGTGCTGCTCGTGGTTGACGGCAATACCGGTCAGAACGCCATCGCACAAATCAAGGCCTTCGACGCTGCAATCGGGCTGACGGGGCTCGTGGTCACCAAGCTCGACGGTACCGCGAAGGGCGGCACGCTGGCGGCCATGGCGGCCGGCAGCCAGGGTGTCCGGCCGATACCCGTGTACTGGATCGGGGTGGGCGAGGGCATGCACGACCTGCAACCGTTCGTCGCCCGCGAATTCGCCACCGCACTGCTGGGCGACTGACGCCGTCAGCCGCCCTTGCGCCGCTTACCTTCGGCGGGGTGAAAGCGCCCCGCCTTGGCCAGCTGCTTCAGCGCCAGCTGCGAGGCGCGAGCCTCATGTTCTTGCGTGGCGGCCAGCCAGCCCAGCGCGAACATGGCCGACGGGTGTTTAGCGCCAGGGCCGCGGTAATACTCGGCGGCAATGTATAGGTCATTGAGCTGGCCTAGCGTTTTCTGCGCGGATACCAGCGCATTAGCCAAAGGCCGTAGGCGCGCTTGGTCCAACAGGCCCTGGGCGAACTCCATGCCGTAGCGCAAGCGTTTTACCCGCTTACGCATGCGGTGGCGGGCGTCCCACCCGGCCTCCAGGAATAACGGCACTTCCTTGCGGATGCCGTCCAACCAGGCATTGAGCTGCTTGCATAGCATGGGCGCGGCTCGCTTGCCTGCCCCCCGGGACTCGAGTTCGTCCCCGTAGATCACCAGATACTCCAGCAGATCGAGCAACGTTTCCTGGAATTCCGGCGAGGCGGCCAGGGTGGCGAGCGACGCAGCTTTGCCCGCTGATCGCTTTGCCGGCAAGTCGGTATCCGGTGGCATGCCGGCGTGCATCAGTCGGGGTAGGAGCTCGGTCTGGATGACGTCGTTGTCGCGCGCCTGGCCCAACACACGAAAGTATTGCTTAAGCGCTTCCGCCAAGGGTTCGGGCGGATTCGCCACGTCGCCAAACAGTTTCCAGCAGGCGCGTAAGCGCCGGATCCCCACGCGCAACTGGTGAACATGCTCGATGCGTTGCTCCGGCGATGCCTTCAGGCCGTCCAGCCCTGCGAGAAAACCGCTGTTGCGCAGAATCTGGCTCATGCACTCATTGGCGCATTCCAGGTACGCTGCGCGGATGCCGATATTCTTGGCCAGAATCGGGTGCTTCGCCCGCGCGGCGGCAGTCAGTTGCTGGGACTGCTTGGCAGTGAGTCGCGATGATCTGCGCATGATCTTGCCGCCAGTCGGCGTATCGATGCCAGGCGCAATCCGTACGTCGAGTCCTTCTTCGTCTGCCAGTGCGGCAATGGCATCGCCACGGGCCGCCTTGCTGCGTAGCTCGAGCAGGAGCTGATGCTCACGCAGCCAGTCACGAGCCAGCGCAAACAGGTCGCCCGTTTCCCCCGAAACGCCTTCGACTTCCAACTCGTGTATCGGAAGCTCGATGTCACCGGCCATAATGCGGCCTTCGTCGTAGGCCAATTCAGCCGAACCGGATTCGGTCGGTACGACTTTCTTCAGGCGGGTGACCTGAGTGACGTAGCGGCAGCGTAGTCTGGGCGCAAGACGTGCAATCAGTGGCCCGACATGCGTGTCTTCATAGACGGACAGATCCAGCGTAGGTTCCGGACGCGGATGATTCCACTCGATGCGCGATAGTTCGTCCGGCCCGGGCGTCTTCATCGTCTGCACCCAGACATCGCCTTCCAAGCGCAGGCGCAGAGCGATCTGGGCGCGGGCCAGGGCCTGATCCGGAGTATCGAAGTAGCGCGCGTGCAAGGCGATGGGCTCGGCCTTGAGCTTGCGCAGGTGGGCCTTGACGCCGGCGCGTTGTCGCGCCGGCACATGGAATTTCAACTCACGTTCGAGCATGATAGGCGTGGCCGGCTGAAGAGACGCCCAGTATAGGGCGTCGTCAGCCTCTTACAGCAGCGATTTACGGCTACGGGTGATGATGACTTCCGCCAGGATGACCACGGCGAAGATCAGGATCAGCACCAGTGCCACCTTGTCCCATTGGAACAGGTCCATGGCGCTGTTCAGAGCCATGCCGATGCCGCCCGCACCCACCAGACCCAACACTGCAGACTCGCGCACGTTGATGTCCCAGCGCAGCAGCACGATGGACCAGAACGCGGGACGAATCTGCGGCCAATAGCCATACTGAATGATCGAGGTCAGGCTGGCACCGGTAGCGGTGAGCGCCTCGACGGGCCCGGGGTGAGCCTCTTCAATGGCTTCGCCCAACAGCTTGCCCACAAACCCGATGGAACGGAAGGCGATAGCCATGGTGCCCGCCACGGCGCCGGGGCCGAAGATGGCAATGAACAGCAGCGCCCACACCAGCGAGTTGATCGAACGGCTGGACACCAGGATCAGGCGAGCCAGGAAGTTCAGCCAACGATTGGGCGTCAGGTTGTTGGCGGCCAGCAGCCCGACGGGCACGGCCAGCACGATGGACAGCAGCGTACCCAATGTGGCCATGTGCAGCGTTTCGATCAGGGCACGGCTGATGTCACCCTGGAAGCTGCCCCAGTCCACGGGCCACATGCGGTTGAGCAGGTCGCCCATCTGGGTCGGCGCGTCGTAGAGGAACTCCGGGATCACGTCGACCGTGCGTGCCGATTGCACGATGGCCAGAATGAACAGCAGGTACAGCGCAAAGCGCAGCAGGCGCTGGCCGACGGTGTATCGCTGCCAATCGCGCGGATAGGAGGGGAGAGTCTGCGTGTTCATGCGTCTTCTCCCTCGGGTGCGCGTTCGCGTTTGCTGGGGCTGCGGCGCAGCAGTTCACCGAGCGAGACATTGTCGAGCAGGATGGCTCGGACCACGCGGGCGAGGACTTCACCCAGCATGATGATGGCGATGATCGTCAGCAGGATGGTGCAGACGAAGTCGTAGTCAAAGCGCTGGAAGGCCGAGAACAACGTGCCACCGATACCGCCTGCACCCACGATCCCCACCATGGTGGAGTTGCGCAGGTTGGAGTCCAGCTGGTAGGTGGAGAAGCCCACGAAGCGGGCGAAGACCTGAGGCATGACTGCGAAGATAATGACGTTGGCGAAGGACGCACCGCTAGCACGGACGGCTTCCACCTGCTTGAGCGAGATTTCCTCGATTGCTTCGGTGAACAGCTTGCCGATGAAGCCGATGGAGGCGACGGTAAGGGCCAGGACGCCCGCCAGAGCGCCGAAGCCGACCGCCTTAACAAAAATGATGGCAACAATGACCGGGTGCAGCGCACGGCACAGGGCCACGATGCTGCGGGAAGGCCAGGTCGCCCACGCCGGCATTAGGTTGCGTGCGCCCAGCAGACTGATGGGCAGCGACAGCAAGATGCCCAGCGTGGAGGCCAACACCGCGATCTCCAGGCTTTCGGCGATGCCCTTCCAGAGGACATCGAGCCGCTCGATGGAGGGCGGGAAGAGCCGGCTTAGGAACCGGGCGCCCAGCTCGATACCGGATTCAAAGCGGTTCCAAGAGAAGCCCAGCTGGGTGGAGGCGTATATGGCGTAAGCGATTACGAGCAACACGCCGACGCGCGCGCGCCAGGACAGGGCGAAAGGCTGCGCCTGCGCCCTAGCGTCGAGCTTCAGCTCAGCCATGACTCGCCCCCGTAGATCTGCTTGAGGACGTCCGAGCTGAGGCCGTCGGCGCCGCCGTCGTACACGACGTGACCGCCCGACATGCCCACGATGCGTGTGGCATAGCGCTTGGCGAGATCCACGTCGTGGATGTTGACGATGACCGGGATATTCTGCGCACGACCCTGCTCAAGAAGCAGCTCCATGATTTCGACGGAGGTCTTGGGGTCAAGCGAGGAAGTCGGTTCGTCCGCCAACAACAACTGGGGGCGCTGCATCAGTGCGCGGGCAATGCCCACGCGCTGACGCTGACCGCCCGACAAGGCGTCGGCGCGCTGGTTGGCGAAACCTTGTAGACCCACGGTATCCAGCAGCTGGTGTGCGTACTGGATATCCGCGGGATCGAAACGCCGGCGCCAGGCGTTGAAGGCCGAGGTGTATCCCAGCCGCCCCGTGAGGAGGTTTTCCATCACGGTGAGCCGTTCGACCAGGTTGTATTCCTGGAAGACCATGCCAATGCGGCGGCGAGCTTTACGCAATGCCTGGCCGCGCACGGCGGCCATGTCCACGGTATTGCCTTCGTCTTTCAGAAGGATGCGACCGCTGGTCGGTTCGATGAGCCGGTTCGCGCACCTGAGCAAGGTGCTTTTGCCGGTCCCCGAAGGGCCGATTACGGCGGTCAGACCGTCACCTGAGATGTCAAGATTGATGCCCTTGAGCACCGGCTGGTTGGCCTTGTATTCCTTGACGAGATCAATGATGTGGAGGGATGCACCCATTTTGAATCACTTGCCTTTTTTCTGAGCCGCGTCGTATGCCGAGCGGGTGAAACTTTCGCCGCCTGCCTTGGCCACGTCGCGTACGATCGCCCATTCTTTCTGATAGGTGATCGGGTAGAAGCGGTCGGCGCCGTCGAAGGCTTCCTGCATTTCAGGCGTGAAGCGGTAATCGTAGAAGCACTTCAGCATCTGATCACGGAACTTCGGCTCGAGGTCGTGCGAATAAGCGAAGGACGACGTGGGGAACTTCTCGCTCTGATACAGGATGCGGAAGTCGTCGGCGTTCACCTGACCGCGCTCAGCCATGCGGTAGAACACGTCGGAAGCCACGGCGGCGGCATCGTAGTCGCCGGAGTTTACACCCATGACCGATTGGTCGTGCTTGCCGGAGTACAGGAACTCGTAGTCCTTGCCCGGGGTGAGGCCTTCCTTGGGAAACAGAGCGATGGGCGCCATGTTGCCGGAGTTGGAGGACGGCGAGGTATGAGCCACCTTCTTGCCCTTCAGGTCGGTAATCGACTGGAAGGGGCTGTCCTTGCGCACGATCAGAATCAGGTGATAGCCCTGATAGCCGTTGGCGTCGCCCTTGACGGCGAACGGTACCGCGCCGGCCAGGTTGACCGCGAAGTTGGTGGGGCCGGTGGAGAAGCCGCCCACATGCAGTCGGCCGGAGCGCATGGCTTCGATTTCTGCGGCGTTGCTCTGCACCTGATAGAACACGACCTTGCGGTTCACGCACTCGGAAAGGTGCTTGGTGAACGGCGAGAAGATGTCCGCATACACGGCGGGATCTTCAACCGGCGTGTAGGTGAACACCAGGGTGGAGGGATCGCGCAGCTTGGAGGGATCGGTGGGGGTGTCCGCGACCAGGTCGTTATTGGCGTCGCAGTACATGGTGTCCAGGTCACCGCGATTCGGGCAGTTGTCCTGGGCCTGGGCGCCGTGTGCCATGAACAGGCCGGCGAACAAAGTTGCGTACGCAAAGACGCGGTGAGTTCTCATGAGTCTTGTCTCCGATACAGTGTTGAGAGGGAGTTCGAACGGGATCATATCTGAAGTAAGTTGAAACGAGTATCCGGAGCATCATGGGGCTGGTGTACCGCCGTCGGCGGTTGGCCGGTAGCCAAGTTGCTCCGAGATCCGGGCGGCGCATGCGAGTAGAGCACGTGCGATGGGACCTTTGGGGTCGGCGTCAAAGAGACTGGCCGGTCCAAGGCAGGTGAGCGCCATCACCAGCCGGTGCGAATGGTCGAAGACGGGAACGGACAGTGCATCAATGCCTGGCAGCGGGTTGCCGAGCGCTCGCGCGACGCCGGCATCACGGATCTCGCGGGCCAGGTTCTCGATTTCCTCCGGCGTCTTCACCGGAGGACCGATGCTGGTGAGCACTTCCGTGTCGTTGCGCTCCCGCTCAATGTAGTGACGCGCCACGCCGGGCTGCAGCCAGGCGACGAACACGCGGCCTGTGGCCGTATGCAGCATCGACATGACCGTGCCGTTGCGCATGTTCACGTGCACGGGGTAGCGGGCTTCTCTAATATGGATCATGGTGGGTCCGTGCGAACCCAGCACGGCGATGCCCAGCGTGTGGCCCACTTCGTCGGCCAACGCGTTCACATACGGTAGGGCGATGCGCACTGGGTTGCTACGCTGCAAGCCCACCAGACCCATTTGCAGGGCGAAGGGGCCCAGCTCGTAATGGCCGGTAGTGGCGTCCTGCTGCACCAGTCCGACGCGGATCAGGCTTACCAGGTAGGGGTGGGCCTTGGCGGAGGTCATGCCGGCTCTGGCGGCCAGATCGCGCAAGGTGAGCGGCTGGGCCGCATCAACAAGCGCGGCCAGTAGCGGAAAGCCCGTTTCCACGGACTGTATGCCGCGCTGTCCGTCGCTCGGGCCCGTTGAACGGGGTTTACTGCTCTGCATGTGGCAGATCGTAACGGTTTTTTGCCCGGGTGCGGCAGGGCTGCCGCCGCAATACGGGTAATCCTCAGGGTCGGGGTTAAAATGAGCCAACTTACCATGAAGGTTTTTGCATGAGCACCCTCCCAGAACTGGAAATCGGCACATCCGCCGGCGGAATCTCCCCCGTAAGTGAAATCGTGGCCGAGCTGCGCGCAGGCCGCATGGTGATCCTCGTTGACGAGGAAGACCGCGAAAACGAGGGCGATCTCGTCATGGCGGCGGAGTTCGTTACGCCGGAAGACATCAATTTCATGGTCACGCATGCGCGTGGCCTGGTCTGCCTGACTCTCACCGAAGATCGCTGCCGTCAGTTGGATCTTCCGCTGATGGCCAGCCGTAACGGCACGCGCTACGGCACCAACTTCACCATGTCCATCGAAGCGGCCGAGGGCGTGGAGACCGGCATTTCCGCAGCCGACCGCGCACGCACGATACGCGTAGCCGTGGCTCGCGATGCCAAGCCTTCCGACCTCGTCCAGCCGGGGCATATTTTCCCGCTGCAGGCGGTGCGTGGCGGCGTGCTTGTGCGCGCCGGCCATACCGAGGCCGGTTGCGACCTCACCGCCATGGCGGGCCTCACCCCCGCAGCGGTGATTTGCGAGATCCTGAAGCCGGACGGCACGATGGCGCGCCTGCCGGATCTCATCGAGTTCGCCCAACAGCACAATCTTAAGATCGGCACCATTGCCGACCTGATCCAATACCGCAGTGAGCACGAATCCATGGTGGAGCGCTTGGCGGCCCGCCAGGTGAAGACCCCCTGGGGTAATTTCCAGGCGGTGGCCTATCGCGACCTGTCTTCGGGTGCCGCTCACCTGGCACTGGTTCATGGCACGGTAGATCCGGAGTCGGAAACGCTTGTGCGCGTGCACGAACCCACGCACGTGCTGGATGTCCTCTTCGAAGGCGAGGGCACGCACAGCTGGGACGTCGCCGCCGCACTGCGTACGATCTCCGCTTCGCCCTCGGGGGTCCTTATTTTGCTGAACTGCCAAGGGTCGTCCGAGAGTGTCTTTGCCCACTTTGAATCGTGGAAGGCGTCGCCCGATGCGGCCACGCCCATGCCCGATCGCGAAAGCCGTTATGGCTTGCGCACCTACGGCATCGGGGCTCAGATCATGCGTGATCTGGGCGTCGGCAAGGCCAAGTTGCTCGCTCGCCCGCGAAAGATGCCCAGCATGGCGGGCTTTTCCCTGACCATTACGGGTTACATTAGCGAACCTCCTCATAACCCCTGAACAGGAAGCCGGATATGAATCCCTACACTCTGTCGCCTGACTTGAATGGCGAAGGCCTGCATATCGGTATCGTGCGCGCACGTTTCAACGAGGAGATCGGCCAGGCCGAACTCGCGGCCTGCTTGGCTGAACTTGCGGAACTCGGCGTGGACGAGCGCGACGTCATGGTCGTGACCGTTCCGGGCGCACTGGAGCTGGGCGTCGCCCTGGCCCAGATGGCCGAAACGTTCGAATTCGACGCGCTGATCGCGCTGGGCGCCGTCATCCGCGGCGAAACCTACCATTTCGAGGTGGTTAGCAACGAAAGCGCATCGGCTATCAGCCGCGTCGCGCTGGAGACCGGTATTCCGGTCGCCAATGGCGTGCTCACTGCGGAAACCGAAGAGCAGGCCGAGGTTCGCGCTGCTGAGAAGGGTCGCGACTGCGCCCGTGCAGCCGTGGAAATGGCCAATCTGGTCGCAGCGTTGGAGCCCGAGTCGGACGACGACGAGGACGATGATGACGACGACTACGACGACGAGGAAGACGATCTTGACGACGAGTAAGTCTCGGGGTGCCGCCGCAGGCGGCGCTTCGCGCAACAACGCACGTAGCGCGCGTCGCCGCGCGCGCGAATTTGCCTTGCAGGGTGTGTACGCTTGGCTACTGCGAGGCGGTGAAGGCACACAAGAGGCCGGCGAGATCGACGCCCACATTCGCGACAGCGAAGACTTCAGCGACGCCGATGCGCAGTGGTACAAGACGCTGTTGCATGGAGTGATGCGCGATGCACCCGCGCTCCGCGAGAGCTTCCTGGCCCACGTCGACCGACCGCTTTCGGAATTGTCGCCGGTCGAACACGGCATTCTGCTCATCGGCAGCTACGAGCTGCAGAACCACATCGAAGTCCCATACAAGGTCGTCATCAACGAGGCCGTGGAATTGGCCAAGGACTTCGGCGGCACCGACGGCTTCAAGTTCGTGAACGGTGTGCTCGATAAGCTCGCGGCCGACCTGCGGCCACTCGAGGTTCAGGCGGCCAGCCGCCGCTGAATGGCCGGGGGCGGACATTGGCCGGTGAATTCGACCTGATCGCCCGTTACTTCGATTGGCCGGCTCCCCCGGGCGTGCTGGGCGTGGGCGACGACTGCGCGCTGCTCCCGGTGGCAGAGGGCCATCGGCTGGCGGTCACAACCGATCTGCTTGTGGAAGGCCGCCACTTCTTTTCAGGTGCAGACCCGGAATCGCTGGGTCATAAGTCCCTGGCCGTTAACGTATCCGATCTTGCCGCGATGGGCGCGCGTCCGCTGGGCTGCGTGCTCGGCTTGTCGCTGCCTCATGTGGACGAAGCCTGGTTGGCCGGCTTTGCGCACGGCTTTCGCGCGCTGGCGGATGCCGTCGGCTGTCCGTTGATTGGCGGGGATACGACGCGTAGCGAACAGGGCATCATCATCAGCGTCACTGCCATGGGCGAGGTGCCCGCTGCCGCTGCCCTGAAACGGTCCGCTGCCCGGGCAGGCGACGACATCTGGGTTACCGGGACTCTGGGCGGGCCGCACGTCGCGCTTGAGCTGCTGCAGGGACACCATGGCGAGCAGGCTGACCTGCTGGCCAAGCTGCGCCCGCTTCTGGAGCGGCCTGAGCCTCCGGTCGCCTTCGGAGCGGCACTGTCGGGACTGGCACATGCGGCCATCGACATTTCGGACGGATTGCTGCAGGATTTGGGGCATGTGTTGAAGGCCAGCGCGTGTGCGGCGCAGATCGATTTTGCTTGTCTGCCGGTACACGAGGCATTGAGGGTTCTGGATACCGAGTCGGTGCAACGCGCCGTGCTAAGTGGCGGAGACGTCTATCAGCTTTGCTTTACAGCACCGCCCGCCGCCGCCCCGGCCATCCATGATCTGGCAGCCCGTCACGGTGTTAACGCTGCCATCGTGGGACACATCGCTACGGGCCAGGGCCTCAGCGTAATAGGCGCGCCATTGCCCGTTCAACAAGGCGACTACTCCGGCTTCGATCATTTCGGCTGACATGCACGACGCTCCTCAATCTCCTTCCGCTCCCACCGTCATCCATCCCACACCACGCTGGGTCTTTCAGAACGCCTGGCGTGTGCTGGCGTTCGGCTTTGGCAGTGGCCTGCTGCGCCCGGCGCCCGGTACGTGGGGCACCTTGTTCGGCTGGCTGTTATGGGTCGTGCTGTTGCAGGGCCGCCCCGACCTGGTGGTGCTGGGAGTGCTTGTCATTGCCTTCGCGCTCGGGTGCTGGGCATGTGAACGCACCGGCCAGGCGCTGGGAGCACCGGATCACGGCGGCATGGTCTGGGATGAAATCGTGGCCTTCTGGCTGGTGTTGTGGCTGACCCCAGACACCCTCGTGGCGCAGGCGGTGGCCTTCGTTCTGTTCCGCGCCTTCGACATTGCCAAGCCCCAGCCGGTGCGCTACTTTGATGCGCGGCTCAAGGGCGGCTTTGGCGTCATGTGGGACGACATCGTGTCCGCCGCATACAGTTTGCTGGTGATGGCTGTCCTGGTCACCTTTGGAGTGTTCACATGATCGCACCCGATACCGTTGTGCTGGCCCGCCAACTGGGCGAACGGCTCGTCGATAAGGGCTGGATGTTTTCCTGTGCAGAGTCCTGCACGGGCGGGCTGCTGGCCGCGGCAATGACCGAGACGCCGGGCTCCAGCTTATGGTTCGATCGTGGTGTGGTGGCGTACAGCAACGACGCCAAGCAGGAATTGTTGCGGGTCCATGCGGATACGCTGGAGCGCTTTGGTGCCGTCAGCGAGGAAACGGCCATGGAGATGGCCGCCGGCTTGTTAGGCGGCGCGCCGCGCAGTGATTTCGCCATTTCCACCACCGGCATCGCGGGCCCCGGCGGGGCTACGCCGGGCAAGCCGGTCGGTATGGTGTGTTTCGGCTTCGCAACCCGTAGCGGTGGCGGGGTGGTTACCCGTGCCGAGACCAAAGTATTCACGGGCGACCGCCAGGCCGTTCGCGCCGCTGCCGTCGCTCACGCGCTCACCACTGCGCTGAACATGTAGCCAGCAATGGATTGGGGTCAGACCACGATCTCCACGGAGATCGTGGTCTGACCCCAATTAGGTGACCCCAGCTGTGATTTAGGCGGCGTTGATGGCGTCGCGGGTGTCGCGCGCGGCAGTGGTGGCAGCGTCGCGCCAGTCGTCGCCCCGGCTGGCATACAAGATTGCCCGCGAGGAATTGATCATCATGCCGCGGCCCTGACTGTCGCGCCCGGCGTGCACCGTGTCGGGGATGCTGCCGCCCTGGGCGCCGATACCGGGAATCAGCAGGGGCATGTCGCCCACGCGAGCCCGGACCTTGGCGATTTCATCGGGAAACGTAGCGCCCACGACCAGGCCGCATTGCCCGTTTCCGTTCCATTTCTCGGCCACCATGCTTGCCACATGCAGGTAGAGCGGCGTGCCCTCGCGGTCTTCGATGAATTGCAGGTCGGAGCCACCGGGATTTGAAGTGCGGCACAGAACGATGATGCCGCGATCCTTCCATTCCAGGTAGGGCGCCACGCTGTCGTGGCCCATGTACGGATTCACGGTGACCGCATCGGCGCCGTAGCGCTCATAGGCTTCACGCGCATACTGTTCGGCCGTTGATCCGATGTCGCCACGTTTGGCGTCCAGGACCAGCGGCAGGGCAGGGTGCCGTTCACGGATATGGCGGCACAGCGCTTCGAGTTGGTCTTCCGCACCCTGGGCGGCGAAATAGGCTATCTGCGGTTTAAATCCGCATACGTATGGGGCCGTGGCGTCTACGATCTCGCGGCAGAATTCAAAAACGGCGTCGGGCCGGCCTTGCAGTTCGGCAGGGAAACGCGCCGGATCGGGGTCGAGTCCGACCATCAGCATGGAGGCGGAGCGCGTCCACGCGGCCTCGAGTTTGGTTTTGAAGTTCATAGCGGCAGCGGAAAAGATAGTAGGGGGCGGAGCCTGACACGACCAGGCAGGCCTGGCTCAACGAGTGGGCCAGCGTCCGCCCAGCATTTCAGTCGCACGCCGA
>DATGNX010000039.1:0-10018 GCA_035306485.1 Burkholderiaceae bacterium
GAGGAGAGCTCGATCTTGGCCTTCTCGGCGGCTTCCTTCAGGCGTTGCAGGGCCAGTACGTCCTTGGACAGATCGACACCGCTTTCCTTCTTGAACTCGGTGATGATGTAGTCGATGATGCGCTGGTCGAAGTCTTCGCCGCCCAGGAAAGTGTCGCCGTTGGTGGACAGCACTTCGAACTGCTTCTCGCCGTCCAGGTCCGCGATCTCGATGATCGAGATATCGAACGTGCCGCCGCCCAAGTCATACACCGCGATCTTGCGATCACCCTTTTCGGACTTGTCCAGACCGAAGGCAAGGGCAGCCGCCGTGGGCTCGTTGATGATGCGCTTGACTTCCAGCCCGGCAATGCGGCCGGCGTCCTTGGTGGCTTGGCGCTGGCTATCGTTGAAGTAAGCGGGCACCGTAATGACGGCCTCGGTCACTTCCTCGCCCAGGTAGTCCTCGGCGGTCTTCTTCATTTTGCGCAGCACTTCGGCGGACACCTGCGGCGCGGCCATCTTCTTGCCCTGCGCTTCAACCCAGGCGTCTCCGTTGTCGGCCTTGACGATCTTGTAGGGCATCAGTTCGATGTCCTTCTGGACCGCCTTTTCATCGAACTTGCGGCCGATCAGGCGCTTGACGGCAAACAGCGTATTGGCCGGGTTGGTGACGGCCTGGCGCTTGGCCGGTGCGCCGACCAGGACTTCGCCGTCCGGCATGTAGGCGACGATGGAAGGCGTGGTACGGGCGCCTTCTGCGTTCTCGATGATCTTGACACTGCTGCCTTCCATGACGGAAACGCAGCTATTGGTCGTGCCAAGGTCGATACCAATGATTTTTCCCATGATTGGTGATCCTGCGAAAAGTTAATTCGTGAATACGGCTGAATGTTTCGGTTGCTTGCTAATTGGGGCCGAAGCACCGATTTTCAAGACTGTCCCGCGGAAACCATGACCAGAGCCGGCCGCAGCACGCGCTCGGCGAGCGTGTAGCCCTTCTGCAGGACCTGTACGACGGTGCCCGACGGCTGCTCCGACGGCACCGAGGAAATGGCCTGGTGAAAGTGCGGATCGAACTTGTCGCCCGGCACCGGCGCGACTTCGCGCATCTGATTGCGTTCGAACGCGCCATTGAGCTGACGCAGCGTGGCCTCGACGCCTTCCTTCCAGGCTTCCGCAGTCTGGTCAGGCTGCGCGAGCGCGGCTTCCAGGCTGTCGCGCACCGGAATCAAGCTTTCTGCGAACGATTCTGTGCCGAACTTGCGCGCCTTAGCGACATCTTCCTGAGCGCGCCGACGTACGTTTTCCACTTCGGCCCGCGCGCGCAACAGCTCCTCGTGGTAGCGTGCGATCTCTTCCTGAGCGGCGGACAAGCGGGCGCCCAGATCTTCCTCGGACTCTGCTTCAGCTGTAGCCGTACCCTCGGTCTCGGTCTCTTCCGCGGGCGCTTCACCAGCGTCCACCGGATTGACCTCGAGTTGTTCAGATGTGTCCGGCTTTTGGTTTTCCTGTTTGGAATCCACCGGGTCCTGGGGTGCAGACATAGACGTTCTCCACTGACTGAAGTAGGCAATTCCAGCCAGTTGGGGGCAGCACCCGGTATTTCAAGAGGTAATTTTGCCTTCGTGGCCGAAGAGATTGCGTTGGACGATATCGGCCAGGCCCCGCACCCACTGAGAATCCCCGTTGAGGCAGGGGATATAGCGGAAGGTCTGGCCGCCTTCTTCGAGGAAGGCATCGCGACATTCGATCTGTATCTCTTCAAGCGTTTCCAGGCAATCCGCCAGGAAACCCGGACACATGACGTCCACGCTGCCCACGCCTGAACGCGCCCATTCGCGCAGCGTGGGCTCCGTATAAGGCTGCAGCCACTCCTGCGCACCGAAACGGCTCTGGAAGGAATGGTGCACCCGGACGCCATCCTCTCCAAGCGCCTGCCGAAGCGCCCGTACCGTGTCCATGCAGTCGCGATGGTAGGGGTCGCCTTTCTCGACGGTGACTTTGGGAATGCCATGGAAGCTGAGCAACAGACGCTCCGCCTTGCCATGCTGCTGCCAATGCGCCCGCACGCTGGCGGTCAGCGCCTCGATATAGCCGGGGTCATCCGGATAACGTTTGATGAACCGCAGTTCAGGCTGATTGCGGCGGCGGGCGGCGTAGGAAGCCACCTTGTCCACCGCCGTTGCGGTGGTACTGGCCGCGTACTGGGGATAAAGCGGTACGACCAGTATCCGCTCGCAGCCTCGGTCGCGAAGCGCGTCCATGGCCGACGCTATGGACGGGTTGCCATAGCGCATGCCTACTTCCGCGTGGATCGAAATACCGCGCTCCGCCAGCTCGCGCTGCACGCCCTCGGCCTGACTCCTAGTGGCTACCAGCAGCGGCGCACCCTCTTTCCACCAGATTTCTTGGTAACGCGGCGCCAGCGCTCGTGGCCTCCGGGGCAGGACGAAGAGGCGCAGGATGGGCTGCCACAGCAAGGGCGGAATTTCGATCACCCTGGGATCGGACAGGAACTCCGCCAGGTAGCGGCGGATGGCCGCCGGTGTGGGGGCGTCGGGCGTGCCCAGATTGATGAACAATACGCCGGTCGGCGAGGCCGCACGGGGCGGCGGTTCCTTTGCCAACGCGTGAGGATCCACCGGCTCGGGGAAGTACCGTGAGCGCGACGCGGCCGAACCGCTGCTTGAAGATTGGGTCATGTGTTGTGGCTGAGTGCGTTGGAGAGGAGCCGCGCCGTGATGTCCACGATGGGAATCACGCGTTCATACGCCATACGGGACGGCCCGATCACGCCCAGTGTGCCGACCACCTTGCCGTCGACGCCATAGGGCGCCGTGATCACCGAGACGTCGTCCATCGGCACCAGTTCCGAGTCGCCGCCAATATAGATCTGCACACCCTGGGCGTGGCTCGAGACGTCCAGTAGCTGAAGCAGATCGGTCTTCTTTTCGAAGAGCGCGAACATGCGGCGCAGGCGATCCATGTCGGAGGCGATCTCGGAGATATCCAGCAACTTGCTTTCGCCAGCGATGACGACGGACTCATCGACGTCCGGGTCGGTCGTGCCGGCATCGACCGCCGCCTGCATCAGGCGTGAAATATCCACCTGCAGGGAGGAAAGCTCTTTCTTGAGCGCTGAACGGACTTCCTCGAACGATTTGCCGGAAAAGTGCTGGTTGAAGAAATTGCTGGCCTCGATGAGCTCCTGTTCGAGGTAGTCGCGCTTCACGAACAGGATGCGGTTCTGCACATCGCCGTCGGGCGTGACGATGATGAGCAACACCCGCGACTCGGACAGGCGGATGAATTCGATCTGGCGGAAGATCTGCGAACGCTTGGGCGCCAGCACCACGCCGGCGAACTGCGACATGTTGGACAACAGGGTAGCCGCCGCCGACACCGCGCGAGTGGGGTCGGTAACGGGCAACTGCCGGGGCAGCCGATCGGATGGCGCCATCTGGAAACTCTGCACTGCCAGCAGGCGATCCACGAACAACCGATAGCCCTTCGGGGTGGGAACCCGACCCGAGGACGTATGCGGGCTGTGGATCAACCCGAGGTCTTCGAGATCCGCCATGACGTTTCGGATCGTGGCGGGTGAGAGGTCGAACATCTTGGACAGCGTGCGAGAGCCGACAGGCTGGCCATCCGCGATATAGCGCTCTATCAGCACTTTCAACAGTGCTTTGGCTCGATCATCCATATGTCCAGTCATACGATATTCAAACAACCACGGCCCAGTGTTCCGCACAATGCAAGCTTGCCGCAACGGCGCCGATCCGGAACCCTATAATCGGCTCTATTATTCCATCAAACAATCCGTTACCCGTCCATGCACTTCAAGAACATTGCCATCATCGGCCGCTATCAGGACACCGGCCTGGATGCGCCGCTGCGCGCACTAGCGGCCTCTATCGAAGCCGCCGGCGGTCGAGTGCTGGTGGAAGCCGAAACCGCGCACAACACCGGTGTTACGGAATTCATGGTAGCCGATTACGCCCGCATCGGCGCACAAGCCGACCTCGCGGTCATCATGGGGGGAGACGGCACCATGCTGGGCGCGGCCAGGCAACTGGCTGTGTACGATCTGCCCATGGTCGGCATCAACCATGGCCGCCTCGGCTTCATTACCGACATCCCGCTGCATGACGCGCACGACGCCGTTACCCGCATTCTGCGGGGCCAATACGAAGCCGAAGAGCGCATGCTGCTCGAAGGCCGTGTGATTCGCGACGGTGAAGTCATGTTCTCGGGGCTGGCGCTGAACGACGTCGTGCTGAATCGCGCAGGCCGGGGCGGCATGATCGAGGTCAGCATCGAACTTGATGACGTCTTCATGTATAGCCAGCGTGCCGACGGCCTGATCATCGCCACACCCACGGGTTCGACAGCCTATTCGCTGGCAGTGAACGGCCCCATCGTGCACCCCAGCATCAAAGCCATGCTGCTGGTGCCCGTGGCGCCGCAAACGCTATCGCACCGGCCTATTGTGCTGCCGGACAACGGCGTCGTGGGGCTGACCATCACCGCTTTGGGTCGGGTAGAAAGCGGCGCCAGCGTCCACTTCGACATGCAGACGTGGTCCGACTGCCAGCCGGGCGACCGGATCGAAGTGCGGCGTGCGCACCACAACGTGCGCTTCGTGCACCCCACCGGTTACAGTTACTTTTCCACTTTGCGGCAAAAGCTGTTTTGGAACCAGATGCCGCAATCCACTGACGACACTAGATAAAAACCATGCTGCGCACGCTGCACGTCCGTGATTTTGTCATTGTTGACGAAGCCGAGATTAACTTCTCGCCGGGCTTCACCGTGTTCTCAGGAGAAACCGGGGCGGGCAAGTCGATCCTGATCGACGCGCTCTCCCTCGTGTTGGGTGCGCGCGGCGACACCGGGCAATTAAGGACAGGTGCCCAGCGCGCCGAGATCAGCGCCGTGTTCGAAACCCCGGCAAGCCTGCACGACTGGCTGGCCGAACGTGAGCTGGATCCCTCCGACGATCTCGTGCTTCGCCGCATCATCGACGCGCAAGGTCGCAGCAAGGCATATGTCAACGGAGTCCCGGCCAACTTGGGCATGCTGCGGGAACTGGGCGAGCATCTGGTCGACATCCACGGTCAGCATGCCCACCAGGGCCTGCTGGCGGCGGCCGGCCAACGCGACATGCTCGATCAGCAAGGCGGGCTGACGGCACTGGTGCGCGAAGTCGCGGACGCCTGGCAGACCTGGCAGCGATCCCTGCGCGCACTGGAGGCGGCCCAGGGCAACGCTGAAGCGGTACAGCAAGAACGCGACCGCCTGCAATGGCAGCACGACGAGCTTCAAGCGCTTGCACCCCGTCCCGGAGAATGGGAGCTCATCAGTAACGAGCAGTCGCGGCTGGCGCACGGCCAGGCCCTGCTGGAGGGCAGCACCCGTACGCTCGCCCTGCTGGACAGCGAGGACGCCTCCGCGCTGCAGGCGTTGAACGCCGCCGCGCAGCAAATCCAGCAGATGCTGCGTCACGACGCCCAACTACAGAGCGTGGCCGACGCCATCGAGTCTGCACGCATCTCCGCCTCCGAGGCGGTGTCGGATCTGAACAGCTATCTCGACCGCGTGGATCTCGATCCCGATGCGCTGGCACGCGCCGAACAACGCGTCGCGGCGCTATTCGATGCGGCACGTAAGTTTCATGTCGAGCCCGAAGAGCTCCCCGCCCTGCTGGAGAATGTCGCCGCGGCCCTCGCCGACACAGAAGCCGCGATCGATCTCGAGGCGCTACAGGCACGCACCCGGGAAGCAGAAAGCGCCTACCACAGCGTCGCGGATCGCCTAAGTAAAGAACGCCGCAAGACCGCGCAGCGGCTGGCACAAGAAGTCACGGCGGCCATGCAGGAACTCGCCATGCAAGGGGGTGCCTTCGAGGTCCATCTAGAGCCTGCTGCTCCGGGGCCCCATGGCAAGGAGAGCGTCGAGTTTCGGGTCGCGGGTCATGAGGGTACGCCTTTGCGCCCCCTCAGCAAGGTGGCTTCGGGCGGCGAGCTCGCACGGCTGTCGCTGGCGCTGTCCGTGATCGCCAGCCAGGCGGCGCGCGTTCCAACGCTGATCTTCGACGAAGTGGATACCGGTATCGGAGGCGCGGTGGCGGAGGTCGTCGGTCGGCTGCTTCAGCAGCTGGGCCTGCGGCATCAGGTGCTGTGCGTCACTCACCTGCCTCAGGTGGCCGCGCGAGGCGCGCATCACTTTGAAGTCAGGAAGACAACGGCGGGAGGGACTACGCTGTCGGACATCCGTCTGCTGGATCAGCAAAGCCGGGTGGATGAAGTGGCGCGGATGCTCGGCGGCATGAAGATCACGGAAACGACTCGCCGACACGCCACCGAAATGCTGGGGGGCTAGCCCCCAGCGGCCAGCTTTACGGCTTACTTGCCGGCCTTCTTGGCCACGCAATCGGGGCAAGTGCCATACAGCATCATCGTGTGGCTTTCGAGCACGAAACCATGGTCCTCGGCGACCTTGTACTGGCGCGTCTCGATTTTTTCGTCGCTGAACTCCACGACCTTATTGCAGTGGGTGCAGATAAGGTGATCGTGGTGATCGCCATCGTTGAGTTCGAAGACTGCCTTACCGCCGTCGAACTGGCTGCGTACGAGAATGCCGGCCTGCTCGAATTGCGTAAGAACCCGATATACCGTGGCCAGGCCGATGTCGACGTCTTCAGCGATCAGGGTGCGGTACACGTCTTCTGCGCTCTGATGGCGTTCGTCGGCTCGCCTGAAAATGTCGAGGATCTTAAGCCGGGGAAAAGTGGCCTTCAAACCGGCGCTCTTCAAATCTACGGAATCGGTCATACGTGTGGGTCTCTGGCGGGATACAGCCACAGGGTGGCTCGGACGCGCGTCTGTGGACGACGTTAAGCCCCCTTGGGGCCCAGGCACCTGCCGCATTTTGCGTGCAGGCGGCGACGAACGCTCATGCGTTTCTGATTACCCTTTATGATAACGGTTTTACTCGTTCTGAAATATCAGGGGCGTTTCGTGCCGAGAATTGCGAACAAAATCTACAAGACGCTGCGTACCGGCGTGACGGGCGGTGTGTTGGCGCTGGCCCTGGCCGCCTGCGGCAGTACGGAATGGGGTTTTCCGTATCGCCCGAACATACAGCAGGGCAACTGGATCACTGCCGAACAGGTCGAGCGGCTGGAGCCGGGCATGACACGCGAACAAGTGCGTTTCCTGCTGGGCACGCCCACCCTGCAGGACATCTTCCGCAGCGACCGCTGGGACTATCCCTATTACAGCAAGCCGGGCTACGGCGAGCCTGAACAACGCCGCTTCAGTGTCTGGTTCGAAGGCGATTCCCTGGTACGCTGGGAAGGAGACGCGCAGCCGGACCGTCAGCCGTTCCAACGAACCGATACCGGCGCGCCTGAAGCAACCAAGGACACGCGCTCGAGCGCCACGGAATCCACGCCGGCATCCACCGCCGGCGGATCCGAGCCGCTGCGCTAATCCGACTACAAAGGACACTACCGAATGCGTATCGCAATCGCGGGGGCAGACGGCCGCATGGGCCGCATGCTCATCGAAGCCGTACTCAATAGCGAGGATCTCACCCTCGCCGTCGCACTGAACCGTCCCGGCTCGCCCAGCATCGGGCAGGATGCCGGCGCGTTCCTGGGCATGCAGACAGGCATCAAGATCACCGACAATCTCGCCGCCCTGGCCGACGCCGACTGCCTCATCGACTTCACCCGCCCCGAAGCCACCCTCCTGCACCTACATGCGTGCATCGAGCATGGCGTCAAATGCGTGATCGGCACTACGGGATTCAACGATGCCGGCAAGCAGGCCATTCAAGCCGCCGCCCAAAAAACGGCCATCGTATTCGCACCCAACATGAGTGTGGGCGTGAATGTCACGCTGAAGCTATTGGAAATGGCAGCGCGCCTGCTTAACAGCGGCTACGACGTGGAAGTGTTTGAAGCCCACCACCGCAACAAGGTGGATGCGCCCTCCGGCACAGCCCTGGCCATGGGCGAAGCCGTCGCGCATGCATGGGGACAAGACCTCGACCAGATCGCCGACTGGGCCCGCCATGGCGACACCGGTCCACGCGAGAACGGCCGTATCGGGTTTTCGGTCGTGCGCGGCGGCGACATCATTGGCGACCACACGGTCTACTTCTGCGGCACAGGCGAACGCATCGAGATCACGCACCGTTCCAGCACCCGCGCCACCTACGCTCAGGGCAGCCTGCGCGCGGCGCGCTACTTGGCACGCAAGGATTTCGGCCTGTTCGACATGCACGACGTACTGGCAAACTAAGCCTTACGCCATGGTTGGGGTCAGGCCTCTTCGGAGGCCGCCGTTCCAATATCCACCGGCTCCTGTTCCAGGTGCACACCGAAACGAGTGGCCACCTCGGCCCGGATCACATCCGCCAACACTTGGATGTCGCGTGCCGTGGCCCCGCCATGGTTCACCATGACCAGCGACTGACGCTCATGCATACCCACCGGCCCCATACGACGCCCCTTCCAGCCTGAACGCTCGATCAGCCAGCCCGCCGCCAGTTTAAAGTGGGCGCCGTCGTCGATCGGGTAGGCCACCAGTCCTGCATGCAAGTCCCGCAAATTGCGATAGGTCGCCGCGTCGACCACGGGATTCTTGAAGAAACTGCCCACGTTGGCGAGCTGTGCCGGGTCGGGCAGCTTGGCACGCCGGATTTCACACACCGCATCGAACACTTGTTGGGGCGTGACGGCCGCACCCGCCAGCGCAATACCCGCGTGCCGGGCGAGATCCGGGTAAGACAACCTGGGTATCCATTCGCGCGGAAGGCGGTATCGCACCGACAAGATCAGCCAACGGCCCATCTCGGCATGTTTAAAAAAACTGTCGCGATACGCGAAGAGACAGTCGGCGGGACCCATCTCCACGCGCCGGCCTTGACGAATATCCCAGGCCACCAGGCTGTGAAAATGTTCGTCCTGTTCCAAGCCGTAGGCGCCGATGTTCTGGACCGGCGCTGCACCGGCTGTTCCCGGTATGAGCGCCAGGTTCTCCAGTCCGCTCCACCCTTGGGCCACGCAATGCGCCACAAAGTCGTGCCAGGGCTCGCCCGCTTGTACCTCTACCAGGACGGCGTCCGCGTCCTGATCCACGAGTTCCACGCCACGTGTGGCGACATGAACCACTAATGCTTCGATTTGCGGCGCCAGCACGACGTTGCTGCCCCCGCCCAACACCACCACGCCCGGATATCTGGAGGCGGTTTGAGTCAGCGTCTCCAGTCCTTCGGCGGAATCAAGGCGCAAGAAGGCGCGCGCCTGGGACTTCAGACCCAGCGTGTTGTAGTTCGTGAGATCCTGTTCGGTAATGTGCAGCAAAGAAGGCCCCGTCAAACGTCTATCCTAGGGAATGGCTCGTCAAAATCGGCCGAGCGCACGTTCCGCTCACATGTTACTGCAAGGCGTCCGCCCTGCCCTGCGGCAATCAGGCCAAGACTGCAACATCGTCGCACGGCCAGTGCGGTCGCGAAGTGCCACATCCCGCACAACCATTCATGCAATTTATAGACCAGAACTTGACAGCCGCAAGTTATTCATCATAGAATTCAAATCTTCACGCGGGAATAGCTCAGTTGGTAGAGCGCAACCTTGCCAAGGTTGAGGTCGCGAGTTCGAGACTCGTTTCCCGCTCCAGAATTCAAAAAGCCCAGACATCTGTCTGGGCTTTTTTCGTTGTGGCATGGCCGCAGCCCGTTGCTAGGTCAGCAACCCCGTCAACAGCGCACCGACCAGCCCGCCCGCCGCCAATGCGAGCGAATGGCTGAAACGTATTCCCCCCGCAACATAGTCGTACACCGCCTTGGCGGCCACCACCGCCAGCACCGAAGCCGCGACCACGCCCGCACCCTCGGGCAGGAGATACGCGGCGATGCCGGCACCTGCCAGAAAATGTAGAAGCGGCCTGAGTATGCGATCGCTCATGCGGTCTCTCGGTGTCTTGTCGTGGGATCCATTGCAGACGATATATCGCGTCGCCAGC
>DATGNX010000040.1:0-37518 GCA_035306485.1 Burkholderiaceae bacterium
TGGCCATGCACATCAGCCCGTAGCCTTGTCGTTGTTCCTCTTCCGACAGGGCCATGTCCAGAACCATGCCCTGATCGAACTCGCCTTCCAGCACCTTGACCTTGCATTCGCCGCAAGCGCCCGCACGGCAGTTGTTGGGCAGGGCGAAGCCGGCCTTCTCTACAGCCGAGAGCACGGTTTCGCCCGGTGCGCAGTCGATCAGATGTCCGGAAGGGTGTAGTTTGATGCGGCTCATGCTGCGTTTCCTGTCTGTGTATCCGGCGCTTAGAACACCGGGATGATGTCCTTCATTTCAATGTCGGTGACCTCCTCGCCGGAGATGCCGACTTCCGGAATGGCAGGGAAGGGAATGTCGTATTTATCGAGCACGCCCTTCAGATTCAGCATGGCTTTCTTCCAGTTCTCCTTTTTTTGGTCGTAGCCCGGTATTTCAAAGCCGGCCTCGCGCGCCACCGCTTCCGCTTGCCGCTGCACCTCGATGAAATCGTCAGGCAGATCCCAGAAGTCAGCAGGCGGTTCGAACAACACAGCCGAGAGGAAGAGGTAGCCCGCGCGTACCTGTTTGGTAATGATGGCCTTGTTGCTCAGGTCCATTTTCGGGTAGTCGCGCTCCATCAGCGCCATGCAGATTGCCATATGACGGCCTTCGTCACGGCCGATGTTGCGGAACGCTTCCTTGAAGACCGGCTCGGTACAGCCGGCGGCCATCTGATGGAAGATCGTGGCGGCGGCAATTTCGCCCATGAGGAAGGAGCTGAACAGCACGGCCAGGTCGTATTTGGGTACCGCCTGCTTATAGCCGGTCCAGTAGCGGCCGCCGTTGTAGTACAGCCATGACGCGTTACGGTGCAGCTTGCGACCGAGCTCCGTCTTCGGCTCGTAGGTGAGCGGATCCGGGTGCTCAAGCAGCTTGGTAATGGCTAGGCCGCACATCTGTTCGTGATTTTGCTCGTCGCGGGTGACCGAGAAGAAGCATCGACGCACGGCGTCTTCTTCGTGGACCTCGTAGGTCTTCACGAAGGCCTCTGCGAAAACGGGCGGAGCCGAGGCGTCGAAGACAGAAAGCAGCGTCCACCAGTAGGCGATGGCTTCGCGCTCTTCCCAGCTGTAGTCGTCCGGATTGAAGGTGTCCCAAGGAAGTTCCTGCGGATTCCAGGCTTCGCGCAGCGAGGCGCTCCAGATTTCCTCCAGCTTTTCCGTTCCGGCATGCCACGACAGCGGGTAAACGTTGGGCTGGGACGTCTCCGGCGGGTAGTGCATGGTTTGCGCGAGCTTCTCGGAATGGCTCATGTCTTGTCTCCACGATGTGTGCGGCGCGCCTGCGCGCGCGCCGCCTTTTCATGTTCATGGCGCAGCGTGTGGAGGAATCATGAGTCAATAATTAATTCATGTCAATATTTAAGTATCAATATAAATATCTGTATCATTTAGAGGTGCAAGAATGGCGCCGAGGCCACTCGTCCTCAGAACAACGAGGTGTTAAGGATTCAACGGGGTAGGCCGCCGAAGCGTTCGTAGAAGAAGTCGGCGGCCGGCGTGGCGTTGGGGTCTTCTTCTCGCAGGGCCTCCATGATGTATTGCCCGGCCGGGCGAGAGGTCGCGGCATAGATGTCACGGCACAGCTCGTAAGCCGTCTTGCCCGCCCAATCGTCGGGCAATAGTTCGATCGGGAGCCGGGGATCGTGCAGCAATGCCCGCCGGTATTCGTGTATCAGCAAGGTACGGATCACGAAAGCCAATTCGGGAGTCAGGTCCGAGGGAGTGTCCTCCATCATGGCCGGCAGCTCGCGGAAATGCTCAATGAAGCTGTGGTAATTGCGGCTGATTTCGTCCAACGGCCAATACTCGTTCACCAGTTCGGATAAAGGGCGACATTGGATGTCTGGTGCCTGGTCCATGCTGCTGACAAATACGTCGCCCCGCACGCCGTACGCATTGAGGATTTCCTGCAGGGTCTCGCGGTCGGGGTTGGGATGCACGAACACGGTGGGCGACAGCGCGCTGAAGCCTTCCCATGTCAGTTCCTTGCGCAGCTCGCTGCGGGTCTGTGGATTCAAGGTGCCGGCCGTCGCAAATACCAGCGTCCAGTAGCCCGGCCAAGCCAGATAGGTGGGCGAGTAAACGCGTTTGTAGGCGCGTGTGAAGCGTCGCTCTGCACTGTCACGCAAGGTGTACAGGCTACGTCGGCCTTCGCGCTGTCCGCTCAGCCAGCCGTCTTCGGCCAGGCGGAAAACGCTCGTCCGTACCAGGCGGTCGTTGATGCCAAAGGGTGCCAGCAGTCGGATCAGGCTACCTAGCCAGAGGGCGCCTCCGTGGGGCCGTATGGCGTCGCCGAACAATGTCATGACCAGGGATTTGGCTCGCGGAGGGTTGCGATCCAGGAAATGGGTGGACCATTCCCTGAGGGCGTTGCTTGCTTCTCTACGCATCGTTATTGTGGTTGTGATGTGGATGACCTTCGATGGACGGGCACAGCTCAATCCCGGAAATTACGCCATCATTATGCAGGAATACGCAGGCAAGCCGAAATCTGTATCAGAATTCAGGAGAGTTCGAGAGGGAGGGAAGGGGACTGCGGCTTTTAGAAAGGTTGGTATGCGGGTGGACCTGCCGCACGCGCATGGTCCTCGCTTATCGCCTTACATATTGCCCTTACAGATAGGGACTGGCCAACCAGATGATTCGGTTGCGGAGCCGCTTACGGAAGGGGATAGCGGCAAGTGACTCCAGCGTGACGGCTTCCGAGTGCGCGATTTCCAGATCGATGAGGTCTTCGATCTGGCGGGCGACCGGGCGACTATAGATTTCCATATCCAGCTCGAAATTGAGCCGTAGGCTGCGTGGATCCATGTTCGACGAGCCGATCAAGGACCACGCGCCGTCGATTGTGGTGAGTTTGGCGTGGTTGAAGTTGCCGGCGGCACGCCACACACGACAACCTGCCTTCAAGACTTGATCCAGCTGTGACGTCATGGCGTAGTTCACCAGGCGCAGATTGTTCTGCCCGGGAATGACGATATCCACCAGCACGCCGCGGCGAGCGGCGGTATTGATTGCGCCCAAGAGCACCTGGTCGGGCAGAAAATAGGGCGACTGGATGCGGATATGGTGCTGGGCCACCGCAAACGCGCCCAGCAACAGGCTGTGCGTGCTAGCCATGTAGCGATCAGGCCCCGAGTGAATGCAGCGTGCTGCAACGTGGGGCGTAGGCGGGTTCCAGTCGTGCGCCACCCAGCGGTCGAACGCCAGCGTCTCCTTGGTGGTGAACTCCCAATCGTGAGCGAAGATGGCCATGAGCTGCACGACAACCGGGCCTTCCACCTGAAAGTGCGTGTCGTTGGCCGTGTTGGTGCCCGCCACGCTGGAGACGAAGTTCTCGCGGATGTTCATGCCGCCCGTGAAGCCGATAAGGCCGTCCACTACGAGTATCTTACGGTGGCTACGCAGGTTGGCGTAGGGCGTGCGCATACCCAGTGGGTTGGTCATGAACAGGGCATACGGAATGTTGTTGCGCCTGAGCGACCAGGTGATCGCAGGACGGGAATACCGCACCCCGACCGCGTCAATGAGCACCCGAATTTCAACGCCGCGCTTGTGAGCGCGTGCCAACGCTTCGACGAACAGCTTGCCTTGCGAGTCATTGTCGAAGATGTAGGTTTCCAGCGCGATGGTTTTTTCGGCGGCATCGATGGCCGCAATCATCGCCGGGTAAGCCTGGTCGCCGCTTTGCAGAATGCGGACATGGTTACCCGCGCGCAGGGGGAAGCGGCTGATCCGGTTACTCAGGTTGTGCAGCGACGTGAACTGCGGCGCGGCCAGCTGGGCAATATCAATGGGCGCCAGCGTGGTGCTGCTGGTGTATTGCCGCAAGCTGCGGTTGCGCTGTTCCGATATGTGATCGTGCCGGATCCGGTTAATGCCGGCGATTAGATAGATGAACGGCCCCAGTAGTGGGGACATGATGATGACGCCGACCCATGCGATCGCCGCCCGGACATCGCTCTTGTTCATGGCGGCATGGATCGCGGCGGTGCCGCCCACGCCCAAGCTGAGCAGAAATGCCAAATGCGGCCAGTACTCGTCGAAGAGCAATTGCAGGGTCGTCATGCATAACCCGGTCGCGGGAAAGAGGTTGAGGCCCGAGTTTACTCGAAGCGTGTTGCTTGTAGCGGCCCGTTTCTTGCTCAGTGTCGCCCAAGACACGCGCTCCTGCGAATGGAGCGTATAGACAACGTGGATCTAAGAAGGAGGCATATATGCGTTCGATCCTGCTTTGGCTTCTGGGCGTACCCATTCCCATCATTATTCTTATCGCACTGCTGACCTGAACGGCACCTACCTAAGCCGATCTGAAGACAAGACAAAGGAGAACGTCTCATGGCCTATACAAGCGCTACAACGGTCCGTGAAGGTGCGGCGGTATTGCATCATCGCCCTCGGGCGGCCATTTCCTGGGCGGCGGTATTCGCCGGCACAGTCATTGCGTCGGCTCTTTCCATCACTTTGCTGACTGGCGGAGTGGGTCTCGGCTTCATTGTCATGTCTCCCCACGAAGGCGAAGGCGCCAGCGCGGCGCAACTGGGTGTGGGTGCGATCGTCTGGATGTTCGTAGTCCAGATCATCGCTTACGGCGTGGCGGGCTACGTCACCGGCCGGCTTCGGCCAATGTGGGCACCTGCGTATTCCGACGAAGTTTATTTCCGTGACACGGCTCACGGTCTGGCCGTGTGGGCGCTGAGTGCGCTCGTTAGCCTGGCGGTGTTTGGTTCTGCCATGTCGGCGGTGGTCGGCACGGCGGCTCGGGGTGGCGCAGTACTGGCTCAAGGCGCAGTGACTGCAACAGCTGCGGCCGGTACGGCCGCAGCGGGTGCTGCGGGCGGACTCGATAGCTCCGGTATGCCCTCGGCAGACTATTTTGTCGATCAATTGTTCCGTGACGGTCAGCCCAGCCCGAATACCGATCCGCAGGCGGCCCGAGCAGAACTTGCACGCATGATCACGGTGGGCGCGGCGCGAGGCGAGATGGCGCCTGAGGACCGTGACTACGTGGCTCGCGTGGTGGCGGCAGAGGCGGGAGTTTCCGAAGCAGACGCCCGGGCACGCGTGGAAGAGGTGCTGGCCCGTGCGCAGCAAATGCGCGATGACGCTGCGGAACAGGTGAAGGAAGCAGCCGATGCGGCGCGCAAGGCGGCTGCGCTGCTGGCCTTGTGGGCATTTGCCGCCTTGTTGGCGGGCGCATTCGTGGCGAGCCTTATGGCAATGGTGGGTGGCAGGGCGGCCAGAAGTTTGGACTAGACCCTTGTGTAAAGGGCATGCACCAAGGCCCTTTTGAGGACGTTCCACCACAGTTTCGGCCTACGTACGCGCTAAAAGATTTTATTTCGTAACTCCACTGGTGTTATGGGTCGCAAAGCCTCATAGTGGCGGTGGGGATATTTTTCCCTTTTACTTATAGTTAGGACTTACATTGAAAACAGAAAACGGTATTGTGAAGTGGTTCAACAACGAGAAGGGCTTCGGCTTTATCATGCCTGACTCGGGCGGCAAGGACCTCTTCGCTCACTACAGCGAAATTCAGGGATCGGGCCACAAGACCCTCGAAGAAAACCAACGAGTTTCGTTTGTGGCAACGCAGGGGCAGAAAGGCCCCCAAGCGTCGAACATCCAAGTACTTTAATGTTCGGCCCGCCTTTGGCGGGTAGCTGAACGTTCAAGTAGAGCCGGCCCCCATGAAACATGGGGGCCGGTTTTTTTTGTACTTATCTAAAACGCGCTCCTGGCCTTTCAGCTTGAACTTGAACGACACCTTATTCTGTTCAAAGGTGTAGACGGTCGCCGCTCACGTGATGGTGATCTTCCCTTCGGACCCATGCGCAATGCGTTGAGCCTTAGCACGCAAAAAAGCCCGCTCAGGGCGGGCTTCCGGTGGTGCATGTCACCAAGTTCTGGGTATGCCACCATTTTTGGGGTTTTGTTAAACCTTCAAAACCCGCATATTGGGTGGGGTGACCGATGGGACTCGAACCCACGACAACCGGAATCACAATCCGGGACTCTACCAACTGAGCTACGGTCACCACTGTTCTTTTGCGCCCCGATCACACGCAGTGCTATTTCGGGGTTACCGCCAGACTGGTTGCCAATCAAGCAGCACGACTAAAGAAGCAGGATTCTAGCATAGTATTCGCGCACTGTGCCAGCCGGACATGCCGGCCCGGGGTTTGCCCATGCCAAGGCGGCGCGCTATCGTTAGGTGCACCGGCCAAGCGGCCGGATTCTGTTGCCCAGACTGCAGAGCGCCCTTAAACTGACCCACCAGATTGTTAGGATACGTTAAATGGCCCAACTCTTCGTCGTTCACCCAGAAAACCCGCAATCCCGCCTCCTGAAGCAGGCTGGTCAGCTTCTGGCCGAAGGCGGCCTGGTCGCCATTCCCACCGATTCCAGTTACGCCGTGGTCGCGCGGCTCGACGACAAGTCCGCTGCCGATGCGCTAAGGCGTCTGCGCGGCCTGGACGAGCGTCATCACCTCACCCTGCTGTGCCGCGATCTCGGGGAAATCAGCCACTTCGCACGTGTCGACAACCGCCAGTATCGGTTTTTGAAGCTGGCCACCCCCGGCGCCTACACCTTTATTCTCGAAGCCACCAAGGAAGTACCGCGCCGCGTTTCCCATCCGTCGCGTAAGACCATCGGTATACGAGTGCCGGATCATCGCATCACGCTGGACTTCATCGAAGCCGCAGGCACGCCGCTAGTCTCCACTACGTTGATTCCAGATGGCGAAGAGCAGCCTCTGAACGATGCCGAGGAAATCTATCAGCGTTATGGCAATGAACTGGCTGCCGTCATCGATGGTGGTGCGTGTTCGCTCGCCGCGACTACGGTGATCGACCTGACAGGCACGCTGCCCGAAGTGCTGAGGCGCGGGCAGGGAGACCTTGCGGCCGTGGGACTGGACTGACCGGGCCCCCAATGTCTGATCTCATCCAGACGATTACGGTCTACGCGCTTCCTGTCCTTTTCGGTATCACACTGCACGAGGCTGCGCATGGTTACGTGGCCCGTATGTTCGGCGACCCAACTGCCTGGCAGGAGGGTCGCATCACTTTGAATCCCATTCGTCATATTGATCCGGTCGGCACGATCGTGGTGCCGCTCGTCCTTCTTTTTTCCACCAAGCTGATGGGTGGGGGCGGGTTGCTGTTTGGATGGGCCAAGCCCGTACCTGTGGATTGGAGCCGCCTGCGGAATCCCAAGCGGGATATGGCTTGGGTGGCCGCAGCGGGGCCGCTGTCGAACCTGGTTATGGCGATTCTTTGGGCGATCAGCCTGCGACTGTTAGCAGAGGCGGGCGCCTCCGCCTCAGATTTCTGGGCGCGTATGGCTATCGCCGGCGTCCAGGTGAACCTGATTCTGATGGCGCTTAACCTGGTACCGCTGCCACCATTAGATGGCGGGCGCATTGTGTGCAGTATTTTGCCTAATCGGCTTGCCTATCAGTATTCGCGCATCGAGCCATACGGCATCGTGATTTTGATCGTTCTCATGCTCACGGGCCTGCTGTGGTTCTTTCTTGAGCCCTTCCTTTATGTGGGTGGCGCGATCATTGAATGGTTTTTGTAAACTTTACCTTTAATACGAGTAAACTTGCAGGTTAGGCTCGGATACGAGTGCTCACGCCGTGCCGAAGTGCAAGTGGAGATCAACTGAAAAATGGCTACAGCGGATTCAACGATTCCTACGTTTCAGGGCAGCATGGTGGCCCTCATCACGCCCATGCATCCCGACGGCAGTCTTGATCTCGACGCATTTCGAAAACTGATCGATTGGCACGTTAGCGAAGGCACTGACGCACTGGTGGTGGTGGGCACGTCCGGCGAGTCTCCCACCGTGGACTTCCAGGAACATGCCGACCTTATCCGCATCGCGGTAGAGCACGCGGCCGGCCGCATTCCTGTCATCGCGGGCGTGGGCGGCAACTCGACGGCTGAAGCGATCGAACTCACGCGCGACGCCCTTAATGTCGGCGCCCAGGCGGGGCTTTCGGTGGTGCCGTACTACAACCGTCCCACGCAGGAAGGCCTGTATCAGCATTTCCGCAAGATCGCGGAAACGGTGGACCTGCCGCTCATCCTGTACAACGTCCCCGGTCGCTGTGTGGCAGATCTGTCCAACGAGACCATTCTGCGACTGGCACAGGTGCCTAACATCATCGGCATCAAGGACGCCACGGGCGACATTGGCCGCGGAGGTCTGCTGCTGCGCGACGCGCCTAAGGACTTCCTGGTGATCAGCGGCGATGATCCCACCGCAGCGGCCCTCATGTTGTTGGGCGGCCGTGGCAATATTTCCGTGACGGCCAACGTGGCGCCGCGCCTCATGCACCAACTGTGCGAGGCGGCCATTGCAGGCGACGTCCCCCGCACCCGTGAACTGAACGCACGGCTCGCGCAACTGAACAAGGTGTTGTTCGTGGAAGCCAACCCCATTCCCGTGAAGTGGGCGGTGGCTGAAATGGGCCTCACCGAACTGGGTTACCGGCTCCCGATGGTGCCGCTTTCTCCGCAATACCACGATCTCATCCGCAGCTCTCTGAAAGAAGCAGGTTTACTCTGAACATGATCATCCCATTCAAGAAGACATGCAGGATCGGGTCGGCTATCGGCCTGAGCGCCCTGCTACTGTCCGGTTGCTCCACGGTGAATCAGGCGCTCGGGCTTGAAGAACCGGTCGATTACAAAAGCACGGTTGCCGGCGACCCGCTGAGCATCCCGCCCGACCTGACACAGGCCAATCGCGATGCGCGCTATACCGCGCCTGAAGGGGTCACCACCTTCTCCGAGTATGCCGCCGCGCAATCGGCACAGCCGGTCGTGGGCCAGACACAGGTGCTGCCGCGCCAGGAAGGCATCGAGGTCAAGCGCGACGGCGATCTGCGCTGGCTGGTTGTGGATCGTCCCGCCGAAGACATCTACCCGCACTTGCTCGAGTTCTGGCATGAACAGGGTTTCACGATCCGATCCGAGAACCCGCGCACGGGTCTGATCGAAACCGACTGGGCCGAGAACCGGGCCAAGATTCCGGAAGGCTGGATTCGTTCCGCCCTGGGCGCGATCATCGACCAAGTGTTTGATAGCGGCGAGCGTGAGCGCTTCCGCATGCGTTTGGAGCGGGTTAGCGACACCCGCAGCGAGGTCTACATCAGCCATCAAAACATGTATGAGCAGCCGACGGTCGATGGCGCAGCCTTCCGCTGGGTGCAGGGCAAGGAAGATCCTGGCTTGAACGCTGCGATGTTGGCCCGTCTCATGGTCTACCTGGGCACGGACGTTAAAACCGCATCGACCAAGGTCGCACAGGCCGAGAAGGCCGATACTCGTCCGACCGTAGAGGCTGCGCCGGACCGCACTGCGCTGGTGTTGGCGGAATCGTTCGATCGCGCATGGCGCCGTGTAGGTGTAGCCATCGATTCGGCAGGCTTCACGGTGGAAGATCGTGATCGCTCTCAGGGCGATTACTTCATCCGCTATCTCGACGCCGATTTGGGCGAGAAGATCGAGCAGCAGAACTTCTTCGGTCGACTCTTTGGCGGTAAGAATACGGCTGAACCGGTTGAGTACAGCATCCACGTTCAGGATCAGGGCGGTACGTCTCTGGTCACCGTGCACGACATGAACGGCGCGGTCCAGGAAGACGACACCGCTAAGCGGATCCTGTCTGTCCTGGCAGGCCATATGTCGGGTGACTAAGCGGAAACCTCGGCCTCGTTAAAGTTCGGGGCTGGCGACACCGAAGAAAAGGGAGAAGGGCGCGAGCCCTTCTCCCTTTTTTCAATCGGCGTTGGTGTGAGGCGGCGCCGAGACGCCGTTATTCTTCCGCGTAATGTACCCAGCCCTCTGCGATCCAGTCCCGCAGTGCTGACTCTTCTTCGTCCGACATTTTCTCCACCAGCTCGGCGCAGGCTAGCGAGCGTTCATCCGCGAGCTTCCGTAGACGACGGTTTGCCGGAACGGGGGCGACCTCGCCGTTGATGTAGAGCTCCTTGCCGCGATACATCATCCGGGTGCAGCGGTCGAGCACGAGGCGACCGATACGTGGCATCGGTTCATGGTCGGGCAGGATGTCGTCGCCCGGCACGAAGTAAGCGTTGTCAGGCACTTCCGTGAGCCACTGGCCGAGGAAGCGGGCTGCCAGCTTGCGTCGATAGCGCAGCTTGCTCGCCGCGTCGAGCGCCGCATCCAATAGCGCGTCCGGCAGTTCGGCCGGTGTGCGAGTGGCGGGCGCGCCGGGATCCTTATAGGTTTCGTCCAGCACGGGACCCGGGATCACCGGCTTGGCGTATAAGCCGTCGTCATTGCCCAGGTTGGCCATCAGCTGGTCCGACAGAGCGTGCAACATGCCGTAGGCAAGTGCCCCCATGGTCGGAGCGCGAAAGCCGATGGAAAGCGTCATGCAGTTATGCGTCTCAGCGATGCCATCGTGCGCAACGTGGGGCGGCAGATACAGCATATCGCCCGGTTCCAGCGTGAATTCCTGCTCGGCCTCGAAGCGCTGAAGTATTTTGCAGGGCAAGTCGGGAATCAGTTCGAGGTCGTCTTGCTGGCTGATGCGCCAGCGCCGCTTTCCGTAACCCTGCAGCAGAAAGACATCGTAGCTGTCGAAGTGGGGGCCGACACCGCCGCCCTTGGTGGCGACACTGATCATGAGATCGTCCAGCCGCGCATCGGAAATGAAGCGGAAGCGGCGCATGAGCTCGGCCATGCCGTCATCGTGCAGGTCCACCCCTTGAGCGAGCACCGTCCATCCCGGCTCTCGAGCCGAAGGCAATCGTTCGAACGGCCCGCTATCCATGTTCCAGCCATTTTCGTCGTGCCAGATCATGCGGGATTCCACTTCTTCGCGCTTGACGAGCTTGCGGATATCGGCCGGACTGAGATGCGGCTTATAGTCCGGGATCGCCTGGCGGATCAGCAGGGGCCGTCGTTGCCAGTAGTCGCGCATGAACTCGCGCGGACTCAGGCCGCCCAGGAGGGTGAGAGGCTGGTCGATATCCATGGTGCTATTCTTCCCTTGTACAACGGAGGCGGTGTTGGCGCACGAGCGTGGCCGACGGTGCAGGCAGTTTATCAAACGCGGTGGAAGCCCATGACGACCCTCGATCTCTTTGGTGAATTTGGTTCGCTCAGCCAAGTCAGCCTGGGGCGGCAGGCGTACGTGTTGCGGGGCTTTGCATTGCCTTACGTCGATGAACTGCTTACAGCGGTGGAATATGTCGCGCAGGTATCTCCGTTCCGAAATATGGTCACGCCGGGCGGCTTTACCATGTCCGTGGCGCTGACCAACTGCGGGGAGTTGGGCTGGACGACGGACCGGCGCGGTTACCGATATAGCCGGATCGATCCCGTCACCAATCAGCCGTGGCCGGCGATGCCAGATGTATTCAAGCGGCTGGCAAATGCCGCGGCCGAAGAGGCGGGCTTCCCAGAATTCGAACCCGACGCCTGCCTGGTCAATCGCTACTTGCCGGGGTCGCGATTATCACTCCACCAGGATCGGAATGAGCGCGACTTCTCGGCGCCCATCGTTTCCGTCTCACTGGGGATGACGGCAACCTTTCTGTTCGGCGGCCAAGAGAGAAGTGACAAGGCGGGAAGAATTCCCCTTTACCACGGTGATGTCGCGATATGGGGCGGCGAGGACAGGCTGCGCTACCACGGCGTGATGCCGCTGAAGGGTGAGCCACATTTCTTGCTGGGTGAGCAGCGAATCAATTTCACCTTGCGAAAGGCGGGGTAAGCGGCTCGCATGCACGACGAGATTGCAGCGCAAGAATCGGAGTGTCTTCAAGGTGTCGCGCAACTATGCTGGAGCCGTGATTCACTTTTTCCGGGATGATCGCCATGAGTGCTGCTACAACTCTTGAAGCGCCTTATATAACGGACGATGCTCGCTGGCGGGCGGTGCTGGCGCGCGATGCCGCCGCTAACGGTCACTTCGTCTATGCCGTGCGCACGACGCGGGTCTATTGTCACCCCGGTTACGCCGGTCGACTGCCCAAGCGGGAGAACGTGGAGTTTTTCGATTCCGCTGCGGACGCTGAGGCGGCCGGCTACCGGCCCAGCCGGCGCAACGGCGCAGAGCCGGATGGTGTCGCGCAGTCGTGGGCGGAACGTGTGGTCCAGGCATGCCGGCGAATCGAATCTTCGGACGCGCCGCCCAACTTGGCTGAGCTGGCCCTGCAGGCGGGAATGAGCCCGTACCACTTTCATCGAGTATTCAAGGCACAAACCGGTTTGACGCCCAAGGCGTATGCGTCCGCCTACCGTGCGCGGCGCCTGCGCGAACAGCTCGGCAAGCCCGCGGCATCGGTGACCGATGCCATTTATGAGGCCGGCTTCAATTCCGACAGCCGGTTCTATGCGCGTGCGGATCAGTTGCTCGGCATGCGTCCGAGCGACTACAGGGCAGGAGGCGCGGGCATGGAGATCCGCTTCGCCGTCGGGCAGTGCTCTTTGGGTGCCATCCTCGTAGCGCAAAGCGAACGCGGAATCTGTGCGATATCCCTCGGTGACGATCCGGACGCTTTGCTGCGAGACTTGCAGGACCGCTTTCCGACGGCAAAATTCATGGGCGGCGATGAGACCTTCGAGCGCCTAGTGGCACAGGTAGTGGGTTTCGTGGAGGCGCCGAAAGTGGGCCTGAATCTGCCGCTGGACGTACGCGGTACTGCGTTTCAGGAACGCGTTTGGAAGGCGCTAAGGGAGATTCCCGTCGGCGCTACCGCCACCTATACCCAGATTGCGGCGCGTATTGGCGCGCCAACCGCGGTGCGGGCGGTGGCTCGCGCGTGCGCCACGAACACGATTGCGGTTGCGATCCCTTGCCACCGGGTCGTGCGGCGCGATGGCGATTTGTCGGGCTATCGCTGGGGCGTAGCCCGCAAGCGCGAACTGTTGCGGCGTGAATCCAAAGGCGAGACTGCTTATTCTGACTCCGCCTCTTCCCGCAAAGCATAGAGCAGGTCCAGCGCCTCGCGTGGCGTCAATCGATCGGGGTCGATCTTAAGCAGTCGATCTTGCAAGGCGAGGGCAGCTTGTATCTCGGCTGAAGCGTGAGGCAACTCGGACCGTACCCCTTCACTTGAACCCGGAGCTTCGTCGGCGGGTTCTACGCTCCCGGTGCCAAATAAATCGAGCTGGGGGGTGGCCACACCCAGCGCTTCCAGCCGCGACAGTTCGCGGCTGGCGTGGCGGATCACGGCATTTGGAATGCCAGCGCGTTGCGCCACCTGGATGCCGTAACTTCGGCTCGCCGGCCCCGGTCGCACTTCATGAAGGAAGACGATACCGGCGGCCGATTCGGCGGCTGCCAAATGGACGTTGGCAGCAGTCGGGACTTCTGTGGGCAGGCGTGTCAGTTCGAAGTAGTGCGTGGCGAAGAGGGTTAGCGCCTGATTGTGGCTTAGCAGCCTGTGTGCGATAGCCCAGGCCAGCGCCAGGCCGTCATAGGTTGATGTGCCGCGACCAATCTCGTCCATGAGCACTAGGCTATGCGCTGTGGCTGCTTGCAGAATGCCCGCTGCCTCGGTCATTTCCATCATGAAGGTCGAACGACCGCCGGCCAGATCGTCGCCCGCACCGATACGGGTAAAGATGCGGTCAATGTCGCCGATGCGGGCGTTCGTCGCCGGAACGAAGCTGCCGGTGCGGGCCAGCAAGGCAATCAAGGCGGTCTGTCGCATATAGGTGGACTTACCACCCATGTTCGGTCCGGTGATCAGCAACATGCGCTGTGCCGGCCCCAACGTGCAATCATTGGGCGTGAACCGCTCGATGCTGCGCTCCACCACCGGGTGTCGACCGCCTTCGATCACGATCTCCGGCGCGTCGCTCAACTCGGGGGCGTTCCATTCGTTGTCACGTGCATGCACCGCCAGGGAAGCCAGCGCGTCGATCTGTGCCAGCGCAGCCGCACATCGACTCAAGGCTTCGGCGTGCGCGGCCAATGTGTCCAGCAGCTGCTCGAACAGCCACTTTTCGCGAGCCAGGCTGCGTTCCTGGGCGGATAAGATCTTGTCTTCCCAGGACTTCAATTCGGGCGTGATGTAGCGTTCGGCGTTCTTAAGGGTCTGGCGGCGGCGGTAGTCGTCCGGCACTTTGTCGGCTTGCCCGCGCGAGACTTCGATGAAGAAGCCGTGGACACGGTTGTATTCGACGCGCAGGTTGGGTATGCCGCTACGCTCACGTTCTCGTGCTTCCAGCTCCATCAGGAACTCACCGCTGTCGGTGGCAAGCCGCCGCAGTTCGTCCAGTTCGGTGTCGTAACCCGAGGCCAGCACGCCGCCGTCACGGATCTGAACGGCCGGCTCCTCTGCGATTGAGCGAGCCAGGAGCGCGGCGAGCTCAGGGTTCAGCTGCAGCCCCTGGACCAGCGCGTGCAGCGCGGCGCCGTCAGGATAGCGCTCCATCATGAACCGAGACAATTCGGGAAGTTGCGCCAAGCAATCACGCAGGCTGGCCAGTTCACGCGGCCGCACAGAGCGCAGGGAAATGCGCGTAGCGATGCGTTCCAGGTCGGGGATGCGCCGTAGACCCGCGCGCAGCGTGTCCAGCGGATCCTCGGCTTCCAGCCCGCCCACCGCCGGAGGCGCCAGTAGGGACGAGATCACGTTCTGGCGTTCCAGCACCGGCTGCCGTGCACGCAACGGATGGTGCAGCCAGCGGCGCAGCAACCGGCTTCCCATGGGGGTGGCGCAGTGATCCAGCACCGAAAACAACGTAGGGCCGTCATCGCCGCTGATTGTTTCGGTCAGTTCAAGGTTGCGGCGCGTGACGGGGTCCAGCACCACGTATTCACCGCCATGATCGACCTGTATGCCTTGGATGTGCGCCAGCGTTTGGCTCTGGGTGCGCGCCACATAGCGAAGCAGGGCGCCGGCCGCGCATGCGGCTACGGGCACGTCGGCCAGACCGAGTCCCTGCAACGTATCCACCTTGAAGTGGGTCTGCAGGACGTGCTGCGCTCCGTCCGTCTCGAAATGCCAGTCGGGGATGTGACTGACGGCCGCATTGCCGGCGATGATGTCTCTTGCACTCTCGGCGCAGACGAGTTCGGCCGGATCGATGCGATGGATCTCGGTTTCCAGCATTTCCGGCGCACATTCGGTGACGCGGAATTCGCCGTTCGCAACGTTCATCCAGGCAAGCCCGCAGCGTTCGTTGCGCCCCTTGCGTTGCGTCCATACCGCGGCGATCATGCGGTCCGACTTGCTGGGCAACAGCGCGTCGTCCGTCAGGGTGCCCGGCGTCACAATGCGCACGATCTTACGCTCTACGGGACCCTTGCTCGTTGCGGGATCTCCCACCTGTTCACAGATGGCGACCGATACGCCCATGCCCACCAGGCGTGCGAGGTATCCCTCCACTGAATGGAAAGGCACACCCGCCATGGGTACGGGCGAGCCGTTGGATACACCGCGTTTGGCCAGGGTCAGGTTTAGCAGCCGTGCGCCGCGCTCCGCGTCTTCATAGAACAGTTCATAGAAGTCGCCCATGCGATAGAACAGCAGATGTTCACCTGCCTCCGCCTTAAGGCGAAGATACTGCTGCATCATGGGAGTGTGGCCGGAAACGTCGATCATCTGATTTAACTGCACCTGTCTTGGAGATTCATCCGTGGCAAGGCGACGGGCACTGGCAGCCCGCGCTGGAAGACACATTACCATTGTCGGAGATGGGACCCGCAATTGTCGCGCGTGGGACACCGCCCATGCAATGCGGACGGCTGTCATGCCGGTGTGTCGTCTTCAGGCCTATCGGGGTTCGCCCGCATGCGTTTGCCGCGCCAAAACGCGTATATCCCGCCGGCAATGAGGGCCCAGAAAATAATGCCGGGCTTAGATGTCATCAGGTCCGCATAGATGCCCAGCGTTCCCTGGGAACACATAGCATCCGATTCACCTATGGCGCAGCCGAGCGCGGCGATGTAGAACCCGATAGCAATCGAGCCGACGATAAGGTTCGCACCAATAATCATCAATAGGGTTCCGAGTCTACGCATGGCCGTCTCCGGGATTTTGTTGACCGATTTATAGCCAGCGACGTGCCCGCCCAATAGGGTGCGATCCTCGCGCTCTGATGCTCCCGCTTGCTCCCGTAAAGCGTAATGTTATAACATCGCATTAACGAAACGTTATAACATAACAATATGAGGCGATACGGAATAGGAGAAGTGGGCAGCACGCGCCTAAACGGGACGACGCGCCGCTGCGCCGCTGGTGCTGCATCGTTAGCTGTCGCGGGACTCCTTAATTGCGCGCAGGCGAACGACTATATCGGGGCCGCGGACGAGGGCACGAGTGCGAGTTCTACTCGCGTCAGCACGTTGCAGCCCGTCGTGGTGACCGCAACGGCCTCGCCTCGGTCTCAAGCTGATACGCCTGCCAGCGTTTCAGTCATTGAGGGCGAGGACTTGCGCCGCAAGCCCATGTCGGATTTGGGTGACGCCGTGAAGGATACGGTCGGGGTGGCAGTAGAAGGGGTCGGCCTCGGAAGGCGTGGCGTCTCAATTCGCGGAATGCGGCCCGACCACACACTGATGCTGGTCAATGGGCAGCGCCTTAGTGCGTCGTCATCTGCCATCACGCACTCGGACTTCGAACTGGGATGGGTGCCGGCAGCCGCCATCGAGCGAGTGGAAGTCGTCCGTGGGCCGATGTCGTCACTATACGGCTCGGACGCTCTAGGTGGAGTGGTCAACGTTATTACGCGCCGCGCGACGGATCACTGGGAGGCTTACGGAAGCAGTCAAGCTTTGGTACCCGAACACGGGTGGGGCGGTGATCAGTGGTCGCATGGATTCTATCTGGGCGGTCCCCTCGTTCCTGACCGTTTCGGATTGAATGTGTGGGGCGAGCTGGGTCGCAGTATCGCTCTGGAAGAGCCGGGGACGAATGGACTTACTCTGCAGGACAGTCGTACCTCAACGACGGGCCATGTGGGTATTTCCTGGATGCCTGACTCCAGACAGCGTATGGGCGCTTCGGTGGATATGGGTTCTGAGAGGCGAGTAGGTATACGCGCCGGCTCAGCCGAGGCAGACTACGAAAGTGTGGATGACGTAAAGCGCCAGCGATACGTCGTGTCGCATCGTGGGCGTTGGGGCTGGGGCGAAAGCCAGATTCACCTGTATCGCACGTCGTTGCATCGTGAGAATCGACTTAGTCACGGAGGCACCGGAAACGGGCCGAACCGTCTCGTTGATACCGTGATTCAGAGTAGCGCGGCGTTTTCGCCGAGCGCGAATCACACTGTGACGTTCGGTGGGGAACTCCGGCGTGAACGCTTGGACGATCCTTCCGTCAATCTCCGAGGAAGTGCCGCTCAGACGCACTCGGCCGTGTTTGTCCAAGACGAGATTCTTCTAGGTGAACGCTGGGACTTGGTGCTTGGCGGTCGATTCGACCGGCACGATACGTTTGGAAATGAGTTTAGTCCTCGAGCATATCTGCTATTTCATCCCGAAGAGCGCTGGACGCTGAGGGCAGGTATCGGACGGGGCTTCAAGGCACCGACATTGAAACAGTTGTCCTCCGAGTTCGAATCGCGGGCGGCCATAGGAGGGCGGGGAATCATACGGGGCAATCCGAGTCTGCAGCCTGAAACGAATCAGTCGATCGAATTCGGAGCCGAATACAGAGGCGACAGTTGGTTCGTCAGCGGCACGCTTTTCCATAATGATGTGGAAAACCTAATCGACACAGTCCGCCAGCCCACATGTTACGAGCGTGGGCGCGTCTGTTTGGTGTACGAGAACATTGCCCAGGCTCGTATACACGGCGCGGAGATCGCAACCGGTTTTGACCTATCTCCCGCATGGCGGCTGGAAGCTAACTACACCTACCTCAATGCCATCGATCGAACCACAGGCGAGCGGCTATCGGAGCGGGCAAAACACCGAGCGAATGCCGCGCTGGAGTGGGCGGCCAATTCTCGCGTTAAGACGCGAGTCCAATTTGAGTACACGGGGCGGAAATACCGCTCATCCACTGAACCGGATGCCCCTGCTTATGCGCTGGTGCATTGGTATATCGACTATGAATGGAGTCCCGCGATCAGCGTTTATGGGGGGGTCGAGAATCTGGCAGACAAGCGCCTTGCTATGGATGACCACAACCTCTACAGCGATGCAGATATGGGGCGGCGATATTTTCTGGGACTTTCGGCGAGGTTCTGATGAGCGCTCATGCACGGCTTTTGCATTGCGGTGGGAAGGGGTTTTTCTGCCTCGTGGGGCTGCTTTTGTCTTTTCTCGCCGGTCCCACATGCGCAATTTCGTCAACGCCGCAGGTTTTGATACTGCATACCAGTTTTGTCTCTACGGAGAAATTCGAGCGTCTAAATAAATTTGCCGAGAGGGAGGGCGTGGCGTTAACGCATGTGAACGTCGACGACACGATAACAGAGGAGTTGGCAGACGCCATGAGTATGGCGGAGCTGGTTGTGCTTGATGTGCCGCGACCCCTTGATCGCGACAAGGTTACGAAGCGGTACAGCGAAGCCGCTGGTTCCCGGGGAGCACCTCATGTGGTGGTAGGCGGAGGGCGTATCACCGGTCAAGGATTGTCGGATGCGCATATCGCTGCGCTCTCAGCGTTGTACGAGGCGGGCGGACCCGCAAACTTCAAGCGCTTTTTTGCTTCGATACGGTCCTTGCGCAGTGGCGGCATGGAACTACCCAGTGTCGCGGTGCCGCCCGAACGATTGCCAGATGCGGGCTTCTACCATCCCCGTGCGCCCAGAGTATTCGAGGACGTTCAGCAGTATCTCGAATGGTATGCATCGTATCGTTCGCCTGAACCGGCCGGGCAGCAGAGTGCGCGAGTCGCTTTCCTCATTCACCGCAGAGTTATCAGCGACATGTTGAGCAGTGGGGTCGATGAATTGATTATGCGTAGCGAGATGGAGGGCATCATACCCATCGTGTTCTGGGAGCACCCCGCTCAGCAAGCTCGCCTTGCCTCCCTATTAAGTGCGGCGCGGATCGACGTTTTGGTTAACTTGACGCATATGCAGGGTGGCGACATCCGTCGTAACGATTTCCTGGAGCTCGATGTGCCGGTCATTCAGACCTTGCGCTTCAGTGAGGGCAGCGCGGCCGATTGGACGAACGCGAAGAGCGGTATTGCGACCAGGAGTACGGCGGTATTCCTGGCTGGACCCGAACAGTGGGGAGTCATGGACCCCTTGGTGTTGTGGGCCACCACGGATGGCCGGGAAGATCTTTTGACTGAACAGGTAGATGCCCTGCTTGGGAAAGTGAAGCGCATCGCCGCTTTACGGCGCGTGCCGGCTTCGGAAAAGCGACTTGCCCTCATGTTCTGGAATTATCCCGCGGGAGAGAAGAATCTATCAGCTTCGAATCTGAACGTGCCCCGCAGCCTCGTATCGTTGCAAGCGGCACTGGCGCGTGCGGGCTTTCAAGTCGGCGCTCCTGCGACCGAGCCGCAAGTGGTCGCAGCTGCCCAACGCATGCTGGCGGGCATACATGGCACCGTGTCGCTTGATGAATTGGAGAGCGAGGGGCTGGCTGCGCGATATCCCTTGGCGGATTACATGGAATGGCTGTCGCGACTGCCGGAGCAACGCCGATCGGAACTTCTTCAGGGTGGCGACCCTGCTGAACACTGGGCTGTCCGCGAGGGTGCGGGGCAGCCATATTTCCTGATTCCGCGCTGGGAGTTGGGCGCGCTCGTCGTTTTGCCGCAGCCGCCGCGCGGTTCGTCCGGCGACGCACATTATCACGACACTAGTCGCCCGCCGGATCATCTCTACATGGCGGCATACCTGTATGTCCAACGCCAGCACGGATCACACGCTTTGATCCATTTTGGTACGCATGGCACGCAGGAATGGTTGCCTGGCAAGGAGCGCGGCTTGGCAGTCAGCGATTATCCTTATCTAGCGGCCGGCGATCTGCCGATCTTCTATCCCTATGTTCAAGACAATGTAGCCGAAGCAATACAGGCCAAGCGTCGAGGTCGGGCGGTGGTGATCAGCCATCAGACCCCGCCTTTTGCTCCGGCCGGCTTGTACGATGAACTGCGTGATTTGCATCAGTTGATCCATGAGTATGAGCAGCTGGATGCGGGCATGGTCCGGCGTCAGGTGAGCGAGCAAATCCGGCAGGCAGCAGTTGCGGCTCACCTGCATGAGGATTTGGGATGGAAGGCCGAAGATGCAGAAGAGGATTTCGAGGGCTTTCTTTCGGCCTTGCACGATCATCTGCATGAACTGGCACGCGTGGCCATGCCGCTGGGGCTACACGTTTTTGGCAAGGAACCCAGGGCGGAGCATCGAGCCAGCACGATCATGCAGCAGTTGGGCCAGTCCTATTACGATGCACTAGGCGTATCGGACGACGAGCTGTTCGTCGATGACCACACGGCTCTGAAATCGGCTGTGGCGTACCAAGCAGTACTACACGTCATCGCGCCCGATGCCGTTGAAGCCGCAGATCATGCCTCGGCCGAAGTGCGACCCCGAATGCCGGATGCATTCATGCCGAAGGTCATGGAGCAGGATCGGAAGCTGCGTGATAACCAGGAAAATGAAATGTTGCTGGCCGGCCTGGCCGGCCGCTTTGTGCCACCGGGCGCAGGCGGGGACCCCATACGCAATCCGGACGTGCGCAGCGGCCGTAATCTGTTTGCTTTTGAGGCGGACAAGATTCCCTCGCGGGCCGCATACGTGGCGGCTGAGCAAGCCTATGAGCAACTCCTGCAGGCCTTGAGCGATGACCAGGAAGACGACTATCCGAAGAAAATTGCGTTCAGCCTTTGGGCTTCGGAAGCGATACGCCATTTGGGATTGACAGAAGCGCAGATTCTGCACGCACTGGGCTTACGCCCGGTGTGGGATGCAGGCGGACGCGTCACGGCGCTGGACATTATTCCCGCCGCTGAGCTCGGACGGCCCAGAGTCGATGTGGTGGTGCACGTCACCAGCGTATATCGGGACCAGTTCGATCATTTCATGCGGCTGCTGGCCGATTCCCTTGAGCGATTGTCTACTCTGGACGAACCTGGAAACCAGGTGGCTCTTAACACCCTCAATATTGCGGCGACGCTGCGAGATCAGGGGATGGCTTCGGCGGATGCCGATGTGGCCGCCCAATATCGCATCTTCAGTAATGCGCCCGGAACCTACGGAACAGGGGTCTCGACCTTAGCTCTGGAATCCACCGCCTGGCAGGACGATGCGAGCTTGGCTAAGCAATTCCTGGATAACGGGCGCTATGCCTTCGGTAGCCGGGTGTGGGGCCATGACGCGGCGCAAATCAACTTGTTGGCGGAGCAGTTGCGCGGTACGCAGGCGGTAGTCATGTCGCGTTCGTCCAATGTGCATGGAGTTTTGTCTACCGATCACCCTTTCGAGTTTATGGGCGGGCTCGCTGCCGCTGTCCGACATTTGGATGGTGACCCGGCCCAGCTGATCATCAGCGACGCGCGCGGCGACCGTATTCGGACCGTGCCTCTGACACAGTTTCTGGCCGACGAGTTGCGCGCCCGCTATCTGAACCCTCATTGGATCGGCGCTATGCAGCAAGAGGGCTATGCCGGCACCCTGGAGGTTTTGAGCGCCACGAACAACCTGTTTGGTTGGCAGGTGATGGATCCGGATACGGTTCGCGACGATCAGTGGCAAGCCATGTTCGATACCTACGTGAGCGACACACGAGAACTGGGTATGCGGGATTGGTTCGAGGAGAATAACGTCGGCGCACAGGCGCAGATCATCGAACGTATGGTCGAAGCCATACGCAAAGGGTATTGGGACGCGACAGACGAAACCCGCCAGGCATTGATCCAGCGTTGGCACGAATTGGAGCGCGAATTCGACGTTGCTGCCAGGGCTCAGCCCACCCGTGACTTCATCGCCAAGATGGCGCGGGGTTATGGGCTGGAAGGACCGCCGGAGCAGCCCATATCGGACGGCGCGCAAATGCATGCGGTGCAGGGCCAGGTGCTTGAGCTTGCCGCGGCCACAGCGCCTCCGGATGTGCGGCACCACTGGATACTGGCTTTGATTGGATTGCTATTTCTTGGCGGTGCCTTTTGGCAACTGAACGTCCAGCGTATCAGGGGGCCCGCGACCGACAATCGTTCCTTGTAGGAGACACCATGATCGAAGTCACAGGACTCGAGTCGCTGCTATATGAAGTTTCGCGAGTTTTTCTATTCCCTGTAATGGCATTGATTGCTCTTGCTCTTGCCTATGCCGTGATCGCGCTGGGTGCGTTTGTGGTGGAGGCGTGGCAGCGACGCAGGGGGACCTTCTGCGGCCTACTGTCCACGCTAAGCAGGTCGAATTGTGTATCACTCACCGATGCGGCGGAGCCGCTCAGGGCCACCAGCGACGACCTGGAGCTCTTGATCATGAAAGAACTCGAGTGGCCGCGCGTTGTTTCACGCACGGCGCCGATGCTTGGACTGATCGCGACCATGATCCCTATGGGGCCCGCGCTGCTGGCATTGGGAAATAATGATGCTGCCGCGGTGGGGCGGAATATGGTCGCAGCATTCTCGTCGGTTATCTTGGCGCTGCTGGCGGCCTGCATCTCTTTCTTCATTCTCACAGTGCGCCGGCGCTGGCTATTGCAAGATCTGCGGCTCGAGGAGCGCCGCAACGAAGCGCGCGCGGGGAGCGATTGATGCGCTTTCTGAACGACGATGAATCCAGCGACCCCATGCTGTCAGTTGTGAACCTGATCGACCTGTTTCTTGTGATAATCGGCGTTCTGATGGTAGTCATTTCGCTGAATCCGTTGAACCCGTACGGCCAGAACCACGTGATGGTGATCGAGAATCCCGGCGAAGCCGATATGCGCATCACGATCAAGGATGGCCAGGAGCTGACACGCTATGAGTCCACTGGCGAGGTCGGGGAGGGAGAGGGCGCGCGTGCCGGGGTGACCTATCGCCTCAACGATGGCCGTATGATCTATGTGCCAGAGAATTAGTTAAAGAAAGGCTCGCCAATGGCAATCCGCTATTCCAAAGCACTGCTTACCGCCGCGATCGCGTTATTCGCCACACTGGTCGTGTTCGGCAATATTACAGACTACGGCAGCAACTTCGCCTTCGTGCAGCATGTGCTGCGCATGGATACCGTATTTCCTACCACCACGATCCGCTACCGCGCCATCGAGTCGCCGTTCCTGCACCACCTGGCGTATGTCGTCATCATCACGCTGGAACTGCTGACGGCCATTCTCTGCTGGGCCGGCGCTTGGCGGCTATACAAGAGCCGCTACGAGCTGGCTCTGGAGTTCAACCGGCGCAAGCGACTGGCGATCGTCGGGCTGACCTTGGGCTTTCTGGTCTGGCAAGTCGGGTTCATGTCCGTGGGCGGCGAGTGGTTCGGAATGTGGATGTCCGAAGAGTGGAACGGGGTGCCGTCGGCCTTCCGGTTTTTCATGACCATAGGTGTTGTGCTGATCTACGTCGCGCAGCGCGATGGCGAGCTTAGCGAGTCCGCCTGAACAAGCCTGGATAATCCAGCACGAGCCCTTCCGCGTCGACCGTGATACGGGTGCGGAAATCGCTGTTGAGCGACTCGTATAGGTAGGTGTCGGCTGAGAGCCGCGTATACCGCTGGGGGTCCAGCCTGAGGGCCAATGTCGTGGCGTGCACATAAGCGGCGACGATCTCCGCCGATTCGCCCACCTTCAGGTTCAGACGCCGAATCGGCAGTGAGTTGGTGAAGGGGCTGAAAGCCAGGTCGAGATCGATGGCGCCCGCCAGCAATGCGCGTGGCTTGGCGTCGACTCGCCAATTACCCTCCGCGTCGCGTTCCAGTTCCAGACTGCGATCCGGGCGGCATCGCAGACGTAGCGTTCTGAATACCCACTGCCCGCTCAGCGTGATCTCGTATTCATATTCGAAGTCCGCCGTGATCACGGTGGACCGAGCAGTGATCTCGTCTCCCGTGTGATGCAGTTGCAGATTCTCCGTGCTGCGTGCTTCAAGACCCCGCCACATGCATTTCATGGCTCTCTCCCGTGGACACATCGTTCGTCTGCTGTCTGAGATCAATCATAGATCGGTATCCGGGGAAAGAGGCGTGCCGCGGCATGCCGCTTGCCGCTTCCACGTTCGCACCGCTGCGGGTCGTCCGCGAAGGAGGAAGTCAGCATGGCCGTCATCATCGAACGTCGGTATTCCGAAGCCATCCATCCCTTCCACGCCATTGTGCTGGCGGGAATCATTCCCTTATTCCTGGGTGCAGCGCTCAGCGACTGGGCCTATTACTCCACGTACGAAATTCAATGGTCCAACTTTGCCTCGTGGCTGATTGTGGGCGGACTGGTGTTTTCCGGTCTCGCACTGGTACTGGCCTTGGTGGATCTGGCCCGCTTCCGGCGCAGCGCGCGCGGCGTGGGGCTTTATTTTCTGGTCCTGCTTGCTACGTGGGTCGTGGGTTTCTTCAATGCATTGATGCATGCGAGGGACGCCTGGGCTGCGATGCCCGGCGGGCTCATTCTGTCTGTGGTTACGACGGTGTTGGCGCTGCTGGCCACCTGGCTCGCATTTTGTACGCCGCGTACGGGAGGAGTGAAATGATGAGAACCCGCACATTGACGCTGACACTGCTAGCGATCCTTTTGTCCGCTTGCGGCGACGAACCGGGCCCTCTCCAGGTCGGGGCGAACCCGGAATTGCCGGACCCGAAGCGCGGCATCTTGCCGAATATGACGATTGCGGAACCCACCGAATGGGGTGACCGCACACCGACAGTGCCCGAAGGCTACACGATCACTGCGATCGCCAAGGACCTGAAAATACCTCGGCAGACTCTGGTGCTGCCCAACGGCGACATTCTCGTGGCCGAAGGTCGGGGCGGTAATGCGCCGGCGCTCAAGCCCAAGGACATCATCGCTGGGGTGATCAAGGCAAAAGGAACCACCTCGGTCGAGAGTGGCAATCAATTGACACTGCTGCGCGATGCTGACGGCGATGGAGTCTATGAATTGCGCACCGTGTTTGCGGACAATCTCAACGCTCCGTACGGCCTGGCGATGATAGGCAACACGCTTTACGTGGCCAACCAGGATGAACTGGTTCGTTTCGAATATCAGGAAGGGCAGACGCAAGCCTCCGGCCCGCCGGAGTCGGTGACGTTGCTGCCTTCCGACATCAACCATCATTGGACGAAGGCGCTGACCGCCGGCGCTGATGGCCGATTCCTTTATGTGGGTATCGGTTCAAACAGCAATATTACGGAGCGGGGCATGACGGCCGAGGCGGACCGTGCCGTGGTGTGGCAGGTGGATGCGCAATCCGGTATGCACAAGACGTACGCGACTGGTTTGAGGAACCCCACCGCCCTAGCTATACACCCGGACGACGGCGGGCTGTGGGCTGTCGTGAACGAACGTGATGAGATCGGGCCGGATCTTGTGCCGGATTATCTGACCTCGGTTCAAGAGGGCGGCTTCTACGGCTGGCCCTACAGCTACTGGGGCAAACATGTGGATGATCGGGTACGACCTCAGGATCCGCAAAAGGTCGCCTCCGCCATCGCGCCAGATTACGCGCTGGGATCACACGTGGCTGCGTTGGGGCTGGATTTTTCTACCCCTGCGATGGGCCAGCAGTACGCACAAGGGGTATTTGTGGGGCAGCATGGTAGTTGGAACCGTGCTCAACCCGTGGGCTACAAGGTGGTATTCGTGCCGTTTGAGAACGGGCGTCCGGCCGGAGATCCGGTGGACTTCGTGGCGGGCTTTCGGGACGACGATGGTTCGACACGCGGTCGACCCGTAGGCGTGACAGTTGACCCGCGCGGCGCGTTGATCGTGGCGGATGACCTGGCCAATATCGTATGGCGCGTCACGCCCAATTCCAATTAAGGCTCGCGGCGCGATGACGGTCGAATGGTGGGGCTTGCGCGGCCGGTCTTACTGCGCGTACTCGACCACGAGCAGGGCCGTAGCGACGCTTTTGCCCGGATTAGACAGTGAGTGGTGGACGTCAACGGGGTAACGGGCGGTCTCGCCATGATGGATCTTCTTTTCGACGCCGCCGGCGTGGACCAGTATTTGCCCGCTATTCACTGTGAGATGTTCCCTGGCACCGTGCTCGTGCGCCTCAGACGCAAGCACGCCACCGGGTGCGATGGTCAGACGGTACCACTCCAGTCGGCCCGCCAGCTCGATTGGTCCCAAGATCCGCAATTCGCACTGTCCGTCCGGGCTACGGATGACGGGCGCCGCGTGTTCGGCAACGACGGTGATGGTGGGCGTGCGTATCTGCGCGGGGGTGTCCGATAGGAACTCAGCCAAATCCGCTCCGAGCGCATTAGCCAGCCGCCAAAGCACCGCTACCGTCGGGTTCGCCTGGTTGCGTTCGATCTGAGACAACATGGACTTGGAGACGCCTGCGCGGCGCGAGAGTTCGTCCAAGGAAAGCTTGTGAGCTTGCCTCAGGGACTGCAGTTTAGCGCCAACTGCGGGAGGTCCGTCGGGAACACTAGGAGTGGAAAAGGCTTGCGTCATGCCTCGATGTTCTTTATATTGGAATTTATGTTCGATATAACGAACAGTTCACTTTATCGAACAATTTTGATTCTACAGGAGCGTCGTCGTGCCAACAACCGAAGACTTCTACCGCAACGTGCGAGAGGAGCTCGACTCCATCAAGGAAGCGGGCCTGTTCAAGTCGGAGCGCATCATTACGTCTCCCCAGGGCGGTGCCATCACGACGCAGGATGGCGGCGAACTCATTAACCTTTGTGCCAACAACTATTTGGGCCTGTCGTCGCATCCAGAAGTACTGGAAGCCGCGCGTACCGCGTTGTCGGAGCGTGGCTTCGGCTTGAGTTCCGTTCGCTTCATCTGCGGCACCCAGGATCTGCACAAGACGCTGGAGCAGCGCTTGTCTCATTTCCTGGGCATGGAAGACACCATTCTGTATGGCTCCGCTTTCGACGCTAACGGTGGGTTGTTCGAGACCCTGCTGGGGCCGGAGGATGCCGTCATCAGCGACGAGCTCAACCACGCCTCCATCATCGACGGTATCCGGCTGAGCAAGGCGCGGCGCTATCGTTATAAGCACGACGACCTGGACGATCTCAAACAGCAGCTGGACCGAGCCGATGCGGAAGGCGCACGGCATAAACTGGTCTTCACCGACGGCGTGTTCTCCATGGACGGGACCATTGCCCGACTAGATGAAATCCGTGCACTGTGCGACGCGCACGGGGCGTTGCTGGGCATCGACGAATGCCATGCCACGGGGTTCCTCGGAGAGCGCGGACGCGGAACCCACGAATACCGGGGCGTATTCGGCAAGGTGGACATCATCACCGGTACGTTGGGCAAGGCGTTGGGCGGCGCGTCGGGTGGATTCACCAGCGCCCGGGCGGAGGTTGTTGCCTTGTTGCGCCAACGCTCGCGCCCCTATCTGTTCTCCAATACCGTAGCGCCTTCCATCATTGGCGCCACGATCAAGGTGCTGGACATTCTTGAAGCCGACACCAGCCTGCGCGACCAGTTGGAACGAAATGCTCAATATCTGCGGGCGGGCTTGCAGGCCTGCGGCTATGAGTTGAAGCCGGGCACCCATCCCATCATCCCCGTCATGGTGCACGACGCAGAATTGGCGCAGCGGCTCTCGCAGCGGCTTTTGGAGTTGGGCGTGTATGTCATCGGCTTCTTTTATCCGGTTGTACCGAAGGGGCAGGCCCGCATTCGTGTACAGGTGGGCGCCCAACATACGCGGGAGCAACTTGATGCGGCATTGGCAGCCTTTGCACAGGCCGGCCGTGAGTTGGGAGTTCTGAAATGAATCGGAAAGCACCACGTATATTGATTATCGGTGCCAATGGGCAACTGGGCACCGAGCTGGCGGCGGCGCTGGCGGATCGCTATGGCAATCGCCAAGTCATCACCAGCGATCGCGACGCCCAAGGTCGGCATCCGAAACTGCAGCATGTGGCGCTGGATGTGCTGGATGCCGCTCGGCTGGAAACCATTGTTGACCGCTATGGGATCACGCAGGTCTATCACTTGGCTGCCGCCTTGTCGGCGACGGGCGAACAGGCGCCTGCCTGGGCCTGGAACCTCAATATGACCGGGCTGCTGAATGTGTTGGAGCTGGCGCGGAAGAAAAGCTTGGACAAGGTCTTCTGGCCCAGCTCCATTGCGGCTTTCGGACCGACGACGCCGGCGAACGAGACCTCGCAGAAAACGATCATGGAGCCCACGACCGTTTACGGAATTTCAAAGCTCGCGGGTGAGGGGTGGTGTCGCTGGTACTTTGAGCAGCACGGTGTCGATGTGCGCAGTATCCGCTACCCCGGCCTCATTTCCTACAAGACTCCGCCGGGCGGCGGCACCACCGACTATGCCGTGGAGATCTTCCATTCGGCACTGAAGGGTGAACCGTACTCGTGCTTCCTGGATAAGGACGAAGCCCTACCGATGATGTACATGGACGATGCGGTGCGCGCCACCCTGGAGCTCATGGACGCGCCGGCGGATCGCATCACGGAACGCGGTAGCTACAACGTAGCGGGTGTCAGTTTCACGCCGGAACAAATTGCCGATGAAATTCGCCGACACATCCCCGGCTTCGAAATCCGCTACGAGCCGGATTTTCGTCAATCCATTGCTCATGGCTGGCCGAACTCGATCGATGACCAAGCCGCCCGTCGCGACTGGGGTTGGAAGCCGGCGTTTGGTTTAGCTGAGATGACGGCTCACATGCTGGCGAATCTGGCCCCCGCACGCCGTGGGCACCGCATTCCGCACGCCGCCTGAACGTCCCGGCAGGTAGCCGGTAATGGTGTTTCGCGGTGCCGTGCGTGGTGTCGCGTGGCACCACCGGGATCAGGGCGCGGACTGTTCGAACGCTGCCGCCAAATAGTCGATCATCACCCGGACCTTAGCGGGCGGGCGCCGGTCCGGCGGATACAGGACGTGTATGCCGCCTAGGTCGGCCACCGGTTTGTCCAGCTCCAATGCGACCAGCTCGCCGCTCGCCAGAGCCTGACCCACGATGAAGTGGGGCTGATAGATGATCCCCATCCCCTGGATCGCAGCAGCAAGTAGAGCGTCGCCATTATTGGCGATCAGGTTGCCGCTCACCGCGATACGGTGCTCGCCATGTTTCCCGAAAGACCATTGCTTGCTGTCCTGCATGCCGGACAAGGTATAGCTCAGGCAGTTGTGCTGCGCCAGATCGGCGACGCGTCGCGGCACACCGCGGTGATTGAGGTAATCCGGTGACGCGCAAACATGCATGGTGGTATCGCCCAGGCGGCGCGCCTGCAACGGACTGTCTGACAACCGTCCGATTCGGATGGCCAGGTCCCAGTTGCCACCGATTATGTCCAGCGTCGCGTCACTGAGTCCGAGCTCCACCGTGACCTCGGGGTGCTGCCTAGAGAACCCAGGCATCAGGGGTGCGATGAAACGGCTCCCAAAAGATAGCGGTACGTTCATGCGCAGCAGGCCACTGGCTTTCACGCGTTGCGATGCAGCGGCTGCTTCGGCTTCGTCAATTTCCGCCAGTATGCGCTGGCACGCTTCCAGATAATTGCTGCCGGCTTCCGTCAAGGTGAGGCGCCGGGTGCTGCGATGTAAAAGCTTGACGCCCAACCGCGCTTCCAACGCATTGACGTGTTTAGTCGCCATGGCCGGGGACATTCCAAGGTGACGTGCGGCGGCGGACAGACTGCCCGCGGCCGCCGCTCTGGCGAAGACTCGCATGCTCGTGACTCGATCCATTTATCTCCTACTAACAGTATGAAGTGTTGGTGGATTGTAAGCCGTTCTAATCTCGCGGTTATTGATTCATACTAGGACGATGCAACCCACAAATTGCGGAGTCAGATAATGAATGCATCCACTGCCGCGGGCGATACCCGCATGCCTGTCTACTACGTGCCCCACGGTGCGGGGCCCTGTTTCTTCATGGACTGGAATCCGCCGCATGCGTGGGACAACATGGCGACCTTTCTCAAGGGCATTGCCGACACTCTGCCCAGCCGCCCGCGCGCCATTCTGCTCGTGTCCGGTCACTGGCTTGAGCCAGAATTTCGCGCGACCGGCCATTCCTCTCCGGAACTGATTTTTGATTACTACGGCTTCCCGCCGCATACCTACGAGCTGACGTATCCGGCGCCCGGCGAACCAGCCCTGGCCGAGGACCTGGCGCAGCTGATCCGCGGGGCGGGCTTAAATGCCTCGGTGGACCCTGCCCGTGGATTTGACCACGGTGTATTTATTCCTTTGAAGTTGATGTTTCCGAATGCGGAGGTTCCCGTGGTACAGCTATCGCTGCGGCGGGACCTGGATCCTGCCGCGCATATTGCAGCAGGGCGTGCGCTGGCGGATTTACGTAAGCAGGGTGTGTTGATCGTGGGCAGTGGTATGAGCTTCCACAACATGCGCGGTTACGGCGATACGCGGTATACACCGCTGTCAGAAGAGTTCGACGGATGGCTGACCGCCGCTGTCGAAAGTGCGCCGGCTGAGCGCGAACGATTGCTGGAGAACTGGACCCAGGCGCCCCATGCACGTCATTGCCATCCACCCGCAGCCGAGGAACACCTGATTCCCTTGATGGTGGCCGCCGGAGCGGCTCGCGACGCGCAAGGCCGAAAGGTGTACTCCGAACGGATAATGGAAACTACAATTTCCGCCTTCCGTTTCGATTGACGATGGAGATCAGCACAATGACTGGTGACTCGAAAGAACGCTATGGCGTCATTTCCCGTTTGTTCCACTGGGGGATGGCGTTCCTGATTGCATGGCAGTTATTGAAGATATTCGATCGTATCAATGACGGGGAACACTGGGTGGGCGAGACCCTGGTGCCGTTTCATGTAGGCATCGGGTCGGTGCTGCTCGTGTTGGTACTGTTGCGCATCGTGTGGGCCTTGAGTCAGCGCGAGAACAGACCTGAGCAGGACCCGGCAACCGCCGGACTGGTAAAGCTGGGCCACTTTCTGCTGTATGCGGCCATGGTGTTGATGCCCGTGACCGGGGTCATGTCTATCGTGGGTCGCGGTTACCGCTGGGCGCCTTTTGGTGTGGAGTTGATCGCGAAGGGCGACAAGATCCCGTGGATGGCATCGGTGGGCAGCCTGCACTCGCCAATCGCGTGGATTTTGCTGGCGATGATCGTCGGTCATATCGGCATTGCGTTCTTTCATCACTTCGGGAAGAGGGATGGTGTGCTGCGGCGGATGGCCTGAAACTTTGCACCCTTGACCTTCCCATGATGGAAAGGTTTATCCTGCGTATATCGTTTCGATCATCGTAGGAGTCGCTGTGGACGCGCAACATCCGCCCTTGTCTGAATCCGTCACCGCCATTTCGTTGCCGGTGGAAGGTATGAGCTGCGCCTCCTGTGTGGGGCGCGTCGAAGCGGCCTTGCGCAAGGTAGAGGGCGTGCAGGAAGTCGCCGTGAATCTGGCGACCGAGCGTGCCGACGTGTGGACAGCGCCCGGGGTAAGCCGGCACAAGCTCGTGCAAGCGATCGAGGGTGCCGGGTACGACGTTCCAGCCCGCACGGTGGAGCTGTCGGTGGAGGGTATGAGCTGCGCTTCCTGCGTAGGGCGTGTGGAAGCGGCCCTGCGCAAAGTCGAAGGCGTGCAGGAGGTGGTGGTGAATCTCGCCACCGAGCGCGCCACGATTCATGGGCAGGCGGATGCCGCAGCGCTGGTCGCTGCCGTAGATTCGGCCGGTTACGATGCCAGGCCCCTCGAGCCCACTACCAGTGCGGTCGAGGAAGAGGTGTCCGCGCGCAAGGATGCCGAGCGTATCGAACTGAAGCGTGATTTCACGCTTGCCATGCTGCTTGCGCTGCCCGTTTTCATCTTGGAAATGGGGGCGCACCTGGTGCCCGGGATGCATGGGCTGATCATGCAAACGATAGGCATGCGAACCAGCTGGCTGGTTCAGTTTGTCTTGACGACCTTGGTGTTGGTATTCCCCGGGCGGCGCTTCTATCTGAAAGGCATACCGGCGCTCCTGCGCGGGGCGCCCGACATGAATTCACTGGTGGCCGTTGGTACATTAGCCGCGTACGGCTATTCGCTGGTGGCCACGTTCGCCCCGGCCCTTTTGCCGGCAGGCACCGTCAATGTGTATTACGAAGCCGCAGCAGTGATTGTGGCCTTGATCCTGCTGGGCCGATTTTTGGAGGCGCGGGCCAAGGGGCGCACCTCGGCGGCGATCCAGCGTTTGGTGGGCTTGCAGGCGAAGACGGCGCGCGTCAGGCGCGCCGGCGCCACCACGGAGTTGCCCATCTCCGACGTCGTGCCCGGCGATCTGGTGGATGTGCGGCCGGGTGAGCGCGTACCGGTGGACGGCGAAGTGATGGAAGGCGCGAGCTATGTCGACGAATCCATGATTTCCGGTGAGCCGGTGCCCGTTGAGAAGCGGGCGGGCAGCGAAGTGGTGGGCGGCACCGTGAATCAGACCGGCGCCTTCGTCTTCCGCGCGACGGCGGTCGGCAGCCAAACCGTACTGGCGCAGATCATCCGCATGGTGGAACAGGCACAAGCCTCGAAATTGCCGATTCAGGCGCTAGTCGATAAGGTGACGCTCTGGTTCGTACCCGCGGTGATGCTCGCCGCCGTGTTCACTTTCCTGGTTTGGATGCTATTCGGTCCGCAGCCGGCGCTCACTTACGCTTTGGTCAATGCCGTTGCGGTATTGATCATTGCTTGCCCCTGCGCCATGGGGTTGGCAACGCCGACCTCCATCATGGTGGGAACCGGCCGCGCCGCCGAAATGGGTGTGTTGTTCCGCAAGGGAGAAGCCCTGCAACGCTTGCGCGATGCCCGCGTAGTTGCCGTCGATAAGACTGGCACGCTGACGGAAGGCCGTCCAGCGCTGACCGATCTGGAGATCGTGCCCGAGTTCCAACGAGCGGACGTGCTGTCCCGCATTGCAGCCGTCGAGGCGCGCTCCGAGCACCCCATTGCGCGGGCTATCGTGCAGGCAGCCGAGAACGAAGGTCTGGCGCTGCCGGCTGTCGCGGGCTTCGAATCGGTGACGGGCTTTGGCGTCCGGGCCGAGGTACAGGAACAGCGTATCGAGGTCGGTGCGGATCGCTATATGCGTGAGCTCGGTTTGGATGTGAGCGTCTTCGCAAGCACGGCACAGCGCTTGGCGGCCGAGGGCAAGACGCCGCTATACGCCGCTATCGACGGCAGGCTGGCGGCTATCGTGGCGGTGGCGGACCCGATCAAGGCCAGCACGCCGGCTGCCATTGGCGCCTTGCACCAACTGGGGCTGAAGGTCGCAATGATCACGGGAGACAACGCCCGAACCGCGCAGGCGATCGCCGAGCGCTTGGGGATCGATGAAGTCGTGGCGGAAGTACTGCCCGATGGCAAGGTGGAGGCTGTGCGCCGACTGCGCAATGAGCACGGCACCGTGGCGTTTGTGGGCGATGGAATCAATGATGCGCCGGCCTTGGCGGAGGCGGATGTCGGCCTGGCAATTGGTACGGGGACGGACATTGCCATTGAGGCGGCGGATGTGGTCCTGATGTCGGGCAGTCTGCAGGGCGTGCCCAACGCCATTGCTCTGTCGCGAGCGACACTGGGCAATATCCGTCAGAACCTATTCTGGGCCTTCGTCTACAACACCGCGTTGATTCCCGTCGCGGCCGGTGTGCTGTATCCGGCGTGGGGAGTGTTGCTGTCACCCATTTTTGCGGCCGGTGCAATGGCGCTGTCAAGCGTCTTCGTTCTTGGTAACGCCTTGCGGCTGCGCGGTTTCCAGCCGCCTCATGGAGCGGAATGATGAATATCGGTGCGGCTGCAAAAGCGTCGGGCGTCTCAGCCAAAATGATCCGCTATTACGAAGAAATAGGCCTTATTCCGCCGGCGGCCCGAACTGACTCAGGCTACCGCGAGTACTCGGAAACCGATGTGCACCGATTGAACTTCGTGCGCCGGGCGCGCGACCTCGGCTTCTCGGTGAAGGAGATCCGCGACCTGTTGGACTTGTGGAGTGACCGCTCGCGGCACAGTGCCGACGTCAAACGTATCGCACAGGCGCATATCGCCGAGCTGCAGCAGAAAATCGCCGAACTGCGCAGCATGTCCGATACGCTACAGACGTTGGTGAATTGCTGCGCGGGAGATCACCGTCCCGAATGCCCGATCCTTGAAGGACTAGGGCGCGCTGAGGACGGGCCCGCCGCCTGAGGGCTCGCCCGCGCTGTATAGCGCGCCGTTCAGGCGGCCTTGGGAGGAAAGCCGGCTTCGTTCAGCGCTGCTTCAATCTGTTCGCGTGTGGCGATTGTGACGAGCTCGAGTTTGCGCGTGGGCGGATCGGCCTGGATTTGGGCATTCGGGTCCACCGCCTGGATGGCCTTGGTTACGCCGCGGACGCAGCCGCCGCAGGTCATGTTTTCAATATGAAATTGCATGGAAGCTCCTTGCGATTAGGAAGACGGATAGCGCGAGAATAAAGCTTCCGACGGTGGGAAGGTCAAGGCGGGGCCTATGGTCGTTGCACGGCCGGAATCAAACGCCCCATTCGCGCCAACACGGCAGTGGCCAGGATCGCGAATACCAGTCGGGTCCAGAGGATCGCGGAAATGTCTGCGCCCATCAGCAGAATGAGCAGGGTATCTTCAATGATGCTGTGACAAAGGCCGAGGAATCCCATGGTCAGGAAGATGTCCCGGCGCGACAGCTGCCCAGTACGTGCCTCGCGTATCAACAGACCGGCACCAATACTCAGGCCCAGTGTGAAGCCGATGATGGTGACGTTGCTGGCCTCGCGTCCGATGCCGATCACCCGCAGCAGAGGCGCCAGCAAGGCATGCATGAGCCGCTCAATGCCCAACGCCTTCAATATGCGTAGCAAGGCCATGAGCGCCAGAATAATCAAGAAGATCATGCCCAGCGCCCGCAGCTGAGTCAGCCCCCACGCCAACAGCGATGGATCTGACGCTTCAGGTCGCCACAACATGACGGCGGGCTCCTGAAGGGTGCCCGTGCCGGAATACCAGGCGTGCAGCAGGCTGCCCACGATTAGTGCGCCGCCCAGGCGGATGACCAGAGTGGCCGGCCAGGGAACGCCGGTCGCCTTGGCTACCGCGCCTTCAACCGGCAAGGAGTGCGCGATCAAGATCATGGTGCCCAGCACACTGACTTGTGCGACGGTCAGCGGTACATCGAAGCTCATGTCGGCGAAGATGGCCAGGCTCGTATAGATGCTGGTCAACATGGCCGCGGCCCATACGATGCCGACTTCCGCAGGCAGCCCCACCAAGTGCATGACCGGCTCTAGCAAGGAGGCCAGGAGCTGGGTGCCGCCCACCATGTCTAGCGCCTTCACGATGATGAGCGCCGGCACCATGAGCCGGATCAGGACGAGATAAGAGGAGAAGGCATCGTGAAGAAGCCGCCCCAGGGGAGCGGCTAACGACTGGTAGCGGGACATGAATGCGTGCGGCGATAGGAGACGGATCAGCTGGAAGTATAGTGGCGATCACCAAAGATTGCGGAACCGATCCGAATCTCTGTCGCGCCTTCGGCAATCGCCAACTCATAGTCGCCGCTCATGCCCATGGACAGTCGCTCCAGCCGGATGCCGGGAATGGCCTTCTCACGCATGGCATCGCGCAGTTCGCGCAGGCGACGAAAGCAGGCCCGAACGGCGTCGGAATCCGTATCGTTGACGGCCATGGTCATAAGGCCCTCGACCTTCAGTCGGGGGGTTTCAGCTGCCAGGAAGCGCAGGAAGTCTTCTAGCTGTGCGGGATCAAGCCCGAATTTGCTGGGTTCGCTGGACGTCTTGACCTGCACCAGCGCGGTAAGCTCGCGCCCTTCGAGTTCGAGCCGGCGTTGCAAGGCAATTGCGAGGTCCGGACGGTCCAAGGACTGGATCTCGTGGGCGTGGCGCGCAATGTCCTTGGCTTTGTTGGTCTGCAGGTGGCCAATCATCACCCATTGGACCTCTGTGTCTGCAAGCAGCGCGGACTTTTCGCGGATCTCTTGTGCCTTGTTTTCGCCGAAGCGATGCATGCCGGCGGCGATGGCCTCGCGGATCGCTTCGGCTCCGAAGGTCTTACTGACCGGCAGTAGTCGGACTTCGCCGGCTTGGCGCCCCGCCTGCACGGCCAATTGATCGATTCGCTGCGAAAGTTGAGTAATCCGTGATGCGATTGTGGACGTACCGTTCATGATTCAGATCCGACCCCCAGTGCTGAACGCAAACCAGCGACGAGTTCGTAGGAACGCAGGCGCGCCTGGTGATCGAAGGTGTTGCAGGTGATGATCAGTTCGTCGGCCTGAGTGCGGGCAATGAATTCCCGCATGGTGTGCTTTACCGTGTCGGGCGACCCGACGGCGGCGCAGGAAAGCACCGTATCAAGCATTGCGCGCGCGGCGGGCGGAAGTGTCTCGGTATAGCCTTCCACCGGCGGCGGCAGGCGGATGGGTCGCCCACTGCGCAGACTGACGAACGACTGTTGCCATGAAGACGCCAGATACTGCGCTTCGGCGTCCGTGTCTGCGGCAAAGACGTTATAGCCGAGCATGACGTAAGGTTTGTCCAGTCGTGCAGAGGGTCTGAAGGTGCTGCGATAGATTTCGATCGCCTGCATCATCATTTGCGGCGCGAAGTGCGAGGCGAAGGAGTAGGGCAGGCCCAGATACGCGGCCAATTGGGCCCCGAACAGGCTGGAACCTAGTATCCAAAATTCCGGCGACAAGCCCTTACCCGGTACGGCGGTCACAGGCAGCTGCGAATCTTCCGAAAAATATTCCATCAGCTCCACGACGTCGCGCGGGAAGGCGTCAGGATCGGTGTCCAGGTTGCGGCGCAGTGCCCGGGCGGTGACCTGATCTGAGCCGGGCGCGCGACCGAGCCCGAGATCGATACGACCGGGATAAAGCGATTCCAGCGTGCCGAACTGTTCCGCGATGACTAGCGGAGAGTGATTGGGCAGCATGATTCCGCCGGCGCCGACGCGTATGGTGGAGGTCCCCCCGGCGATGTGACCGATCAGCACCGATGTGGCGGCGCTGGCAATGCCAGGCATGCCATGGTGTTCGGCCAGCCAATAGCGGTAAAAGCCCAGAGCTTCGACGTGTCGGGCGAGGTCCAAACTGTTTCGGAAAGAGGTCGCCGCGTCGCTGCCCTCATTGATGGGTGCGAGATCTAGTACGGAAAGTGTGGTCATCCTGGGATGATAGTACAAGGCGGCGGCGGACGGAGGCGCTACTTCAAAGCGGCCATTGGCCTCGGCCGCCGACCCGCGCACCGACCACCATTTCGGTGATCCAGCTCACGAGAATCGACGTGTAGGCTTGCTGGGCCGCCTTGTCCGTCAGTGCGTGATCTGCGTTGTCGATGACGCGATGAGTCAGGGAGTGGGAGTTTTGGAATGCGGCCCGGTAGCTCATGATAGTGGCGTGCGGAACCAAGTGGTCATTCTCGGACTGCACGATCAGGACGTCGCCGCGAAATTGCAGG
>DATGNX010000041.1:0-4855 GCA_035306485.1 Burkholderiaceae bacterium
AAAGCCGAGCATGCCCAGGCCGATCACAATCGAGCCATAGCCCAATGTAGCGGTGATGAAGGTCGGCTTGATCAGGTCCTCACGCACGGCAAACAGGCGTTGCGCGATGGTCTGGTTACCAATCGCGTAGGCCAGCACGGCAATGAAGTAGGGAGCCCCCTGCTCAAGCAAGGCCTTCTTCGAGAAGAAGTCCGCTTGTTCGGCGTCCAAGCGGTGCCATCCTTCGACGAACAGCTCAGTCCCGCCAAGCGTAAAGAATAGGAAGGGAATGATCAGCACCGCAGCGAGGATCATGGCGACCAACTGGGCGAAGTCGGTCAGTACCGATGCGCGGAAACCGGACCACAAGGTGTAGGAAAGCACGCCAAAAGCAACGATCAGCACGCCCTGCATGAAGCTGAGGGGCGACAGCATGGATACCAGCGCACCGGCCGCAGTGAAGTTCACCATCAGGCTGATGACGCTGCCCAGCACATTCGACACTGCCAGAATCATCTGGCTGCAACGTCCGTGACGTGCGTGCATGATTTCCGCCAGCGTATGCGCTTCCGGGGCGATCTCCCTGAAGCGACGCCCAAATGGATACACGAAGAGGATCATCAACGCGCCCCAGAATCCATAATGGATGGCGCCGGACAGCCCGTATTTGTAGCCAGAGCTGGCTGCGGCGTAAATCGAAGCCGCCCAGACCCAGGTTGCCGTCATGCTGGCTGCGGACATCCCGTAACCGATCGATCCATTCGAGGTCATGTATCCGTCCGCGCACTCTTCCTTCTTCCCTATTCGTAAAGTCATGAAAAAGGAAAAGCCATAGAACCCAATGAGCAGCAGAAGAACCGTGGTTAGGGATAGCTGATGCATGCAACCTCCAATCAAACCCTCGTTGCGGCGAATAGACCGGCTGCTCTGCGCTTCGAAACGCCAGCGCACTGCCGGGCCCCCAGGCGGTCGCCCGGGGATCGCTCTTATTCCGCGCAGGGCGCGAAGCAACGAAAGCGAATATCGAGAAAACGTCCGGGTCGAGGGTGTGACCTGCGACACTGCGGCCAATCAGGCCGGGGACGGTGGACGCCATGCCGGAGCATGACTGGAGCAACGGACGGCTAAGTAGTCGTTTTGCGCGCGGTGGCGAAACCACCTGAACATACCGCAGCTTGTGCGGCCTGCCCTGCGCAGGTAAACGGCGCCCGGCGCTCCAAAGGATCGAATGTTAGCAGTCGAATGATATCGACGTCAAACATTCGGACACGTGCGCTCGGCGGGCTGCAATGCCAGCATGAGCGCCTCGACGTTCTGGACAATGACATTGCAGCCCCACTTGATCGCCAACAGTTGCTCGCGCTCGCTGGGACAATCGGTGTTTCGCGCACTTTGGTCGGCCTCGTCGGCGAAGCGGCCATATAGATCCCACAGCGCTCGCGCATCCAGGGTGGTATCGCTACGGGTCATTACGTCGCTCACGTCATTCAAGTGCGACTCGATCGCAGTCGCCAGCGCCTCGATCTGTGCCTTGTGACGCTCTCCCAAGGGTGCAGGTAACGGATGCTCGCTGAAGCGCTCCGCCAGCGCAATGTTTTCCTGAAGGCGCTGGACGTGTGTGAGCACATCGTGTGTACAACGAGCGGTGCGACGAGAGGGAAACCTTGCGGGCACCTTCTCCATGCCGGCCTGCCGCCAGACCAGGTAGGCATCACGCAAGCGGCACGATACCTCGTACTCGGCTTCATGCGCCTTGCGTGCCTGCTCATCGGTGGCACAGTTCAGGCAATCGGCGATGGCCCGCCCGCAAAGCCGCACGGCGTCCGCCACCTTGGCGTCCACGCTGCGATAGGCGCTCACCGGCAGGACAAGTAAACACGCCACGATCGCGCTGAAGGAGCCCACGGCGATGGCAATCACTTTGGACATGGCTCCTTCGACGACATAGAAGTCCGGCGCCACCGTGATGATCGCCACGGTGACCAGGCCGTAGGAGAGATCTGGATAACGTATGGAGATCACGCTCATGACGCTCACCCCCAGCAGCATTGCTGCCACCGTGCGCCACTGCTCCTGCGCTTGCCACCCCTGAGCCTGTAACAGCAAAATGAGTCCAACGGCGATGCCAGCGCCCATCAAAGCGCCGGCGATCCGCCAGATCGCATTGCCGATCGTCCCTCCAACGTTGGCCTGCACGACGAAGAGTGCAGAGAACACCGCCCATGACGGCTCCTCCCATCCGACCGCCATCATGATGCTGTACGCCATGACGACCGCCGCTGCGGTCTGCAAGGTCGTGCGAATTTCGTCTGTCTGGAGTAACTGCTTAGCGCGAGCCAGTAATTGCGAGGCGGGCATACGATGCTTCTACTGCGATGGGCGGGTTCCGAAGCATCATCGGGAGCAACCCCCATACCCACTGGCCCGCATGCAAAAGATACCCTGCCCGATTTCAGCGGACCAGTTTTGTCAGCGGATCAGCTAGAAGTACAGGCGCGCGATTTCACCGTGTGGGAACCGATCGTGGGTCGGGACCGTCGTAGTTCCAAATGTACTCACGCGGAATTGGGCCCTTGTTCCGCCCACCCTGCTGGGTCTGTTCCCACGTGTGCGCCAGGATACCAACCGAACGAGACAGGCAGAATAAGCCCCGGGCCAGCGGGGCCGGGAAACCCAACTCCGCGTAGATGACTGCGGTGGCACCATCAATATTCATCGGTATTTTCCTGCCGTCCTTGCGGATAGAAAGCTCGCGCTCGACAGCACGCCCTATCACGGCGAATCGGCCACTGACCGTGCCGTTCGAAGCCGCCTCGTCGACGAGTTCCAGCAGGCGGGGCGCGCGGGGGTCAACGGGATGAAACCTATGACCGAATCCGGAGACGAATTTCCCGTACTTGCCAATGGCCTCTTCAAGGCCGGCTTGCGTGGCGGTCTCGAGCGACGCGCCCTCATCGATTTTCCGTGCAATATCGGTATAAAGCTCCACGGCCTGTTCACCGGCGCCGCCATGAACGTCGCCGAGTACGTTCACCGCAGAGGCCATCGCACTATTCAGTCCGACTCCACATGTGGCGGCCATGCGTGCGATCGCGATACTGGGCGCCTGAGGTCCGTGATCGACAGCGGACATCAGGGCCGCATCGAGCAGACGTGCTTCGGCGTCTGAAGGCAGCTCGCCACGGGTCATCAGCCAGATCATCTGCGCAAAGCTGACGTTCCCAATGAGCTCCTGGATCGGGTAGCCGCGATACCGGATGCTGCCGGGCTCCATGTCGATAATGGAGGTGCGCCACCAGTCTCTTACACCTTGCCGGACTTGTTCGGCATCATTGGATATCGTCATACGACCTCCTGCTGCTTCAAACGCGAAATCTCGTCGTCCGTGAAGCCCAGTTCGGCGAGAATGGTTTCGGTATGTTCACCGAGTTGCGGCGGTGGTGCGTCGACCGCCGGTGGCGCGCCATTCACCTTAAAGCCGGTTCGAACCACCCGGATGTCGCGCCCAACCCCTGGAACGTTGTCGAAAGTAGCCAGCATGCCTCGCGTGGCAATTTGCGGATGGCTCAAAGCCTGGGCAACGGTATAAACGGGCCCGGCGGGCACGCCCACATCAGATAACAACTCCCACCACTGTTCGGCGGTCTTTGTGGCCAGTTCTTGCTCCATTAATGCTGTCAACTCTTCCCGGTTCTTCAGCCGCGCATGTCGATCGACAAATCGCGTATCCGTCACCCAGTCCGGCCGGCCGAGAACCTCGCAGACTTTCTCGAAATGCTCTTGTTTGTTCGCCGCAATGTTGATCAATCCGTCTCCAGTCTTGAATGCTCCCGATGGGCTGGCCGTCATGTTGTCGTTGCCCATCGGTTGGGGTTCGCGCCCGGCGACCAGGAAGTTGGAAACCACCCAACCCATCGTCGCCATGGCAGCTTCAAGCATCGAGACATCAATGAACACCCCGTCGCTCCGGTTGCGGTCGGCCAAGGACGCGGCAATAGCGAACGCCGCAGTGATACCTCCAACGGTATCCGCGATGGGATACCCCACCCGTAGTGGGGCGGACTCGCCGTCGCCGGTAATGCTCATGATGCCGGACATGCCCTGGATGATCTGATCGTAGGCGGGCAAGTTCCGCAGCGCCCCCGACTGACCAAACCCGGAAATAGCGCAATAGATCAAGCGCGGATTTTCTTCCAGCAAGGCGTTGTAACCCAGGCCGAGCCGCTCCATGACCCCAGGGCGGAAATTCTCCACTAAGACGTCCGCCGTGCGCACCAGCTTGCGCAATATGGCTTTACCTTCGTCTTTCTTGAGATCCAGCGTGAGGGAGCGCTTGCCGGGATTCTGTGCCAAGAACGACACCCCCATATTGCTTTTATTCAGCGCGACATCCGCACCCAATTGCCGGGCGAGATCACCGCTCAAGCGGGCTTCTACCTTGATGACATCGGCACCCATATGGGCAAGCTGATGACAACAAAATGGGCCGGCCAACACGTTGGTGAGATCCAGAACCCGGATCCCTTTTAATGGTTTCGTCGACATGTGGATGCGCTTACTCGGTCCGAATATCTGCGTTGGCGATGACTTCAGCCCAACGCTAACAGAGAAATGTACCCCGGGAATGGCACCGGGCGTCCGCACTTTGCACATACTTGCGACGCCGGACAACAAAAAGCCCCGTCCTCCTAAGAGAACGGGGCCTTCCGAGACTTCAATGAATCAGTGCGGAACCGATTACATGTTGTCGATCATGACCTGACCGAAGCCGGAGCAGGACACCTGGGTGGCGCCTTCCATCAGTCGTGCGAAGTCATAGGTGACCTTCTTGGACTGGATGGACTTCTCCATGCTGGAGATGATCAGGTCGGCCGCT
>DATGNX010000042.1:0-12600 GCA_035306485.1 Burkholderiaceae bacterium
CGCGGCTGTTCGCCGGGGACATAGGGGTCGAGTCCGTGAACGACGGGGCTCCAGTAACGGCTCATTGTGCTTCCAGTCGGGCTTGGGTCGGGGGCGGGGGGCGGCCGGTGGATTGCGGTGCGGCCGCGCGGCGATGGTATCATGGCGTGTCCACGGCCCGGCATGGGGCCATGACGACCCACCATTAACGAACGGACACCCCATGCGGCAGGCTGAAGTTACCCGCAATACGCTCGAGACCCGCGTCACGGTCAGGATCGACCTCGACGGCACGGGCCAGGGGCGTTTCGCGACCGGCGTTCCCTTTCTCGACCACATGCTCGACCAGATCGCCCGCCACGGCGTGATCGACCTCGACGTGCGTGCCGAGGGCGACACCCACATCGACGACCACCACACCGTCGAGGATGTCGGCATCACGCTCGGTCAGGCCTTCGCCAAGGCGCTCGGCGACAAGAAGGGTATCCGCCGCTACGGCCATGCCTACGTGCCGCTCGACGAGGCGCTGTCGCGCGTCGTCGTAGACTTTTCGGGGCGGCCCGGGCTGCACTGGCGGGTGCCGTTCACGCGCGCGATGATCGGCTAGTTCGACGCCGACCTTGTGCGCGAATTCTTCCAGGGCTTCGTCAACCACGCGCAGGCGACACTTCATATCGACAACCTGAAGGGCGAGAACGCGCATCACCAGTGCGAGACGGTCTTCAAGGCATTCGGCCGCGCCCTGCGCATGGCCATTGAACTCGACCCCCGCAGCGAAGGCGTGATTCCTTCGACCAAGGGCGTACTCTAAACCCCCAACTGCGGGACCCATCTTGAACACCATTGCCATCGTCGATTACGGGATGGGCAACTTCCACTCGGTGGCGCGCGCTCTGCGCGCCGCCGCGCCGGGCGCCGACATCCGGATCTGTAATACCGCTGAAGAAATAGCCAAGGCATCGCGCGTGGTCCTACCGGGGCAAGGCGCCATGCGTGACTGCATGCGCACGCTCGACGAATCGGGGCTGCGCGAGGCCGTTGTACGTGCAGCGCGCGAGAAACCGCTACTGGGCGTGTGTGTGGGCGAGCAGATGCTGCTGTCGCGCAGCGACGAAGGCGACGTCTCGTGCCTGGACATATTCCCGGGCGTCGTGCGCCGCTTTTCGGGCCCGCAATACGCTGCCGAGGGGCCGGGGCTTAAGGTGCCCCACATGGGTTGGAATGCCGTTACTCAGACGCGTTCCCACGCCTTGTGGGCCGGAATCCCCGACCACACCCATTTCTACTTTGTGCACAGCTATTTTGCCGTTCCGGACGACCCGGCGCTGACCGTTGGGGTTAGTCAGTATGGGCAATGCTTTACCTGCGCCATCGCAGCAGATAACATTTTCGCAGTGCAGTTTCACCCAGAGAAGAGCGCGGAGCCCGGGATACGGCTCTATCGCAACTTCGTAGAATGGCAACCTTGACCCTTTGCATCGACGCCACCCCAGCCAATGTGGCAGCGAAACCTGAAACCCTCACCAAGCTTCTAATCGGCTGACCCATCATGCTACTCATTCCCGCCATCGACCTCCAAGACGGGCGTTGTGTGCGCCTGCGCCAGGGCGACCTGAACGACTCCACGATTTTTTCCGACTCGCCCGCCGCCATGGCGGAACAATGGATCGACCAGGGCGCCCGTCGGCTGCATCTGGTCGACCTGAATGGCGCCGTCGCCGGCAAACCCAAGAATGAAGCCGCCATCAAGTCCATCCTGGCAGCCGTCGGCGACGAGATCCCGGTCCAGATCGGCGGTGGCATCCGCGATCTCGACACGATCGAGCGTTATCTGGACAACGGCCTTTCCTACGTGATCATTGGCACGGCGGCCGTGAAGGATCCCGGCTTCCTGCGCGATGCGTGCAGCGCCTTCCCCGGCAACATCATCGTGGGCCTGGATGCGCGCGACGGCAAGGTGGCCACGGACGGCTGGAGCAAGCTCACCCGTCACGACGTGCTCGACCTCGCCCGCAAGTTCGAGGACTACGGCGTGGAATCCATTATCTACACCGATATCGGGCGCGACGGCATGCTCAGCGGCGTGAACATCGAAGCCACGGTTCGCCTGGCACAGACCGTCAGCATCCCCGTCATCGCGTCGGGCGGCGTGACCGACCTGAGCGACATTGAAGCGCTTTGCGCCGTGGCATCCGAAGGCGTGGAAGGCGCAATTCTCGGCCGCAGCATCTACGAGGGCACGCTGGATTTTGCAGCCGCCCAGGAACGCGCGGACGAACTCACCACATCATGACCGATACGCAAGCCAATACAAGCAGCGACCTCTGCTGCCGCATCATCCCCTGCCTGGACGTCACCGCGGGGCGCGTGGTCAAGGGGATCAATTTCGTTGACCTGGTGGATGCCGGCGATCCGGTGGAGATCGCGCGCCGATACAACGAACAGGGCGCGGACGAACTGACCTTTCTGGACATCACCGCCACCAGCGACGAGCGCGACCTGATCCTGCCGATCATCGAGGCGGTGGCCAGCGAGATCTTCATCCCCCTCACGGTGGGCGGTGGCGTCCGGCAAGTAAGCGATGTGCAACGTCTGCTCAACGCGGGTGCCGACAAGGTGTCCATGAACAGTGCAGCCGTCACCAACCCCGAACTCGTGCGCGAGGCCGCGGACCACCATGGTTCGCAATGCATCGTTGTGGCGATCGACGCACGACGCGTATCGGCTGAGGGCGAACCGCTCCGCTGGGAGGTATACACGCATGGCGGTCGCCGGGCCACCGGCATCGACGCAGTGCAGTGGGCCCGCAAGATGGCCGAATACGGAGCCGGCGAGCTCCTGCTTACGAGCATGGACCGGGACGGCACGAAGTCGGGCTTCGACCTCGATCTCACGCGTGCCGTCTCGGATGCCGTACCGGTACCAGTGATTGCCTCCGGTGGAGTGGGCAACCTGCAACACCTGGCGGACGGCGCATTGATCGGCGGCGCCAGCGCCGTGCTCGCCGCCAGCATTTTCCATTACGGCGAGTACACGGTACGCGAAGCCAAGGAATTCCTGGCGTCTCAAGGTGTCAAAGTAAGATTGCCCGTATGAATACCTTGCCGGAATGGCTTAATCAACTTCGTTACGACGACAACGGGCTTATTCCCGCCATCGCCCAGGACGCTGCCGACGGCACGATCCTGATGGTGGCCTGGATGAACGCGGAAGCCCTGGCGGAAACGGCCTCGACCGGCCACGCGGTCTATTGGTCGCGCTCCCGTCGCAAACTGTGGCGCAAGGGCGAAGAATCGGGCCATCGGCAGCGTGTACGCGAGATCCGACTGGACTGCGACGGCGACGTCGTTCTGCTCAAGGTGGAACAGGAGGGCGGAATCGCCTGCCACACGGGCCGGCGCAGTTGTTTCTTTCAGCGCCTCGAAGGCGGCGATTCACCCGTATGGGTCAACGTCGATCCGGTCCTGAAGGACCCAGAACAGATATACAAGTAACCATGACAGATTCCCTACTCGCCCGACTGGCCGACACTCTGGAATCCCGCCTGCCTGCGCAGGGCGGCGATCCGCAGGCATCGTATGTGGCCAAGCTGTACCAGCGCGGGCCCGACGCCTTCCTGAAGAAGATTGGCGAAGAGGCCACCGAACTGGTCATGGCCGCCAAGGACGGCGATCCCGAACGCATCGTGGCCGAAACAGCGGATTTATGGTTTCACAGCCTGGTCGCACTGGCCTATTATGGGATACGTCCTGAACAGGTCCTGAACGAACTTCAGCGGCGGGAAGGCGTTTCCGGCCTTGCCGAGAAAGCCGCCCGGCCGCAATCCTGAACCCGCTTTAACGACAGGAAACATGAGCGACAACTGTATTTTCTGCAAGATCGCCTCGGGCGAGATTCCGTCCAAGAAGGTCTACGAAGACGAAGACTTCGTGGCCTTCCACGACATCAACCCGGCTGCCCCCGTACACCTGTTGCTGGTACCTCGGCAACATGTCAGATCACTGGCCGACGTGACGGGCGAAGACGCCGACTGGTTGGGTAGAATGATGATACTCGTGCAGAAACTGGCCTTTGACAACGGCTGCACACCCGGCCATGATGGCGGCTTTCGCCTGGTGGTGAATACGGGCAGCGAAGGCGGCCAGGAAGTCGATCACCTGCATTTACACATACTTGGGGGTCCACGCCCCTGGAACAAACGTGCGGCACCAGCCGCCTGACGGAGATAGACATGGGTAGCTTCAGCATCTGGCACTGGTTGATCGTACTGGTCATCGTCGCCCTGGTTTTTGGTACCAAGAAACTTCGCAACATGGGCGAAGACCTTGGCGGTGCCGTACGCGGTTTCAAGAAGGGCATGAGCGAAGGCGCTCAAGAAGGAACCAAGCCCGAAGCCGTGACGCAACGTCGCAGCAGCGACGAAACGATCGACGTGCAGGCCAAAGAAAAATCTGACGCCTAATCATGTTCGACGTCAGTTTCACCGAGCTCCTGCTGATCGGCGTGGTGGCGCTTGTCGTCATCGGCCCCGAACGGCTCCCTAAGGTGGCCCGCACCGCCGGGCACCTGCTTGGCCGCGCGCAACGCTACGTGTCCGACGTCAAGACCGACATCCAGCGCGAGATCGACCTGGATGAAATGAATAAGCTCAAGAAGCAAATGGACGAAGCGGCGCAGTCGCTTCAACAGTCCATGCGCGAGACATCCGCCAGTCTGCAGGAACCCCTGGCCGAGGCGCGCGAAAGCCTGGCGGAGGCCTCGGCCTCGGTGGAAGACCTGATGAAGCAGGCACGTGAGGAAGTCCGACCGCAACAAAGCGCGGCGCCCGAAGCGCCCGCTCCCGGCGGCACGGATGCTCTTCCGGCCGCAGAACGTAAAACAGCTGAACAATCGGGTACGCCGACGTGACACAGGAAGAAACTGGTACGCAGGAAACCTTCATCTCGCATCTGGTCGAGCTGCGCTCCCGCCTGATGAAGGCGGTAGGCGTCGTTCTGGCCGTATTCGTGGTGTTATTTATTTATCCCGGCCCTTCGGCGATCTACGATCTTCTCGCACAACCGATGCTGGCATCGCTGCCGCAAGGCACGCGCATGATCGCCACGGGCGTGATCACGCCCTTCATGGTGCCGGTCAAAGTCACGCTGGTGGCCGCCTTCTTGATCGCCCTACCCGTGGTGCTCTATCAGGCCTGGGCCTTTGTGGCTCCGGGGCTGTACCAGCACGAGAAACGGCTGGCGCTTCCGCTGATCGCCTCAAGCACACTGCTGTTCATGGCCGGCATGGCGTTCTGCTATTTCGTGGTCTTCCGCACCGTCTTTCACTTCATTGCGGGATTCGCGCCGGAATCCATCACGCCGGCGCCGGACATCGAGGCCTATCTGAACTTCGTCATGACGATGTTCCTGGCTTTCGGGGTGACCTTCGAGGTACCGGTCGCCGTTGTGCTATTGGCCAGCACGGGCGTGGTCAGCGTCCAGAAGCTGCGCGAGGTGCGGGGTTATGTGATCGTAGGCGCGTTCGTGATCGCCGCAGTGGTCACACCACCCGACGTCCTTAGCCAGTTCATGTTGGCAGTCCCGTTGTGCCTCTTGTACGAAGTCGGCATCCTGCTCTCGGCGTCCATGGCACGCAAACGCGCGGAAGCGGCCGAAGACTCAACGGACGAAACCGAAGAACGCAGCCCGGAAATCCGCAACGACGTCTGATGGGGGGCGAAAACGTCCCCATCAGCGACGCCGATTGCCCGACGGTCGCTCGCCCACTTTCACGGGAACCACGAGCTGCCGTCCTTCTCGCAGCAGTACCAGTTCCACCGAAGTCCCGGGCTTCAGCGGCGCGATCGCATTCAGGAAATCGATCGAATCTCGTATCGCCGCACCGTCGAGCGCCAACACAATATCGCCCACCCGCAGTCCCGCCGCATGTGCGGGGCTGCCGCGCAAAATGCTGGCCACGATGATTCCCGCCCGCTCTTTCAGCCCGAAGGCGCGCATCAGTTCGGGCGTCAGGTCTTGCGGCTCCACCCCGAGCCAGCCGCGCGTCACCCTCCCCGACTTGATGATCTCTTCCAGTATGGTTTCGGCCGACTTCACGGGAATGGCGAAACCTATCCCAAGTGAGCCACCCGTCTCGGAATAGATCGCCGTATTGATTCCGACCAGTCGCCCCTGCGCATCCACCAACGCGCCGCCCGAATTGCCGGGATTGATGGCGGCATCGGTCTGGATAAAGTTCTCGTACATATTGATGCCAAGCCGGTTACGACCCAACGCGGACACGATCCCCAAGGTCGTGGTCTGACCCACCCCGAAAGGGTTGCCAATGGCCAGCACAATGTCGCCCACGCGCAGACTCTCGTCTTCGTCGAATTCAATGGCCTGTATCTTGGGCAATGCGATCTTCAGCACCGCGAGATCGGTTTCAGGGTCGGCCCCCACCACTTTGGCGTCCGCCTCCCGCCCGTCGTTCAGCGCCACACGAATCGAATCGGCCGCCTCCACCACGTGGTAGTTGGTGAGAATGTAGCCGTCGCTGCGGACGATTACACCCGAGCCGAGGCTGCCGGATTGCCGACGCTGACTGAACCCTGGGAGGTTGCGCAGCAGACGGCTCAACTCGGGATCGGGCGGTAAGGGTACAAGTGGCACATCCACGATCTTCGTGGTGTAGATGTTCACCACGGCGGGTGCGGCCTTAGCCACCGCGTCCGCATACGAGAGCCTTACAGGCGCCCCCGCCGAGACGCCGGGCTCGCTTGCCGGCTGACTTACGACGACCTCGCGGGCGCCATTGCGCAGCCAGTCGGGACGCAGTGTAGTGACGATGAATAAAATACCCAGGCATACCGTCACGGTCTGGGCGAAGACCAACCACAAACGATGCATAGATCTCTGAGGAAGGAAGGATGATTCAGATTCCCACCCGGCAGCTTGCCGAATGGCTCGATAACGCACTGCAAGTTCACCGGTACAAGGACTATTGTCCCAATGGGCTTCAGGTGGAAGGTAGAGAAACCATAGGGCGTATTATCGCCGGAGTCACGGCCTCTCAGGCCTTGCTTGATGTCGCGGTGCAACAGAAAGCCGACGCCGTCTTGGTACACCACGGATGGTTCTGGAAAAACGAGAATCCCGTCCTCAGCGGAGCCAAGCGCCGCCGTATCGCCACGGCCCTGCAGCACGACTTGAACATCTTCGGCTACCACTTGCCGCTAGACGCGCATCCCGTGTGGGGCAACAACGCCCAGCTCGCACTCAAACTGGGTCTGGAGCCCGACCGCGATGAAGAAGGCCAACCCATCACGTTTGGTCCCGGCGACTTGATCTGGCGGGGAACCTGCGAACCTTGTTCGCTCGAAGACCTTGGACAACGCATTGGCGCCGCGCTGGGCCGCCCCGCCCTGACCTTGGGTGATGCCGGCAAGAAGGTCAGAACTGTGGCGTGGTGCACTGGCGGGGCTCAGAACATGATGGACGCCGCCATCGACAGCGGCGTCGATGTGTACATCAGCGGCGAAGCATCCGAACAGAACTTCCACATGGCCAATGAAACCGGAACGGCCTATATCGCTGCCGGACATCACGCCACGGAGCGCTACGGGGTACAGGCACTGGGCGCGGCCATCGCGGAACAGTTCGGCATCCAGGTTGAATTCTTCGATCTGGACAATCCGGTCTGAAGCGCCTGCAGCGCCAGCAACGGCACCGACCTTCGCCCTTCCCCGTCGCTTACTGACGTTTCAGGAGGTCGCGGATTTCGCGCAGCAACGCCACGTCTTCAGGCGGCGGCGCGGCTTCCTCGACCGCTGCGACCTGCTGCTCACGTTCCACACTGCGGCGGGCGGCGTTAACGGCCCTCACCAGGCAGAACACCACGAACGCCAACAGAACGAAGTTGATGAGGATCGTAAGGAAGTTGCCCCACGACAACACCACTGCCCCCGCCGAGGATAGGGCTTCGTATGTCTGTGGACCGGAGTAGCCCTCGGGGAGACGCAGCACCCAGAACTGATTGGTGAAGTCGACCTCGCCCCTCAGGATGAACGCCACAAGCGGCATGATGATGTCTGCCACAAGGGAGTCGATGATCTTGCTAAAGGCAGCGCCGATGATCACGCCAACTGCCAGATCGATCATGTTGCCCTTGACCGCGAATTCCTTGAATTCGCTCAAAAAGCCCCGTACTTTGCTCATGTGTCAGCTCCCTAAGCGTTCACCCCAATATCGGGCAGACGCTATAATACGCGGTTGATACTTAAGTACACAGCAACAAAATGCGAACGGTATGCCTTATTTCAGGGCATAAACAAGGATACTAGAATGAGTCAGATTACGACACCGATCGATGATTCCGGCATGGTTGATCCCAACCAACCGAACGACCCATCCCGTCGTACTTGGGTCGGGGTGGCCTGTGCGTTTGGTGGCGTCGCCGGCGCTGCGACGGCCGTTCCTTTCGTCGCCTCGTTCGCGCCTTCCGAGCGCGCTCGTGCAGCCGGCGCTCCCGTCGAAGTCGACATCTCCGGGCTGCAGCCTGGTCAGATGCTGACCGTTGAATGGCGCGGCAAGCCCGTCTGGATCCTCCGTCGCACCAAGGCCCAGGTCGACGCACTGCCGTCGCTGGACGCCCGCCTGGCAGACCCGAACTCCGACCGCCCTGGATACACCCCCGAGTTCGCCAAAAACGAATACCGTTCGCGCAATCCCGAATACTTTGTCGCCGTGGGCATCTGTACCCACCTCGGCTGTTCGCCCACCCCCCAATTGGCGTCGGGCACAGGTCCGGGGCTGCCTGCCGATTGGCAAGGCGGCTTCTTCTGCCCCTGCCATGGCTCCGCCTTCGACTTGGCGGGTCGCGTGTTCGCCAACGTACCGGCACCCGACAACCTGGAAATACCCCCCTACGTGTTCTCGTCCGACGGCACTCGCATCACCGTCGGTGTCGACGAAAACAACCAGGCCTGAAGCCGCAAGCGGGGCGCTTAGCGCCCAGCGAACCGAATCATAAATACGCCACGTATAGTTAGAAAAGGAGCCGTTTCATGGCTGGCGAAAAAACCGTCGAAACGACAGGACTCTTGGGCTGGATCGACAGGCGCTTTCCCCTGACATCCCTGTTCAAGGAGCACATGTCGGAGTATTACGCGCCCAAGAACTTCAATTTTTGGTACTTCTTCGGCTCACTCGCACTGCTGGTGCTGGTGATCCAGATCGTCACCGGCATCTTCCTGGTGATGAACTACAAGCCCGACGCAAAGCTGGCATTCGAGTCCGTCGAATACATCATGCGCGAAGTGCCATGGGGCTGGCTGATCCGCTACATGCACTCCACTGGCGCCTCCATGTTCTTCGTGGTGGTCTACCTGCACATGCTGCGCGGCCTGTTCTACGGCTCGTACCGCAAGCCGCGCGAACTGGTGTGGATCTTCGGCGTTGCAATCTTCCTGTGCCTGATGGCCGAAGCCTTCATGGGCTATCTGCTGCCCTGGGGCCAGATGTCCTACTGGGGCGCGCAGGTGATCGTCAACCTGTTCTCCGCGATCCCCTTCATCGGACCTGAACTGGCTATCTGGATCCGCGGCGACTACGTCGTGTCCGACGCCACGCTGAACCGCTTCTTCGCGCTGCACGTCATTGCCGTGCCGCTGGTCCTGATCGGCCTGGTCGTGGCACACATCATCGCCCTGCACGAAGTCGGCTCGAACAACCCGGACGGCGTCGAGATCAAGGCCGGTCCCAAGGACGCCAAGGGTCATCCTGTCGACGGGATCCCGTTCCACCCCTACTACTCGGTGCACGACATCGTGGGTGTGGCAGGCTTCCTGATCGTCTTCGCAGCCATCGTCTTCTTTGCACCTGAAATGGGCGGCTACTTCCTGGAGTTCAACAACTTCATCCCGGCCGACCCGCTGAAGACCCCGCCGCACATCGCGCCGGTGTGGTACTTCACTCCGTTCTACTCCATGCTGCGTGCCACCACCGCCGACTTCACCTGGGTACTGGCCGGCGCGTCCGTCCTGGCCGCCGTGGTGCTGTTCGCCAACGGCAAGCTCAAGGGTGTGTGGCGTATTGCAGTGCCGGTTGGCCTGATCGTGCTGGCCATCCTGTTCCGCATCGTGGACGCCAAGTTCTGGGGCGTGGTCGTGATGGGCGGCTCCGTCGTGCTTCTGGGCTTCCTGCCCTGGCTCGACTCCTCGCCGGTCAAGTCCATCCGCTACCGTCCGACCTGGCACAAGTACCTGTACGCCATCTTCATCGTGAACTTCCTGATCCTGGGCTACCTGGGCACCCAGCCTCCCAGCCCCGTGTTCAACCTCATGAGCCAGATCGGCACGGTGATCTACCTGGCGTTCTTCTTCCTGATGCCCGTTTGGGGCCGTCTCGGTACGTTCAAGCAAGTGCCTGAACGCATCACTTTCAAGGCCCACTGAGTCACCCCATACGTAACGGAACGATCATGATCAAAAAGCTGATAGGAACCCTGGCACTGTCTCTGACCTGCGCGGTCTCGTTCGCGGCATCGGGCGGGTATGCTCTGGAAGAGGCGCCTGACCGCATCAACGACATGGCTTCCCTGCAGAATGGGGCCAAGCTGTTCGTCAACTACTGCATGGGCTGTCACAGTGCGAACTCCATGCGCTACAACCGCCTGACCGACATCGGCCTGACCGACGAGCAGATCAAGAAGAACCTGCTCTTCACCAGCGACAAGGTCGGCGATCTCATGCAGATCGCTATGCGCCCGGACGACGCCAAGCAATGGTTTGGCGCCGCGCCTCCCGATCTCTCGGTGATCGCCCGCGCTAAGTCCGTCAACCTGGGCCCCACGGGTGTCGATTACATCTACACCTTCCTGCGTACCTTCTATCGCGACACCTCGCGTCCCATCGGTTGGGACAACCTGGTGTTCCCGAGCGTCGGCATGCCGCACGCGTTGTGGCAGCTGCAGGGCCCGCGCAGCATGGAGCGCACCACCGTGGCCGAGGTCGAAGTCGACGGCGCGCCGCAGTGGCAGCGCACCATCGCCAAGTACGACCCGCAAGGCTTCTCCGAAGTCAAAACGGAAGTCCTGCAAGGCTATAACGGTGTAGCGTCCGACAAGGTGACCTTCACGCCGGTCGATGCCAAGGCCTCGGCTCAGTTCGACAGCCAAGTGGCCGACCTCGCCAACTTCCTGGGTTGGATGGCCGAGCCGGTACAGCTGGAACGCAAGCGTCTCGGCGTATGGGTCCTGCTGTTCCTGTTCCTGTTCTTCGCTGTCGCATGGCGCCTGAATGCCGTGTACTGGAAGGACGTCAAGTAAGATCTGCAGGCTGAATGCACATTCTCTTCCGCGGGGTTTCCGCGGAGGATTCTGCAGGTAAATGGGCAAGGCGTAGTCGATTACGCCTTTTCCCTTTTCTGGGCCGCCCAAAAGGCGTACCTTTGTTCATACCTCTACGATTGGAAACCGCGACATGATGGTGCTCTATTCCGGAACGACTTGCCCGTTCTCCCAACGCTGCCGCTTTGTTCTGTTCGAGAAGGGCATGGATTTCGAAATCCGTGACATCGACCTGTACAACAAGCCAGAAGACATTGCCGTCATGAACCCGTACGGGCAGGTGCCCATCCTCGTGGAGCGCGACCTGGTCCTGTACGAGTCCAACATCATCAACGAATACATCGACGAGCGCTTCCCGCATCCCCAGCTCATGCCGGCCGATCCCGTCATGCGCGCGCGCACTCGTCTCTTCCTCTACAACTTCGAGAAAGAACTGTTCGTGCACGTTTCGACGCTGGAAGAACGCGGCAGCACCGACACGCGCGCACAGGATGCAGCACGCCAGAATATCCGCGACCGTCTGGCACAGCTGGCTCCGGTACTGGTAAAGAACAAGTTCATGCTGGGCGAAGAGTTCTCCATGCTGGACGTCGCGATTGCGCCGCTGCTCTGGCGCCTGGATCACTACGGCATCGAGCTGCCGAAGAACGCCGCGCCGCTGCAGAAGTACGCCGAGCGCATCTTCTCCCGCCCCGCCTACATCGAAGCGCTGACGCCTTCCGAGAAGGTCATGCGCCGCTAAGCCGATCATGCAAGAATCGTCCACGAAACCCTACCTGCTGCGCGCCCTACATGAATGGTGTACCGACAACGGATACACGCCGCATATCGTGGTGACCGTTGACGAGAATACGATCGTGCCGCCCGCCCATGTGCGCGACGGGCAGATCACGCTCAATATCGGAACGCTGGCCACCAACCGCCTGGTGATGGGAAACGAATACATCGAATTCCAGACTCGTTTTGGCGGCGTGACGGAACAAATTTACGTACCGGTGGCTGCGGTATCCGCCATCTATGCCCGGGAGACCGGCGCCGGCATGGGTTTCGAGGTTGCAACCTCGCGTCCCTACCCGGGATCGGAAACCGCAACAAGCGACAACGCCGGGCATGAAAAGGCGCCGGACACCGACACGCCGGACGATCCCCCGCCCACCAAACCGCGTCTCACCGTGGTGAAGTAGGCCCAGGAAAAATCGGGTAGAATGTCGCTTCTTTCGCCGGCTTAGCTCAGTTGGTAGAGCAGCGCACTTGTAATGCGAAGGTCAAGGGTTCGACTCCTTTAGCCGGCACCAG
>DATGNX010000043.1:0-13469 GCA_035306485.1 Burkholderiaceae bacterium
TCGACCGGGCCAACGTAGTAAATAATGCGGTTCGTGAAATCCACGGGCAGCGGCTCGCCGCGCTCCAGCATTTCCTGAATGCGCTTGTGCGCAGCGTCGCGGCCAGTGAGCATCTTGCCCGACAGCAACAGCGTCTGGCCAGGCTTCCAGCTCGCCACTTCCTCGGCCGTGAGCGTATCCAGGTTCACCTGAGTGGACTTGTTGTAGTCGGGGGCCCACTTCACGTCCGGCCAGTTGGACATGGAAGGCGGCGTCAGCACGGCGGGTCCGGAACCGTCCAGCTCGAAGTGGACGTGGCGGGTAGCCGCGCAGTTGGGAATCATGGCAACGGGCTTGGATGCGGCATGCGTGGGGAAGGTATTGATCTTTACGTCCAGCACAGTGGTCAGGCCGCCCAGGCCCTGGGCGCCGATCCCCAACGCGTTGACCTTCTCGTAGAGCTCGATACGCAGTTCCTCGAGCTTGTTCTGCGGGCCGCGCTGCAACAGCTCGTACATGTCGATGTCTTCCATCAGCGCCTGCTTGGCCATCACCATGGCCTTCTCCGCGGTACCGCCCACGCCGATGCCCAACATGCCGGGCGGGCACCAGCCGGCGCCCATTGTGGGCACGGTCTTGAGCACCCAGTCCACCAGCGAATCGCTGGGGTTCAGCATGACGAATTTGGTCTTGTTCTCGGAGCCGCCGCCTTTGGCCGCCACCTGCACATCGATCCGGTCGCCTGCCACCAACTCTACATTGACGATACAGGGCGTGTTGTCGCGCGTATTCTTGCGTGTGAACAGCGGATCGGACAACACGGAAGCGCGCAGGGGATTGTCGGGGCTGAGATAGCCGCGGCGTACACCTTCATCGCACAGTTCCTGCAGGCTGCGCTGTGAATCGAAGCGCACGTTCATGCCGATCTTGAGGAAGACGTTGACGATGCCGGTGTCCTGGCAGATCGGGCGCTTGCCCTCCGCACACATGCGGGAGTTGGTCAGGATCTGCGCAATTGCGTCCTTCGCCGCCGGGTTCTGCTCACGCTCATAGGCGCGTGCCAGGTGCTGAATGTAGTCGGCGGGATGGTAATAACTGATGAACTGCACCGCATCGGCGATGGATTGTATGAAGTCGTCTTCTTTGATCAGGGTAGTCATGAGCAATCGGGGAAGGTGAACGGAGGAGTTGGGGAAGCCGCCTGCGCGGCGCATCCAGCACAGAGGATGCGCTGCCGGCGGTCAGATGTCACTTGCCGGTCCAGACAGGCTTACGCTTCTCGGCAAAGGCGGTGGCGCCTTCCTTGGCGTCAGCCGACGTGAAGATGTGGGCGATGCGGGGCCGCTGCAGGTCGAACATGTCGGCCGGGCGCCAGTTGCGCGATTCCGCGATGATCTGCTTCGCGGTCTGCACGGCCAGCGGCCCATTCTCGGCGATCTGCCGAGCCAGATCCAGGGCGGCTTCGAGTGCCTTGCCGGGCTCCACCAGACGATTCACCAAACCATGGTGGTGAAAGCGCTCGGCGGAAATCATGTCGCCGGTCAGCACGGCTTCCATGGCGACGTGATACGGGACACGGGAAGGCAGGCGCAACATGCCGCCAGAGCCGGGCACGAGCCCACGCTTGACTTCTGGCAGGCCGAAGGTGGCGTTATTGGCGGCGACAATCAGGTCGCAGGCCAATGCGACTTCACATCCACCCGCCAATGCATAGCCTTCTACTGCCGCGATCAACGGTTTGCGGGGCGGCCGTTCGCACAGCCCGGCGAACCCGCGATCGCCGGCATAGGGGCGTTGGCCCGTAGCGGCGAAGGCCTTGAGGTCCATGCCCGAACAAAACGTATTGCCGGCGCCGGTAAGTATCCCGATGACCAGATTATCGTCGGCGTCCAGCCTATCCAACGCGGCGGCTACTTCCTGCGCCGCTTCGTAATTAACCGCATTACGGGCTTGCGGGCGATTGAGGGTAATCACCAGCACCTGCTCGACAACTTCGACTTTCACCAGTTCAGACATGGAGGCTTCCTTGCAAGGGCGGCCGCAGGCCGCAGCAATCGTTCTCGGACAACCGCATATCATACGACCATTTGCAACGCCGGCCCGCCCCTCGACGGAAGGCGCAACGGGCGGAAGAGGCTAAAATTGAAAAATTTTGCGGCTCACTGCGCCTTCACCGGCCTTACGTTCAATGCTCACTTTTCAGCAGATCATCCTCACCCTACAACAATATTGGGACAAGCAAGGCTGCGCGCTGCTCCAGCCCTACGACATGGAAGTGGGCGCAGGAACTTCGCATACGGCCACTTTCCTGCGATCCATCGGGCCCGAGCCCTGGCGCGCCGCCTACGTGCAGCCGTCGCGTCGCCCCAAGGACGGCCGCTACGGCGAGAACCCGAACCGCCTGCAGCATTACTACCAGTACCAGGTCGTGCTGAAACCCGCGCCCGCCGACATTCTGGACCTGTACATCGGCTCATTGGTCGCGCTGGGCATCGATCCCAAGGTGCATGACATCCGCTTCGTCGAGGACGACTGGGAGAACCCCACACTGGGCGCCTGGGGGTTGGGCTGGGAGGTCTGGCTCAACGGCATGGAAGTCACACAGTTCACTTATTTCCAGCAGGTGGGCGGCCTGGACTGCTACCCCGCGACGGGTGAGATCACCTACGGCCTGGAACGCCTGGCCATGTACCTGCAAGGCGTGGAAAGTGTCTACGACTTGGTGTGGACCCGCGGCGCCGACGGCAAACCGGTTCTGTACGGCGATGTCTTCCACCAGAATGAGGTGGAACAGTCGACATACAACTTCGAGCATGCGTCCACCGACATGCTATTCGCCCATTTCAACGACTACGAGTCCGAAGCCAAGCGCCTGATCGAAGTGCCGCTGGCATTGCCGGCCTATGAGGCCACGTTGAAGGCGGCACACACATTCAATCTGCTGGATGCCCGCGGCGCCATCAGCGTGACCGAGCGGGCGGCTTACATTGGCCGCATCCGCAACCTGTCCCGCGCCGTCGCGCAAGCTTATTACGATTCTCGCGAGAAACTAGGATTCCCCATGTTGGCCAACCGTTCCGCCCTGGAGGTCGCACAATGACCTCGCAGCCGCAAACCCGACCCCTGCTGGTCGAACTGTTCACCGAGGAACTCCCGCCCAAGGCCTTGCAGCGCCTGGGCCAGGCCTTCGCGGAATCGCTGCGCGCTTCGCTGGAGCAGCAGCATCTGCTCGCACAGGGCTGCACCGTCCGCGCACTGGCCACTCCAAGACGCTTGGCCGCCCAGTTCGATGCCGTTCTGGGTCAAGCCCCGGCACAGCATTACACCGAAAAACTCATGCCGGCCAAGATCGGCCTGACGGCCGACCGGCAAATGACGCCTGCTCTACAGAAGAAGCTGGCATCCAAGGGGCTGTCGCACCTGACTGTTGATGACCTGATCGTGGAGTCCGATGGCAAGCAGGACACGCTATACGCCAAGGGCGTGGCCGACGGCGAAGCGCTGCAGCCCGGCCTGCAGAAAGCGCTGGACCAGGCCATTACCCAGCTCCCGATCCCCAAGGTAATGCGCTACCAATTGTCCGACGGCGTGACCAGCGTCCGCTTCGTACGACCGGCGCACCGTCTGATCGCACTGTGGGGTGAGGACATCGTGCCCGTGCAGACGCTCGGTCTCACGGCCGGACGCAGTACCGAAGGTCATCGCTTCATGTCGGAAGGCGTCATCGATATCACGGCAGCCGACACCTACGAAACGCAGTTGCTCGAACAGGGCAAGGTCGTAGCGGGCTTCGAGACCCGCCGTGCGGATATCCTGCAGCAGTTGCAGCGTCATGCCGCCGACCTGGGCGCCACCATCGGCGACGACCCGGAAGTCGACGCCTTGCTGGACGAAGTGACAGCGCTCGTTGAGCATCCTACCGTCTATGTGGGCGAGTTCGACCCAGCCTTTTTGGAAGTCCCCCCGGAATGCCTGATTCTGACCATGCGCCTGAATCAGAAGTATTTCCCGCTGTTCGAACCCGCCACTGGCAAGCTCACGCATCGTTTCCTGATCGTCAGCAACATGCGGGTTGCCGACCCGGTACACATCGTAGAAGGCAATCAGCGCGTAGTTCGCCCCCGCCTGGCGGACGCCCAGTTCTTCTTCGACACGGACCGCCGCATTCCCCTGGCGGATCGCGTACCGCAACTGGCCACCAGCGTGTATCACAACAAACTGGGCTCAGTACTGCAGCGCGTGGAACGCATCCGACGCATCGCCGGCCATATCGCGCAACAGCTGGGCGTCGACGCGGCGCTGGCTGACCGAGCTGCCCTGCTCGCCAAGGCCGATCTCAACTCCAACATGGTGGGCGAGTTCCCGGAACTGCAAGGCATCATGGGCGCCTACTACGCGGCGGCTGACGGCGAATCCCCCGACGTGGTCGCTGCCATCCGCGGCCAATACCGCATTCGGCTGGACGCACCGGTTACGCCGGCCAGCCAGGTCGCCACGGTGCTGTTCATGGCCGAGCGGCTCGAGGTGCTGGTCGGCATCTGGGGTATCGGGCTGGTTCCCACCGGCGAACGCGATCCCTATGGGCTGCGCCGCGCCGCGCTGGGGCTGATCAGCGCATACGAGCAGCTGGCGGCCGGCGGCGTACTGGCAGAAAACGACCACGACACGCTGAACCTCGACGCACTGCTCTCCTTCACTGCGTCCACGTTCGAGGCCGGCGTACTGGCCGCTAACACGACGACGGAAGTTGCCGCGTTCATCTACGAGCGCTACCGCAACCAGTTGGCTGCGCAGGATCGCAACGTGGTCGACGCCGTGCTCGCACTCTCCCCGCCGCTGCATCAGGTACAGGCCAGGGTCCAGGCTTGCGCCGCCTTCGCTGAGCGGCCTGAAGCCGCTAGCCTGGCAGCCGCCAACAAGCGGATCACCAACTTGCTGAAGAAGGCCGACTCCGATATTGGTGAGGTGGACCCCGCACGCTACACCGAAGCCGCCGAAAAGGCGCTGGCCGCGCGTATTGAAGAACTGGCCCCCGTGGCCCAGGCGCAGTACGACGCGGGCGATTTCAGCGCATCGCTGGCGACGCTGGCTGGTTCACGCGGCGCGGTCGATGACTTCTTCAACGACGTCATGGTCATGGCGGAAGATCCCGCCGTACGCCGCAACCGTCTGGCCTTGCTCAACAAGCTGCATCGCAGCATGAACCAGGTGGCGGATATCGCGAGGCTGGCCCAGTGAAGCTCGTCATCCTGGACCGCGACGGCGTCATCAATGAAGACAGCGACGCCTACATTAAGACGCCGGACGAATGGCAGCCGGTGCCGGGCAGTCTGGATGCCATTGCCCGGCTCTCGCGCGCCGGCTGGCGCGTCGTGGTGGCCAGCAATCAATCGGGGCTCGCTCGCGGTCTGTTCACCATGGATGCGCTCAATGCCATCCATGCGAAGATGCGACGCGAACTGGCGCAGGCTGGCGGGCATCTGGACGCGATCTTCGTCTGCACACACGGGCCCGACGACGGTTGCCGCTGCCGCAAGCCCTTGCCGGGACTCTTTGAAGACATCGCGACCCGTTACGACATCAGCTTGAAAGGCGTCCCTGCCGTCGGGGATTCCTTGCGCGACTTGCAAGCCGCCGCAGCGCTGGGCTGCGCCCCGTGGCTGGTTCGCAGCGGCAAGGGCATGCGCACCCTGGAAGCCGGCGGGCTGCCGGAAGGCACGCAAGTTCGCGACAACCTTGCCGCGGCGGTCGATGAATGGCTGGCAGGAGAATGAGCATGGCAGCCATACGCGCGGTTCTCTATCAATTGTTCTTGATCGTCACGGTCATTCCGTATGCCATCGCCTGCCTGATCTGGGCGCCGCTGCCCCTGAAATGGCGCTATCGCCTCACGGTGGGCTGGCCCCGTCTTGCCATCTGGGGCGCCAAGGTGATCCTTGGCGTGCGCTGGCAGACCAAAGGCTGGGAGAATCTTCCCGACTCGCCGGCGATCATACTGGCCAAGCACCAGTCGGCATGGGAAACCATGTTCTTCGCCGGCTATATGCCGCGCGACGTGTGCTTCGTCTATAAGCGCGAGCTGCATCGCATCCCATTCTTCGGTTGGGGCCTCGCCCTCCTGCGCATGATTCCCATCAACCGCGCAAAGGGGCGGGACGCCTTCGAACAGGTGATCCGTGTGGGACGCGCCCGCCTGGCCGAAGGGCGCTGGCCCCTGCTCTTCCCGGAAGGCACTCGGATGGCGCCCGGCACGACCGGCCGCTACAAAATGGGCGGCGCATTGCTCGCGGAAGCGACCGGCGTGCCCGTGATTCCCATTGCGCTTAACGCGGGAGAGTGCTGGCCGCGCCGCGCCTTTCTCAAGAAGCCCGGCATGGTGACCGTGTCGGTGGGTCCACCGATCCAGACGCAAGGCCTGAGTGCCGCGGAAATCAACGAGAAAGTGCAGGCGTGGATCGAGGGCGAAATGCGCGTGTTGAACCCGGAACGCTATGCGCAAAAGTGAACAGCTGTCGCTGTTCGACGGTGCCGCGCCTTCACCGGCCGGCACGGGCGCAAGCGCGCTGCGGCCCAGCGCGTCGCCGTCGCAGACCCATGCACCGGTTCCTACGCAGCGCCCCGCCGCACTACCTCCCGGCTATCGCTGGCTGGAAGTGGATACACCCCTGCAGACCATCGGCTTCATGCTCCGCACCTCGCGGCGCAAGACGATCGGTCTGACGGTTAGCGACGATGGCCTCGTGGTGACTTCACCGTCGTGGGTGCCCCGCAAGCAGGTCGCCGAAGCTGTGCAGGCAAAGGCGCCATGGATTCTGAGCAAACTTCGCGCGCTGCACGAGCGCCAGCAGCACTTGGCCACCGCCGACGCGGTCTGGCAGGACGGGGGCTGCTTCCCTTACTTGGGCGTCTACGTCGCGCTCGCCATTCGTCCCGATATCGGCACGGCGACCTTCAGCGGGGACATCCGACGCCCCCAGGCTTCGGACACGCTTTCGCTACCGCTACAAGCCGACAGCACCAGCGACCGTGTTCGGGAGCGCGCGCATGTCTGGCTACAGCAGCAGGCACGTACGCATTTTGAAGAACGGCTGAATCACTTCTGCAAGAAGGCTGGCGTTACGCTTGCGGGCTGGCGCTTGGGCTCGCCCAATGCACGCTGGGGCTCATGCAGCAGCGACGGCCGCATCATGTTGAACTGGCGACTGATACACTTTACGCCGGACGTCGTGGATTACGTCGTAGCCCACGAGGTGGCGCACCTGCGGCACATGAACCACGGTCCGGACTTCTGGCGCGAAGTGGGGCGCCTCTGCCCGGATTTCGCTGCAGCTCGCCAAGCTCTCAAACCTCATCACCCCGGCAGCCTGCCATTGCTATGAATGCAGGCACGTGCTGCCATGGCAACTTAGGAGTTATTCATGCGTATTCTGCATACCATGCTGCGCGTCGGCGACTTGGAAAAGTCACTCGACTTCTACACCAACGTTCTTGGCATGCGCCTGCTGCGGCGCAAGGACTACCCCGATGGCAAGTTCACCCTTGCCTTCGTCGGCTACCAGGACGAAGAAGACGGCGCAGTGATTGAACTCACGCACAACTGGGACACCGACCGCTACGAGATCGGCACCGGGTACGGTCATATCGCCCTCGAGGTGGAAGATGCCTACAAGGCCTGTGACGACATCAAGGCACGCGGTGGCAAGGTCACGCGCGAAGCCGGCCCCATGAAGCATGGGCAGACGGTCATCGCGTTCGTGGAAGACCCGGACGGCTACAAGATCGAGCTAATTCAACGCAAATCGCGCGTCGACTAACGCGCGACACGCCGCGCCGATCAGGCCCGCAAGGCGGCCATCACTGCCGCCTCCGCGGCCTCCAGTGCGGCCGCCTGCGCATCCGTCAGGCCGCCGCGCTCATAGGCCAGCCGCCAGTCCTTCACACCTGCCTGTCGGATCTGTTCCCGCAGGCCCTGCACGTTCACGACACACTCATAGGCCCGTTCCAGCGCACCCAAATGGCGCATGCCATGGCTGCCCCAGACCGTTCCGACCAATCGCTCGCGCGTGTCGGACGGCGCCATTAACAGCTCGGCGCAAGTCAGTGTCACACCGTCGTCCGGGGCCGCCGCAGCTTGTACCGGTGGAACCAACAGTCCTTTGAGCACGGCGCCAGCGGCGGGAATTTTTAGGTTCTCGAGCATTCCCTTCAGCAGCGTGTCGATACTATGGAACGCATCGGACGCGCACCAGTCCACCAATGGCAAGTCGGCATCATGCCTGCCATCGTCCTGCCACCGTTTGAGCACCGCGCATAGCGTGGCCAGCGCAGCGAGGGCGCGCAACAGCCGCTCGAGTCCCGGCTCCGAGTCCGCTTTGACCTGCCGCACCCCCGGTTGAAGCACCTCCACGAGCACAGACAGCGCCGCAGCATAGCGGTTCACCTGACGATAATGGCGGGACACGGGGCCGAGTAATCGAGGACAGGATGAGAAACGTCCGCGAGACCAGGCTCGGCCGGCGGCTCGTGTCAACATGGCAACCGCCATGGCGCAATGCTTCCAGGCCAGACGGTCGAAGGCCTCGCAACCTGCTTCCGTATCGGGCTCCTCCAACGCCTCAAGCTCTTGCATCAAGTACGGATGGACACGCATCACACCCAGCGCGAGCACAGCCGTATTGCGACCCTGGGCCGCCATACCATCCAGCCCGAACAACGCCGGAAGCAGCTCATGTAGCCCATCTTGATATTCAGTGAGCGCCAGCGTTGAACCAACGCTGCCCAGCAGGTCCATGCTGTCACCCGTAGCACGGCGGACATCGTCGAAGATTCCAATACTAAGCAATGCCGTGGTCAACACGGGGCGATAACCGAGGTCCAGTCCTGCGCTCAAGAACCGCCGCACGGCTTCGACCCGATAGGCGATCGCCGCCAAGCGACCCAGCCGGCTGCGCGCGCCAAGCATTTCGCAGCCCGAGCCGTCACCCTGCAAACGGACCACGGTGCTGGCAGCGTGCGCGGAGAGCGACACCGATGCCGTCGACAGCGCAGGTAAGGCGATGCCCTTAGCCACCGCCTGTGCGGCGAGCACGGCGGGAAGCCCGCTGTTCAGGCCGGCCACACCGCCCAGCAACGCATTCAAGGGCAGCTGCACATCGCCGCCATCGAAGACACCCCCGCGACCAGGATCGGCCCGCCCCGCCAGAGTGTCCGCGGCTCGCGAAGAATCCGTGGGCGGATTCGTCCACATGCAGGCACCTGGGTAATGAACGACACCCGCGGTCGTCGTATCCACCAGTGCGACGCACACCCCGCGCTCTCCCGCCTCGCCCAATACGCCTTCCGGATCATGTAGCCTGAAGGGCAGCACCAGCAGGCCGGGGCGCGGGCCCGGGGCATGGCGCGCACCACGCCAGTTCAAGCGCAGCACGGCGTCGCCAGAAGGGTCGCGCACGACCACGCCGGTCGCCTGAATGGGCACGATGTCATTCTCGACCACAAAGGATGCAACGGCGCCGTAGTCGTGGCCCTGCGCCAGTCGAGGCAACCAATAGGCGCACTGTTCGGCCGTGGCGGCGGAATTCAGCAGCCTCGCGGGCCCGAACACGAAGCGCGCGGCAAGCAGATAGGCCGTGGAAATCGAGCGCAATGCAACGCGGCGCAGAACTTCGGATTGCGCCCAGGCACTAAGGCCCAGGCCGCCATGTTCGACCGGAACCGCCATGGCCTCGAAGCGATACTCGCGCAGCAGGCGCCAAAGTTCAGCGGCCTCCAGGCTCTCGCCGTCATTGCCCGCTTTTTCCAGTCGTTGGCAGAAGCGTGTCACCGGGCCGTCGAGAAAGGCGTTCTCGGCCACCGAAAGTGAGGCCGGGCGAACGTAGGTCAGCGCGTTCCAGTCAGGTTTGCCCGATAGCAGCTGGGCCTCCCACCATGGATCGCCCGACGCAAGCACGTGACGCTGAAACGTCGTAAGGGGCGACACGCTATTGCGCGCCCGCCGATACAAAGGCTCCGTCATCCAGCGACGGCGCCAACCGTTCCAGTCCATGCTTACCTGCTCCCACGTAGAAACCGACAACCCTTAATCCGCGGCAGCCTCGCGTGTCGCGACCGACGCACCGCTGCGATCCACCGGGCACTTGTGTCATTATTATGGCTTATGCTCAACACGCTCTGGCTTGCCTTCTTCCTCGTCTCCGTCGTTGCCGGCTTGTTCCAGTGGCTGGTGTTGCAGGATTCCGACGTTTTCTCGCGCATCGTCGCCGCCCTGTTCGACATGGCGGGCCTGTCAGTGGAAGTCATGGTGCTGTTGTTCGGCACCCTCACGCTTTGGCTGGGGTTCTTGCGGATCGCGGAGGCGGCCGGCTTGGTCGAAGCGCTGTCCCGTTTGCTCGCGCCATTGTTTCGCCGCCTCATGCCGGGCGTCCCCGCGGGCCATCCTGCCCTGGGGCTAATCACCATGAATTTCGCCGCCAACGGGCTGGGACTGGACAACGCCGCCACGCCCATCGGCCTGCGTGCCATGCACGCGTTGCAAAGTCTGAATCCGGAACCGAAAACGGCTTCCAACGCCCAGATCCTGTTCCTGGTGTTGAATGCCTCTTCGCTCACCCTGCTGCCGGTCACGATCTTCATGTACCGGGCACAACAAGGTGCAGCCGAGCCGGCGCTGGTCTTCCTGCCCATACTGCTTGCCACCAGTGCGTCTACGCTCGCCGGGCTGCTGTCGGTCGCGTTTATGCAGCGGTTGCGACTGCACGATCCGGTAGTCTTGCTGTGGCTGGCCGGCGCGGCACTCATAATTGGCGGGCTCATGGCCTTCCTGGCCGGTCTGGGTGCGACGGCCGTTAGTGCCGCGTCGAGTCTGCTGGGGAACCTGGTGCTGACCGGCATCATCGCGCTCTTCCTGATATACGGCGCCATCAAGAAGGTGCCCGTGTACGAAGCGTTCGTGGAAGGTGCGAAAGACGGTTTCGAAGTGGCAAAAAACCTTCTGCCCTATCTAGTTGCCATGCTATGCGCGGTTGGCGTGTTGCGCGCCTCGGGCGTTCTGGACATGGTTCTGTTCGGGATCCGGGAAGCAACGCTGTGGATGGGGCTGGATGCGCGTTTCGTGGACGCCCTGCCCACGGCACTGGTCAAGCCGTTCTCTGGTAGCGCCGCCCGCGCCATGCTGATCGAGACCATGCAGCACTTCGGCGTGGACAGTTTCCCCGCCCTACTGGCGGCTACCATGCAGGGCAGCACGGAAACCACCTTCTATGTCGTGGCCGTGTATTTCGGCGCCGTGGGCATCCAGCGAGTGCGCCACACCATAGGCTGTGCGCTGCTCGCCGACCTGGCCGGCGTGCTGGCGTCCATTGCGGTGTGCTACTGGTTCTTTACTTGAGCTTGCCGGCGGCGACCAACTGATCCGACATCAGCATGAACTGCTGCGGGCTAACCGTTTCGGCACGGTCCGTGGGCGCCACGCCCAAGGTATCCCAGTCGATGGCTTCTACCCAATCTGCCAACACCCGCCTGAGCATTTTCCGGCGTTGAGAGAAGGCGCGCGTCACCAAGGAGGCGAAGGCCGCCTCGCTCTGCGGCCGCGGTCGGTCCTGCGGCAGCGGCACCATACGGATCACCGACGACACCACTTTGGGAGGCGGGTCGAAGGCATCCGGCGCTACGTCGAAGAGCTTGGTCATGGCATAGCGCGCCTGCATCATGACCGACAGGCGCCCATAATCGCCCGTGCCCGGCTCCGCCACCAGACGGTCAATGACTTCCCGCTGCAGCATGAAATGCTGATCGCGTATGTGATCGGCGTGCTCCACGAGATGGAACAGCAGCGGGCTGGATATGTTGTAAGGCAGATTGCCGACAACGCGTAGCGACGCGCCAAGGTTGCTGAAGTCGACCTCCAGGGCGTCGGCCTCCACAACCTGAAGACGTTCCGCGGGCCAGGTCAGCCGCAGACGCGCCGCCAGATCGCGATCCAGCTCCACCACGGTCAAACGCGCCAGCGTCTCAAGTAGCGGAGCCGTCAGCGCTGACAGGCCCGGGCCGATCTCCACCATGACATCGTCACGTTCCGGGCGGATCGCGCGGACGATCTGCTCGATCACCGCGTCATCCACCAGAAAGTGTTGTCCGAACCGCTTACGCGCCTGGTGAGCCATGCTCAGCGCGACCGCGAACTACGGCGGTTCGACTCCGGATCCAGCCGGTTCTCGACGTAGGCCTGACCGTAGAGTTCATTGATCCATTGCTCCACGGCGGGTTCGATCCGACGCTGGAACAGAATTTGGCGAGCTTGCATGCGCTTGAATTCCTCGCCCATGTCCTCGTTGCGCCGCTCCAGAACCTGGATCAAATGCCAGCCAAAAGGAGACTTGATCGGTTCGCTGATCTCACCGGGCTGCAGCGCGTTCATAGCTTGCTCAAACGCGGGCACGGTTTCGCCCGGAGACAGCCAGCCCAGGTCGCCGCCTTGCGGCGCAGTAGCGTCGTCGGAATGTCGACGCGCCAGATCCTCGAACGATTCCCCGTTACGGATGCGGTCCCGCAACAGATTCAGGCGCTGTTGCGCCTGTTCATCCGACGTGATTTGGTTGGTGCGAACCAGAATATGGCGCGCGTGGGTCTGCGTCACGATCATCGGCCCCTGTTCCATGGGGATTTCGCCCGGGGCACCGATCGATACGTCAGGCGCAGCAGGACGCGCCGCAGCCTGCTGCGGCTCACCCCAGGTGAGCACCTTCAAAATATGGAAGCCCTGCCCGCTGCGGAAGATGCGGGAGACCTCACCCGCCTTCAGCCCGCGGGTGGCTTCGATAAACAGGTCCGGCCAACCTTGAATGGGCCGCACACCCAGCACGCCGCCTTCGAGCGCCTGTGGGCCATCAGACGAAGACGCAGCCACGCCTGCGAAGTCCGCGCCCGCCCGCACCTTGGCAAGCAGCGCTTCGGCGCGCTTCTGCAATTCATTCACCTGACTGCTCGACGCGCCTTCCGGGACCGCCACCAGAATCTGGGCAAGGCCCAGCACGCTGGGAGCCGCCTGCTCCTGGGGCACCGCTTGAGGCGCAGGTGCGGCGGAACGCGGCGCGGCAATCCGGCCGCCCTGGTTGCGCAGGAAGGCGTCAACTTCCGCGTCCGTGATGTTGATAGTGGAATCTACCTGTCGCTGACGCAGCAGGTCGAACCGCACTTCCTTGCGCAGGCTTTCGAGATAACGCTCCCAAGGTACACCCGATTGTTCGAGTTCCTTACGCAGTTGATCGACAGTCAGACGGTTGCGCTGGGCGACCGTCTCCACGGCGCGCTGAACCTGGACGTCGCTCACGCGTATGCCCAGACGGTTCGCTTCCTGACGCTGCAGCTCTTCCACGATCATGCGCTGCAGCACTTGTCGCTGGAGGATGCTGCGCTCGGGGACGGGGATGCGCTGCGCCTTCAGATTGCGCTCGGCGTCGGCCACCTCGTCGTTGACTTGTTTTAGCGTGATG
>DATGNX010000044.1:0-4639 GCA_035306485.1 Burkholderiaceae bacterium
TGCTTGGTGCGCTCGTTGCCTTCCTGGTTTTCTAGACCGCAGGCCAGCTTCAGAAACTCCTGAACTTCGGCGCTATCGAATAGTTTGACACTCATGATGGTTCCTTGACTGTTGAAGAGAACGGCCGCGCACGGGTGTGAGACCGGTGACCGTTCGAGGGTGATGCCTGACCGAAGCGGTGCCGCCTGGATTCAGTCCACTGATATCCCTGTCTCCTGAATAATCTTGTTCCACTTTTCCGTTTCTGCCGCCAGATAGGTCGCGAGTTCCTCGGGGGTGCTGCCTATGTATTCGGCCCCGATGGAGGCGAAGATCTGCCGCACCCGCTCGGTGTCCATGGCCTTGATCATCGAGCGGTTCAGCTTCTCAATGATTTCGGGCGGGGTGCCGGCGGGGGCGAACGTCGCAAACCACGGGGTGAGTTCATAATCGGCCATGCCGCTCTCCGCCACGGTCGGCAAGTCTGGCAGGGTCGAGGAACGCTTCTTCGTTGTGACCGCAAGCGCCTTCAACTTGCCCGACTCGATATGCGGCTTGGCCGACGTAATGCTGTCGAACATGTAATCGACCTGCCCGCCGATCAAGTCAGCAACGGCTGGGCCGCTACCCTTGTAGGGCACGTGTAGCATGTCGAGGTCGCCGGTGTAGGTGAAGAGCGCCCCTGCCAAGTGGATGGAGGTGCCGACGCCGGCAGAAGCGTAGGTGTAGTGGCCGGGCTTTTCCTTCACCTGACGGATCACATCCTCGAGCGAGTTGACATCCTTCCGGTCGGCCTGGGTCACGAGAATGTTCGGTACAGCGGCCAGTAGCGAAATGGGTTCGAAATCCTTGATTGGATCGTAAGTCAGGCGGCTGTACAAGAACGGGTTCACGGCCATGCCATTGGCGGCGATCATGATGGTGTAGCCATCGGGCTTGGCTTTCACGACATAGTTAGCACCGATATTGCCGCCCGCACCCGGCTTGTTTTCCACCACGATGCTTTGCCCGAGATCCTGGCTCATCGTTTCGCTCAGCACACGCGCGATGACGTCCATTGCACCGCCCGGGGGGAACGGTACGATCCAGGAGATGGGGCGCTCGGGATAATTGTCCGCGGCATCGGCGGCAACGGCCGAACCGCTGCTCAGCGTAATGGCGAGGGCGGCCAGGGCAAGCCCCGAGTGTTTGATAACGGCGGAAAATCGCGTGCCGATCGAAAGACGGTTACTCATCGGATTGTCTCCAGTGATGAATGTGGGTTGCGGGTTTGAACCCGGCTTAAAAGTTGTCAGCGTTGTGCAGGGGGCAGCGTGACGCCGCCACCGGCCTATTTCGTGTCGCGACGGAAGAACTGCACGCGCTCTTCGTCCAGGGCGATCCCCAGCCCGGGCGCCGTGGGCAGTTGCAGATGAAAATCGCGGTAAGTCAGCGGCGTCTGCAGGATCTCTTCAGTGAGCAACAGGGGGCCGAACAGCTCCGTACCCCAATGCAGCTCACGGAACGTCGAAAACACATGTGCAGAAGCCATCGTCCCGATAGCGCCTTCAAGCATGGTGCCGCCGTACAACTCGATATGCGCGGCGTCTGCAATCGCAGCCACTTCCTGTGCCGCCCGCAGACCACCGGACTGCTCGATCTTTACGGCGAATACGTCGGCGCCCGCCACGCGCGCCAGCGCAAAGGCGGAGGCCGGACCAACCAGCGACTCGTCCGCCATCACCGCGATGGGGTAGCGTCCGGTCAGCCGAGCCAAGGCGTCGGCCGTAGCGACGGGCTGCTCCACCAGCTCGCAGCCCGCATCAGCAAGCGCCGCGAGGCCACGACGGGCTTCGAGTTCGCTCCACGCCATATTCACATCGACACGCACCGAGCCCCGGTCGCCCAAGGCGGCCTTGATGGCTGCCACATGGGCGACGTCGTCTGCTACCGACCGCTTGCCGATCTTCAGCTTGAAAATGCGATGGCGCCGGGCAGCCAGCATGGCTTCGGCTTCTTCAATATCCTTGCCTGTATCGCCTGAGGCCAGAGTCCACGCCACGGGCAGGCTGTCACGCAAACGACCGCCGAGCAGCTCGGATACCGGCAGGCCGGTACGCTTGCCCAGCGCATCGTAGAGGGCAGTTTCAATCGCACATTTGGCGAAGCGATTGTCCCGGATGGCCGTGTTCAGCCGCGCCATTAGCGCCGGAACCCGATTGGCATCCGCGCCGATCAACAGCGGGGCGAAATAGGCGTCCACGGCCAACTTCATGCCTTCGGGGGACTCGGCGCCGTAGGCCAGGCCTCCAATCGTCGTCCCTTCGCCAATGCCCACCGAACCGTCGGAGCAATGAAGACGTACCAGCATGAGCGTCTGGCCGTTCATCGTGGCCATCGACAGTTGATGGGGGCGAATGGTCGGCAGGTCCAGCAACAAGGTTTCCACCCGGTCGACCGTGACGCGATCCGCTGCGAGATTGATAGAGGTATTTGCTTCCATGGGTGGAATTAGAGGCTAGGGGGCCATTCCCCATCCAACACTAAATCTGTCTGGACCGATACCTTATCGGTATAATCAGGAGTGGTACCCAGAAATATCAAACACTTACACAAGCAACAATACCTATTTAGGTGTTTACCCTAGCTTTATGACATGAGGGGGTGTCGGAGCATGGATCTCAGGCAAATCCGTTACTTCGTGGCCGTGGCTAACGCGCGCAGCTTTACGCGCGCCGCAGAACACTTGCATATTGCCCAGCCTCCTCTCAGTCGGCAGATACAGCTCTTGGAAGGGGAGCTGGGCGTGCAGCTTCTGAAACGCGACAGCCGACCCGTACAACTCACCGAAGCCGGCCGCGTGTTCTACGAACAGGGGCTGCAAGTGCTGCACCGTGTGGAACAAATGAAGGCGGCCACCATACAGGTGGGCAAAGGTCACGGGCAGCGGCTCTCCATAGGGTTCGTGGCCTCTACCCTCTATGGCGAACTACCCATGCTGACCCGCAAGCTGAAACAGGCCTACCCGGAGGTCGATGTGCAGTTGCTTGAACTGACCACGATGCAGCAGATCGACGCACTCAAAGCGGGACGCATCGATATCGGTTTCGGGCGGGTCAGGAGCAACGACCGCTCCGTGGCACGTATCGTGTTGCGGGAAGAACGCCTGATACTGGCCGTTCCACCCGGACATGAACTGGCGGGTGCGAGCACGGCGGTTCCTCTGGAGGTCATCGGACAGTACCCCTTGGTGGTCTACCCCAAGGAACCTCGTCCCAGTTTCGCCGACCAAGTGCTGAATCTGCTGCATGACCGGGGCATCACCCCTCTGCAAGTACACGAAGTCAGGGAACTACAGGCCGCCCTCGGGCTAGTAGCGGCTGAAGTGGGTCTCTGCCTGATCCCTGCTGCAGCCACCTTCCGCAACGACCTGATCTATCGCCCCATCGACGATGATCGCGCTACGTCGCCGGTCATACTCAGTCACCGGGCAAACGACTCGTCGTGGTATATCGAAGCCACCCTGCGTCTGGCCAAAGAACTTTACGCAGAAAACCCGCCATGGCTGGATCCAGCCGCGGGTTCATCCGAATATCCTGGCCCGGCCTCAACCGAACAGGCCTCAGCCGAAGCCGATACGCCGCTACCGCGATCCGCGCCCTAAAAAGCAAGAAGCCGGGCCTCTTGCGAGACCCGGCTTCCTGTTGACCGGACTTGGTGACGCCGAGACTTACTCGACGCTTTCGTCCGTACCCGGTACGGTGCCTTCCACGCCCTGGTCTTCACCAGCATGGACGTCCACCGACTCGGCATCGGATTCCTCCGCCGCCGGGCGGTCTTCGAACGGGTTGGCCATGGCACGTGCTGCCTGGCGTTCCGCCGCCTCGAAGGCTTCCTTGTCGCGGCGGGCCTGGTGGTAGGCCATACCGGTACCGGCAGGGATCAGGCGTCCGACGATGACGTTTTCCTTCAGGCCGCGGAGCTCGTCGCGCTTGCCCATGATGGCAGCCTCGGTAAGCACGCGGGTGGTTTCCTGGAAGGAAGCCGCCGAAATGAACGAGTCGGTCGACAGCGAGGCCTTGGTGATGCCCAGCAGAACGTTCTCGTAGGTGGCCGGGATGCCGCCTTCGGCGATCACGCGATCGTTCTCGTTGAGCAACTCGGAGCGCTCGACCTGTTCACCGGTGATGAAGCTCGTGTCGCCGGCGTCGGTGATGTTCACGCGACGCAGCATCTGGCGGACGATCACCTCGATGTGCTTGTCGTTGATCTTCACACCTTGCAGGCGATACACGTCCTGCACCTCGTTGACAATGTACGAGGCCAGCTTCTCGATGCCTTTCAGGCGCAGAATATCGTGCGGATCCGACGGACCGTCGACAATCATTTCACCCTTATTCACCACCTGGCCGTCGTGCACCAGCACCTGCTTCTCCTTGGGAATCAGGAACTCGTGGCTGACGCCTTCAAAATCGGTGATGACCAGCCGCTGCTTGCCCTTGGTGTCCTTTCCAAAGGAAACTGTACCGGTGACTTCGGCCAGCATGCCGGCGTCCTTGGGCGAACGGGCTTCGAACAGCTCGGCGACGCGCGGCAGACCGCCGGTGATGTCGCGAGTCTTCTGGGACTCTTGCGGAATACGAGCCAGAATCTCGCCCATCTGCACGTCCTGACCGTCGCG
>DATGNX010000045.1:0-8545 GCA_035306485.1 Burkholderiaceae bacterium
ATTGCGGAGATCGTCGGCATCATCGACGGCATCGCGTTCCAGACGAACATCTTGTCGCTGAACGCAGCCGTTGAAGCGGCCAGAGCGGGCGACGCTGGCAAGGGCTTTGCCGTGGTGGCATCCGAAGTACGCAGCCTGGCACAGCGCTCCGCCGCTTCCGCAAAGGAAATACGCGAACTCATCGCCCAATCCTCCACCGAGGTCGATACGGGCAGCCGCCTGGCCGATGCGGCGGGCGAAGCGATGCGCGAAGTACAGGAAAGCATCGACCGCGTGCGACACATCATGAACGACATCGCTGTGGCGAGCACCGAACAGACTGCGGGCATTACGCAGGTGAATATCGCGGTCGGACAAATGGACGGCGTCACACAGCAGAATGCGGCCCTGGTACAGGAGGCCGAAGCGGCCGCCGAGTCCTTGCGGGATCAGGCGACGCTATTGGTGCAAGCGGTCAGCGCCTTCCGACTCCCCGCGGCTGCGTCCAATCAGGCGACGAAGGACACCGTCATACCAGAAGGCGCCGCACTGCTGTTGAACGGTTCCGCTCCGCAACTGGCGGCGGGCTGATCAGCTCCGAGGTGCTTCGAGCGGCACCTCGGCCAACACGGTATAGCGACTGCGTCCCTCGGTGGGTTCTGACGCCACGAGAACACAGCGCTCCGGCGTCCAGGGTATGGTCGGCCCGCGCAGAGCATCCAGCTCGGCGGGCCCCGCATTGCGCAGCAACGAGATGTGGGGCCGATAGCGACTGTCCTGTCGCGGCCAGCCGAAACTCGAAAGTGCATCCCACAATTGTTCGTTGGCGTCGTATAGCCAGGACAGCGCAGGCGAATCAGGCTGGCTGGGCCCCAGCCACACCACCTTCGCGTTACGGAAGCGGCCGGGCTCATTCAAAACCATGGAGCCAGTGGGCAAGCGCCACTGGCGACAAGCGTGGGCAAGGTCGCGGGCCTTTTCCGCGTCCGCCATGCCGAGGAACGCCAAGGTCATGTGCAGCGTATCCGTTCGCATGGGCCGCCCCCCACATAAAGCTTGTGCGCGATCCACCCAGATCGCCATTTCTTGCGCCTTCTCGGAAGAAGGCCAGTAGGCAAAGAACAATCTCATTCAGAACACCTGTGCCGGCTTCACGACCATGAGATAGAAGATTGCCATGAAAGCGAAGAAGGCGGGGATACCCAGCGCCACCCATAGGCGGAAGCAGCGCCAATAGGCCCGGGGCAGCGCCACTTGCGCTTGCGCGGCGGCAGCGGCCAGGTCTCGCATACGGATCTGCAGGTGTACCACCGGCAGCCAGCAGGCGATGGCTACGACGTACAGCACGATAGACCACATGACCCAGGGCGTAGACAGGGGAACCCCCCCCAGGTGCACCAGCCACAGTCCGGTCAGCGGCTGCAGCACAGCTGTCGTTGCCGTAAAGAGCCAATCTGCCCACACCACCATGCGGGCCACGCCGGCAGCCAACGCCGCATCACGCCTCAGCGAGGCGAACAGTAGATAGAAGGCACTCCCGATTCCGGTACCGAAAATCAGGGTGGACAGGACAATGTGCAGCCACTTTACGAGCAAGTAGGTCATGGCTTGCGATCCACCTCGTAAAGCAGCCAAAGCACCGCCAGGAAAGGCAGGTTCTTGACGAGCGGGCCAAAGGGATGGAGCCAGAAATCAGGCAGACGCAAAGTAAGAATGGCGGTGTACCCGAGCACGACCAACGCCTGGAACGCCCAAAGCCAGCGACCGCGCCACGGAGAAAGCACGAGCAGGCCGAGGGCAATATCCATGGCGGCCGCACAATAGAGCACCGCTGAAGAGAAGACGGAAGGTACGCCTACGGCCTCAAGCATGGCCATGCTGTCGCTCACTGGGTAAAGGCCCAGCGAAACAATCCCCGCTGCCAGCCACACCAGCGCCACGCTCACGCGCAATATTGGCGCCAGCCAGCGCAGCCGGGCGGCAAGCGAAACGTCGGCGCGGTAGCCCGGGTGGACGAAGGCATCGACCCCGCGTGGTGCATGGCCCAAGATCGCCTCCGTGTCGGTGGCCGGGGCAGCATTACCACGTTCCAGCATAGACAGCGTGTCCGGATCTAGTGGACTGCCCGGGACCCACTGACCAAGCCACGCCAGGAGCCGCATCGCCCACATTGGCACGTTGAAGTAGCGAGCCGGCGCGGACACCCCCAAGGCCCGCCGCAGGCGCCCGTAGAATTTGCGCAACGAAATGGCTTCCGGCCCGACGGCCGCCAGCCGCCGGCTTTCTCGACCACTTTCCGCGATGGGTTCGGTGGCGAGGCTCACCACCAGTTCCACCAGATCGTCGATATGTATGGGTTGCACCATCTGCCCGCCTTTGCCCGGCAGCGGGATCACCGGCTGGCTGGCCTGAGTAGAAAACATGGTGGCGCTTGCCCCGCCGGGGCCGAACACGAGCGAGGGCTGGACAATGATGCCTTCCACGGGAAGCGACGTGAGCACGTCGTCCGCAGCCTTCTTGCTGAGGTGGTAAGCGGTGGTGGCGGCCTCATCCGCGCCGAGCGCGGAGATCTGGACGATACGCCGCACGCCCGCAGCCGCTGCCGCCTGAAATAGCGCGGCGGGCGCCCGATGGTGGAGGGCGTCGAAGCGTTGCCCGCGCTGTTCGCGCAGGATACCCACGGCATTGATGACCACGTCGATATCCTGAACCGCGCCCACCCAGTCGGAAGGATTCAGGGCGTGGGCAAAATCGCGTGAGATATGCTGCACGCCCGGCCGGCCCGACATGGTTTCGCGGCGCGACACCATGACCACGCGGTGACCACGAGCAAGCAAAGCCTCGAGCAGGCGCGATCCGATGAAGCCCGTCGCACCGGTAAGAAGGATTCTCATGCAGTGCCACTCCAGAGGATGCACAAGGTTACATGGAACGCAGCGCTCGCTGATATTCTAGGCGGCGGAAGTCGTCGCGGGGGATGGCCGGAATGAAAACGTTGGTAAGCATTTTCCGAAGAGCATGCACATCGGGCGGCTGGGCCAGCGCCGCTTCAGCGGGCGCCATGGCAGCCGCCGGGGTACGCGATTGCCAGAGCACCTTCGCACCGATCAATGCCGTGAGCCACTGGATCTGGGCAGACCCGGCGCTGCGCAAAGACCGCCCGTCCTTGCGGTACACGGCGACGGGCTACGCGATACATCATCTTGCGTCCATTTTCTGGGCTCACTTGTTCGAAGGCCTCTCCGAAGTCACGGGTCGCCCACGCAGCAACAAGGAACTATTGGTCGATGCCGCTACGGTCGCGGCCGTCGCAGCGGTGGTCGATCTGCGCTGCACCCCGGAACGCCTGACTCCCGGCTTCGAACGGCGCCTCCAGCCTGTCCCACTCACTGCTGTCTATGTCGCGTTCGGGCTGGGCCTCGCCTGGCACGCACTGCGTCGGGAGCCCGACGACCGGCGCTGATCGCCGCTGCGCCGGCATGCGCGTGCGACAACGCCGCTGCGTCACGTTTCAGCCACAAAGTTACGCCCGGAAACGTTTCATCCGCGCTATGTACGCGGCTTCGTCATGAGCAGGCGATATCATGGCCTGACCATCACTACATAAGGGTGAAGACATGGGTATCATCAGCATGATCATCGTTGGCTTCATCGTCGGTTTGCTGGCACGCGCCATCATGCCGGGCGATCAGAAGATGGGCATCATCATGACCGTGATTCTGGGGATTATCGGCGCAGTGGTAGCCGGTTACCTCGGCGGCGCCTTGGGTCTGTACGAACCCGGAGAAGGCGCCGGGTGGATAGGCTCTATAGTCGGGGCGATCATCGTGCTCTTCATCTACGGTCTGATCGTGAAGAAACGCTAACTCACGAGTCGGAACCACGGGCGCCGTCGAGTACGGCGCCTTTCTTTTTCTGCAAGCGTCGGGCAGTTCTTGTTCTCCCCGTGCGGACGCCAGATCACTACAATAGCGCCACATGGCGCATACCTTCAACGACCACTGGATCACCGAGACCCTCCGGCTGCGCGAGTCATTGTGGGGTCCGCTCGAAGACAGTGCGGAAATCGGCAAGGCGCGGGCACAGGGCGGCGACTTCACTGATCGCGTACTGACCCGCGCGCGTTTGCTCGCCCGCCGCGAAGGCCTGAACGCTACCCTGACCCGCTGGCGGCAATCGGCCGGTCTCATCATGGCGCTGTTCCTGGTGGCCGCCGTGCTCGCCGGCATCGCTGCCGCCGTGGGAGCCTTGGGCGATGGCAGCCGCCCCGTGAATCTGGCCCTGGCGCTCACAGCGCTGTTGGGCCTGAACACCATCACCTTGCTGTTCTGGGTACTCAGCTTCGCCATACAGGCGGGCACGACCGGCAGCGCATTGACGGAACTCTGGCTGAAGTTGACGCGCCGACTCGCGCGTGGACCCGACAGCGCCCTGCTTCCGCGGGCCTTGCTGGAAGTAATGACGCGCCAGAAGACCACGAGGTGGAGTGCCGGAATCGTAAGTCACGGCCTGTGGGTCGCGGCACTCCTGAGTGCGCTGGCCACTCTCCTGATCTTGCTGGCTACACGGCGCTATACCTTTCAGTGGGAGACCACCCTCCTCTCACCGGACACCTTTGTGGGCCTTGTGCACGGGCTGGGATGGCTGCCTTCGTTTATAGGCTTCCCTCAACCTTCCGCCGAGGTTGTACGAGCCAGCAACGGCCTACAGACCCTGCCCGACTCCGCACAAGCACTGTGGTCGGCATGGCTGCTCGGTACTGTCGTGCTCTATGGGCTGGTGCCCCGTATTGTCGCCCTTGGGCTGAGTATCGGTATCGTGCGGCGCCGGCTGGGACGGCTGTCCCTCGACCCGGCGCTGCCCGGCATCGCCGAACTGCATGACCGACTGACGCCCATGGGCGTAAGCACCGGTATTGATGCCCCGGCACCAACGTTGCCCCGCCACGGCGCACTTGTTCCCAACCGCCACGCCGCCGGCGGCAGACGCAGCGTGCTGGGCCTGGAATTACCCACCGACATCCCCTGGCCGCCTTGCCCGCTTCCAACCGCGGTAACCGACTTGGGTGTCATCGACACGCGTGAACAGCGTCGCGCCCTGCTTGAAGCCCTGCGTTCCTCGCCGGTCGACCGTCTGCTCGTGTGCTGCGATGCCCGCCAAACGCCGGACCGCGGTACGCTGGCGCTGCTCACGGAGCTCTCCTCTCTCGCCGGTGCCATGCAGGTGGCCTTGTTCGCGCAGGGTGACACCCCTGCACGACGCAGCCAATGGCAACGGCAACTTCTGAAAGCCGGATTCGCGCCGGATCAGCTTGCACATAATGTGACGCCTGGCGTGGCGTGGCTGTCGGACACGATGGAACACCCCACATGAGCTCTGGCAATCGTCCCCTGCGCCTGGCCGTGGTCGGCCATACCAACACCGGCAAGACGTCGCTGCTGCGCACGCTGAGCCGCAATCCAGAGTTCGGCCAGGTACGCGATGATCCGGGCACGACGCGCCACGTGGAAGGCCTGCGGCTGCACGTCGACAGCGGCACCGTCATCGAGCTGTTCGACACGCCGGGCATGGAAGACGGCATGGCGCTACTGGATTACCTGGAACGGTTGTCCGCAAGTGGGGAGCGGCTCGACGGGCCGGCCCGTATCCAACGCTTCCTCGACAGTCCGGAAAGCGTCGGTCGCTTCGAGCAGGAAGCGCGGGTCCTGCGTACGCTGCTCGAGTGCGACGCGGGCATCTACGTGGTGGACGTTCGCGACCCGGTGCTGGCGAAGCACCGCGATGAACTGGCGGTACTGGCCTCTTGCGGCCATCCACTGCTGCCCGTACTGAATTTCACCCACAGCGAGGATCACCGGATCGAGGAATGGCGCAGCGCCATGGCACGCTTGGGTCTACACGCCGTGGTGGAGTTCGACACCATTGCGCCGCCGCTGGACGGCGAGCATCAACTCTATGGAAAGCTGGCTCTGCTGCTGGACACGCACGCCGCCACCCTGCAGGCGCTACAACGGAACATCAGCGAACAACGAGAACAACGCCGACATGATGCCGTCTCGCTGGTCGCGGAAATGCTGATCGACATCGCCGCCCTGCGCCTGACATCACCCGCTGACCCCTCCGCCATGGAGCAGGCCGCCGAGACCCTGCGCGGCATGGCCCGCAAGCGCGAGCACGCGAGCATCGATGCCGTGCTCAAACGCTACAACTTCCGCGCAGCCGACTTCCCGCAGCGCAATCTGCCGCTGGCCGGCGAACGGTGGGAAATGGATTTGTTTCATCCGCAGGCGCTCAAGGACGTTGGTATCCACGTAGGCAAGGGTATGGCGGCCGGGGCCATGGCCGGCGCCACGCTGGACATGTTCACCGCCGGCATCAGCCTCGGAGCCGCCACGTTGCTGGGTGCGGCGGCGGGAGGCCTGTGGCAGGGGGCGGATAAGTTGGGTAAGCGGCTGCTGGGCCGTCTGCGCGGCTTCCAGGAACTTACCGTGGACGATGCGGTGCTGCGTCTACTGGCCATGAGGGGTCTGGCGCTGATCGCAGCACTCGAACGCCGCGGTCATGCTGCGCAAGGGCCCATCGAAATCGAAGCGCTGATACAGGACAAGGCCGAAGCACTGCGCAAAGGCGACCTCCCCGATCCATTGCAGGAAGCTCGCGCCAGCCCCGAGTGGTCGACGCTATGCGAAGACTACGCGCCTTCGTCGCGCCGCAGCCAGGCCGTCAAGCGATTGGCAGCGGAGCTGGAATAAATCGTCTCAATCGCGCCCCTGCGTTGTTCATAGTTTGACCGCCGCTGCTGCCAAGCGCGGCTGGTTCATGCTGCTAATCGGGGGTCAGACCACGATCATCCGGCTGATCGTGGTCTGACCCCCGTTGTATGACCCCCGTTGTACTGTTTTAGAGCAGAACGGGTTCGTTCGAAAGGCCCGTGTCAGTCGCGTCGTCGTCGGACGCTTCCACGCGGGCGCAGTGGCGCCTCATGATGGCTTCAATATCATCAATGGCCGCCAAAATGCCTTGCGCGTAATCCTTTTCCGCGAGCCGCAATTTCAGTCGGGCGCACACCGCTTCCCACTCTTCGTTGCTCGCTGGCACCCCGCGATCGGCGATGATTTCAATGCGATGCCGGTCGAGCGCGAGGTAGAGCAGGACGCCGGTGCTTTCTGGTGTGTCCCAAACGCAGAGCCGCCCGAACACTTCCAGCGCGCGCATACGTGTATCCCGTTCGTGGATCGGGCTGGCCGCCTCGATTGCGACCACCAACTCACCGCTGTGATCGCGTTCGCACTGGCGGATACGCTCGGCGATGTGGGCGAGGACCTCGGGCGTGAAATGGCGACGGCGCAGCCACTGGCCCTCCAGGCCGGCCCACCCCGTCATTTCCTTGATCATAGCGGGTGCCTTCATGTGCTCTCCTCTACCAGCTGCCCGAGGCTCCGCCGCCTCCGCTGCCGCCGCCGCCTCCCCCTCCAAAACCACCGCCTCCGCCACCAAAGCCGCCCCCGAAGCCACCACCGCCGCCGTAGAATCCGCCGCCAAACCCGCCTGCAACGCCGCCGCGGCGCGAGGCCCGGATCGAACTACCTTTACCACCGGCGCCAAATCGGCGACCCACGAGCGACAGCAACACGGCAATGCCGCCGAAGAGCAGTCCCAGCCACAAACTGCCGAAAGCGAGCGTGGTGAATATCGTGACGGCAAACGCCGCGAAGAGCGGCGGCATGAAGAAGGCCATGAACGCCAGCGGAAGGAGAATGGCCCCGACATCCCATTCTTCATCGTCGGCCGCAGCCCCTTCCGGCGGCGGAGGAAGGCCCTCGCCCTCAATCAGCGCGATCAGGCTATCCACGCCTGCCACGATGCCGCCCGCATAATCGTCCTCCTTGAAGCGCGGCGTGATCTGCTCACGAATGATGCGGCCCGCGAGCAGATCCGGCACCGCGCCCTCCAGACCGTAACCGACTTCGATGCGAAGCCGGCGATCATCCTTGGCCACCAGCAGCAGTACGCCGTCATCGACGCCCGCGCGGCCGAGCTTCCACGCGTCAAACACGCGACGTGCATAGGACTCAACCGAGTCCTGGCCGGTCGTGGGAACGATGAGCACGGCGAGTTGAGCGCCCTTGGCGGCATCCAGCGCCGCGAGCCTATCCTCCAGATGGCTGCGAGTATTTGAGTCCAAGGTGGCCGTCTGATCGATCACCCAGCGATCAAAAGCCGGGACCGGGATCTCTTGCGCCCAGGCCGGCCTTAGCACGGCCGTCGCAACGATGAGGCAAACAAGTAGCCACGCCGTCAGGCGGCCGCCTCCGCACCGACGCGACATACACGCGATAGCCAACATGCCTGCGGCCCTACTTGCCCGCCGAAGCGGGCAGCGTGAAATTGACCTCGGGGTCGCGACGGATCTCGGCCTCCCGATTCACACCGTAATTCGGCTTCACGTCGTAGCCAAAAATCTTGGCCGTGATGAGCGTCGGGAACTGGCGGATATATACGTTGTATTCCTGAACGGCCTTAACGTACCGGCCTCGCTCAGTCGCGATCCGATTCTCGGTGCCTT
>DATGNX010000046.1:0-4922 GCA_035306485.1 Burkholderiaceae bacterium
CCTACCCACACGCCGCACGCAAGAAAGCCGATGATGGAGATCACCAGCATGGTGATTACGAGGATTTCATTCATGCAGCGCGGATTCCTGTGATGTTTCGTCCGGGATGCCCCGCAGGCGCGTTAGCGTGGTGTCGAGCAACGCGACGAAGAAGATCACGGTACCGACTGCCATCGACAGCTGCGGAATCCAGAGCGGAGTGGCGTCCTCACCCGTGGAAATGTCGCTGAAAGCGTGGGAATCCAGCACCAGTTTGCAGCTGAACCATGCGAGGTTCGCTGCGATGAGCGTTCCAATGATTAGAGCGAAAGCATCCAGCCGTGTGCGTTGCTTTTCGGGGAGCGAAGAGAGCAGCAGGGTGACGCGAATGTGTTCGCCTTTCTTGAGAGTGTGGGCCAGGGCCAGGAAGCCCGCAGCGGCCATGCAATATCCGGCGTAGGCGTCCAGACCTGGAATGTGGATGGCCATTTGCCGTGTGACGATTGCCAGCCCAATACACACCAGCACGCCGATCATGAAGACGGCGGCGAGCACGCCCGCCGCCGCATAAAGAGTGTCCAACCAACGGCGCATGCTTACTGCGCCCGATACGTATCAATGACCTGCTTGCCGTCGGCGCCGGCCTTCTCCAGCCATTCGCTCAGCATGGTCTGGCCAACCTTGTCGAGACCGGTCATGAGTTCGGCGGAGGGCTTGACGATCTCCATGCCGTTCTTTGCGAGGTTATCCAGATACCATTGGGTTTTCTCACGCGAGAGTTCCCAGCCGCGCTTTTCAGCAGCTTCCGCCGCCTTCAGCAGGGCGTCCTTGCTCTTTTGGTCGAGCGCATCGAAGGCCTTCTTGTTAACCAGAATGGCGTTCTTGGGCAGCCAGGCCTGGGTGTCGTAAAAGCGCTTCATGTACTCATAGACCTTGGTGTCCCAGCCGGTGGAGCCGGAAGTCATGAAGGCATTAACGACGCCCGTGGCCATGGCTTGGGCCAGTTCAGCCTGCTGGATCGTGACGGGCTGAGCACCGACCAGATCCGCAATGCGTGCCGTGACCGGGCTGTAGGCGCGCCACTTCAGGCCCTTCAGATCGTCCACGGTGTTGATTTCATTGTTGGCGTAAATGCCCTGCGGCGGCCAGGCGACCGTGAAGAGCAGCATCATGCCCTGTGATTCCAGCTTCTTGCTGAGCACCGGCTTCTGGGCCTGGTAGAGTTTCCAAGCGGCGTCGTAACCCGTGGCCAGGAAGGGCAGGCCGTCCAGTGCGAAGATCGGGTCTTCGTTGGCGTAGTTGGTCAGCAGGATCTCACCCGCTTGAGCCTGATTGGACTGTACCGCGCGTTTGATCTCGGGGGCTTTGAAGAGCGAGGCGTTGATGTGCAGGGTGATGTCGAATTCTCCGCCGGAGAGCTCCTTCACTTCCTTGACGAACTCCTGCAGGTTCTCTGTGTGCAGGTTCGACGCCGGGTAAGCGGTGGGAAGGTCCCATTTGGTGGCGGCCTGAGCCGAGACTGATAGAGCTGCGGCGGCGAGTGCCGACACTAGAAGTGTGCTTTTCATGCTGGAGATCCTCACTTTGGTATGCACTTCTTATCGGAAACGGATTTCCGGGAACGCTTGTGGCGCCCCCCGTTGATCGCAGTCGATTGTAGAGGCGTGTGCGGTGCAATCAACCGCAATGGAGCGTGCTTCAGGGAAATCCATAGGTAGTGGGCGGTGCGCGCGGCTACACTTTGATTTTGAACGTAGAGGAAGCAAGCCATGCGGCAGATGGCCCGTTTATTCAGGAGTTTTGTTATTGGTGTGCTGGCGGCCGTGTGCTGGGTCGCCACGCCGTCAGCGGCGCAAGAGGCAGGTTACATCGCGCGCACCTTGCATCAGCCGGTGCCAGGCGGTGTCGCCGCGGTGCCTTTGGGCGCGTCCGAGCACCCTCCAATGGTCCATTACAACGATGCGCGCGTGATGGTCGTGAAGGACAGCGACGCTCAATGGGTGGCTGTGGTGGGTATCGATCTGAAGGCTCAGCCGGGGCGCCACACTTTGAAGGTCGGAAGTGGTACTGCGGCGGTCGAGATTCAATTTCAGGTGAACCATAAGGAATACGCCAGTCAGCATATCAAGCTGAAGAACCGCGCCCACGTTTCGCCTGACCCCGAACAGCTGAAGCGCTATCGGCGCGAACATGCCGAGCAAATGGACGCCTATGCGAGTTTCCGTCCCGTCGGGCCCAGCAATGTGATGTTGGAAGCGCCTGTGAAGGGACGCACTTCCAGCCCCTTTGGCTTACGACGATTCTTTAATGGTGAGGAGCGAAACCCGCATTCGGGTCTGGACTTCGCTGTGGGCAGAGGCACGCCGATACAGGTGCCCGCCGACGGCGTGGTGACGATCGTGGGCGATTATTTCTTTAACGGCCGCACGGTGTTCGTGGATCATGGCCAAGGTTTTATCACCATGTACTGCCATTTAGACAGCGTAGCCGTACAGAAAGGCCAAGTAGTGAAAAAGGGAGACGTACTGGGGCGGGTCGGGGCCACAGGTCGCGCGACCGGGCCGCATTTGCATTGGAATGTGAGTTTGAACGGAAACCGGGTGGACCCGGCAATCTTTTTGTTGAAGTGATTGATGCGCGCGGCGGGAAGCTAGGGTGCGCTGCAGGCGACTACAGTGCGGCGCAAGAAGGTACTTTGCCGTGCAGCACGCCACTGTGCGGTGCAGGAAACTTGCGGGCGGCGCGGGTGACTACAGTGCGGCGCAAGAGGGCGGTGCTACGGTAGCGCCGCTTGACGCTTGCTGTTTTGCAATTCGCTTGCGCGGAATCTCCAACATTTTTGTTGCTGCTACTGCGCGGGCGCGCAATTGGCCACATCCGCCTTCTACATCCTGCCCTGCGCTATTCCTCACCTTGGTGAGCACACCACGGCTTTGTAGCGAACGTACGATCTCGCGAATGCGCTCTGTCTCGGGACGCTCGAAGTCATCCCCTTCCGAACTATTAAACGGAATGACATTAAGCACGCCGTATTTGCCCTTTAGTAAACGTACGATGGCGTCGAGTTCGTCGTCGCCGTCGTTGACGTCCTTAAGCAGCGTCCATTGATATTGGATTGGGTAACCGGTGAGGCGGCCGTATTGCTCGCCCAGTTCTATTAGTTCCTCGGGCGAAATTTTGGGTGCGCGGGGCAGCAAGTGTTCGCGAAGGTCGGCTTTAGTCGTGTGTAGCGACAGCGCGAGCGCGGGCTTCACGCGTTGTCGCGGTAGCGCTTCGAACACACGCCGATCGCCCACCGTAGAGAACACGAGATTCTTGTGGCCAATATTGCCTTCGGTGCCAAGTAGGTTGATAGCTTCGAGCACATTATCTAGATTGTGCGCTGGCTCACCCATGCCCATGAAGACCACTTTCTTCACTGTGCGCAGGCGCCGTGCCAAAACGACCTGCGCGAGGATTTCCATGCTCGTGACTTGGCGGATCAGCCCGCTCTTGCCGGTCATACAAAAGCGGCAGCCGACAGCACAGCCGACCTGGGTGGAAACGCAGAGGCCGTCGCGCGGCAACAGGACGCTTTCTACCATCTGACCGTCGGCCAGCTCGACAAGCAAGCGTGAACCGTCGTTGCCAGGATGTTCGGATTGAATGCGGGCGAGACGGTTCAAGTCGGCTGAAAGGGCGGGTATCCCTTTGCGTAGCAAGAGAGGAAGAAAGTTCTCGGAGCTTCGGCGACGCGTGCCGTGATCAAGCGCTCGTCCTTGTAGCCACACGCGCATGATCCGACCACGGTGAACGGGCAGGGCACCGAGAACGGCGAGGCGATGGTCAAAGTCGGCGAAGCGCATGGACGCGGATTTTACGCTAGCGAGTGTGGAGAGTTGGTGGGGGAGCTTGCGGTATCTCTTACGCTGCTAGAAATCACAGAACAGGTTTCCCCGGATGATTATTTTTGGCGTATCTGGCAATCTATGATCGACTAGCAGAATAAACAAAACAAAAAGGGGGCGACAATGAATAAAGCCGCGATACACGAAGCTAGCGTTTTCAAACTTATTATTCTTATTGCCTGCATAGTGGTTGCAATGTTCTTTGCAACTGTTCTTCTGGCGCTCGTCTTTCTGCCAAATCAGCTTATTACTGGCCTGTTGTCTGAGGACAAAACGTTTCTTCTGCCTCTAGGCTTATCTGCCGTATGTAGCGCCAGTGTCTTGGCATGGTATGCCCGATCGCGTCGGTCCCGATCCCTAAGGGACAATGAGAAAGGCTGATTGACTGCTTTGAGTCTATTGGATGGGGCAGAGTCACCACTAGGCGGACACAGGGTTGCTAGTGGCGAGCTGCCCCGGAGAATCAACCGGAGTGCGGGCGCTTGCCGGGATTCTTCTTGTGATGAGTATGTGCGCCACGCTCCTTGCTTACTCGTTGACCACGGCCTTGTGTGGCAAGGGTCATGCCCTTGGGAGCGGCGGGAGGCGGAGTGCGCTTGCGGTCCGCTTCGGTAAAGATTTTATTGCCCATGGATATCTCTCCAGTTGGTTAAACCCGCCATTGTTCCATATTCCGTCGGTTTATTCTCGGCAACCGAAAATAGGCCAGGATATACCGCGCCAAATTTAATTGAAAAATGACTTTTTTTGAAGGGTTTGGCTCTACGTAGTGGGTTGCGTGCGGCTCGGATAATTTAGGCGTGAAACAGTCCTCAGGACTGTTTCTGGTCCCAAATGTCCCACGTCGCGGCCTGCATGCCGCTCCGGTTCGTCAGGCATAGAACAGTGCGCAGGCACTGTTCTATGTCCCAACTAGTCCACCTCGCCGCCTGCATGCGGCTCGGATAATTTAGGCGTGAAACAGTCCTCAGGACTGTTTCTGGTCCCAAATTATCCCTTAACCCGGACGATTTTTTTGACTTGTGGGACGTGACGAATCGCGCGTATGACCTGCGC
>DATGNX010000047.1:0-7145 GCA_035306485.1 Burkholderiaceae bacterium
AATGATCTGCACCAGTACGATCAGCAAAGCGACGGTAAGCAGCATCACGTCGGTCTGGAATCGGTAATAGCCGTAGCGAATCGCCAGGTCGCCGATCCCGCCGCCACCCACGACACCCGCCACGGCGGAGTACGAGAGAAAACTTACGGCCAGCACGGTCAGGGCCAGCATCAAACCGGAACGGGCTTCGCGCAGAAGCACGCGCCGCACGATCTGATACTGCGAGGCCCCCATGGCTTCAGCCGCCTCGATGACACCACGCGGCACTTCGCGCAGGCTCTGTTCAACCAGGCGCGCGAAATAGGGAATGGCCGCAACCGAGAGCGGCACCGATGCTGCCAGAGGGCCGATCGACGTCCCCACCACCGCCGTCGTCACGGGCGTGAGCACCACCAGCAGGATGATGAAGGGAAAGGATCTGACCGTGTTCACGACCCAGCTGACGGCCAGGTAAAGCGAGCGATTTTCGAGCGCCTGATTAGGACCCATTTGGAAGAGCAATACGCCCAGCGGTCCGCCCAGCGCGATGGCGCAGGCCACGCCGATACCGAGCATCAGCATGGTCTGGCCAATGGCGATCCAGAGTTCGGGAAGGATGGCGATGATGTTTTCAGTCATGGTCACTCAACGTCGTTATCTGCCGGGACATGTAGCGCATGTTCCTTAAGGATCTGTAGCTTCAGTCTTTCCTTGTCCAGCTCCCGACCCAGCGCGCTCACCCTTTCGGTGGCATGCGCCTCGTCGCCGATATCGAAGGCTTCGACCAGCTCGCCGTGCTCCAGCACCGCGACCCGCGTACATAGGGCCTGCACCACAGAGAGTTCGTGCGTCACGATGACGATCGTCACGCCCAGCTTCTCGTTGATATCTCGCAAGGTGCCCAGCACGCTGCGCGTCGTCTCGGCATCGAGCGCCGACGTCGGTTCATCGCACAACATGACCTGGGGGCGTGGCGCCAACGCGCGTGCAATAGCCACGCGCTGCTTCTGCCCTCCGGACAACTGTGCCGGATAGTGGCCCGCCTTATCGGTGAGCCCAACCAGTTCCAGGCACTCATGAACGCGCGACTTCAACTCCTTACGTCCGAACTTCCCGTGCAATGTGAGCGGGAAGGCGACGTTTTCGTAGACCGTGGCGTTCTGCAGCAGATTGAACTGTTGGAAAATCATGCCCAGGTTTTGCCGCGCCAGACGCAGTTCGGGTGCGGACAACCGGGTGAGGTCCCGACCATCGATCAGCACTTGGCCGTTGTCGGGACGCTCCAACAGATTGATCATGCGCAGCAGCGTGGACTTGCCGGCGCCGCTACGGCCGATCAGGCCGAACACCTGGCCCTGCGCGATATCAAGTGAAATCGGAGCGACGGCGGTAAAGGTGCCGCCCCCCGGCATGGGGAACGTCTTGGTGACTCCCGACAGCCGTATCAGAGGGGCCGCGTCGGGTTTGCGGTTGGATTGCATAAGGAACTAGGAAGCTGGCGCCATGTTTGAAACACATGGTAAGGAAGCGCAAGTATAGTGGCTGCGCCGGCTTCATATCATTCAAACGGGATTTATGCTTATTCTTATCCGTTATAAGGATCTGCCGTTTTATGTCGTTTCCGAGCCTTCAGCCGGTCAGTGCAGCGAACCACTGTCTCCCTTCCCGGGTCAGCGTCAATGCCCGGCTCGTCTCCCCTGCAACGACCCAGCCTTGCCGCATGTAATGATCGAGCATGGCCTTCGCCAAGGTGCCGGCCAGATGATCACGCCGCTCTGACCAGTCCAGGCATCGATAAGCGTAGCGCCCACTGCCCGGCGGCTTCACACCCAGATCCGTCAACCAACGATGTCCCGTGTCAGTTAGCACCAGCCCGTCAGGCTGGTCGCTCAGAAAGCCGCGACGCAACAGGCCCTGGAAATGCGCGACACCCAGTTCACCCGCCAAGTGGCCATAGCACCGCCTGGCATGCTTCAAGGGCTGGTAAGCCGGCGTTCGCCAACGGTCGGCCACCGCGTCTCGTTCGGCCACAAGCGACAAGGCTTCCAGCGCATGCGCAATATCCGCATCGGCGAGCGCATAGTATTTATGGCGCCCTTGTGGATGCATCGTGAGCAGGCCGCCCTCCACCAGTTGGGCCAACTGTGTCGTGGCGGCCTGCGGCGTCACATCCGCTGCGCTCGCCAGTTCGCCGGCCGTCCGGTATTCGCCGCTCAGCAGTACGGCAAGCATGCGGGCGCGTGTCGGATCGGCCATCAAGGCGGCGATACGTGCAAAGCGGGGTTCGGGCTGGAACATAAAGGTCAGTGCACCGGTACCGTGCCTTCAACCGGCGTCAGAAAAGTGCGGGCCTCTTTGAGGATGAATTGATGTTCGCGGGCGAACATGAAATTGTCCATGGCTTCCTGATCGTTGCGCAGCCGCTGGCGGTAGGTTTCGTAAGCCGCGAGGTCGTCGAACGTAACGAGCCCCCAGGCTTCAAAATTAGTGCCCTCCCATGGCAGCCAGTAACCGACCAACCTTCCGCCACAACGAGGAATGATCCGCCCCCAGTTCTCAGCGTAAGTCTGAAAGGCCTCTCGCTGCAATGGGTTGATTTCATAGCGTATGAAGCAGGTGATCGTCATATTGCGGCTCCTAGCACTTGGTTGGAATCGTCGGGCGCTTCGCTGCGCTCTTGCATGCCGTAATCGCGGATGACCTGGCTCACCCGCAGCCGGTAATTGGCGAAGACGGCATCCCGTCCCAGTTTCTGGGCATTGCGGTGCATGGCTTGGGTGCGCCACTGCTTCACAGACGCTTCATCGCGCCAGAACGACAGCGACAGGAATTTCCCGGGCTCGCTCACGCTCTCGAAGCGTTCGACGGAAATGAAGCCATCCACCTGCTTTAGTGAGTCGACCAGCGTAGCGGCGGTGTCGAAGTAGCGCTGTTGGGCGCCGGCACGTGGCCAAAGCTCGAATATCACGGCAATCATTGTCTCTCTCCAGAATCTAGGTGGTTTCATTCTAGGGAGTCCCGCGCGACAATTGTTTCGATCCCGACAGTAGTATCGGTGCGCTGTCGTACCAGCACGGCGCCAGAAAAATGTTTGTTCCCCAGGAGACACTGAAATGACGATGTTGATTCTTGGTTGCCTGTTGTTCCTGGGCGTCCATTCCCTGCTGATTGCATGGCCGACGGCGCGTGACGCCGCCGTGGCTCGCTGGGGCGAAGCCGCTTGGAAGATAGGCTATAGCGTCGTGGCAGGTGTCGGCCTGGTGCTGATCATCATCGGCTATGGCGCGGCGCGACCCGTTTCGGGGCTGCTGTATGTGCCGCCGGCGTGGGGGCGTTCAGCCACCACCGTGCTGATGTTGCCGGTATTTCCGCTGCTATTGGCCACCTATTTACCCGGCAGGATCCAGCGCGCTGTGAAGCACCCCATGCTCTTGGCGACTGCGCTCTGGGCCTTCGCGCATCTACTGACCAACGGTGGCTGGGCCGATGCGATTCTGTTTGGAGGTTTTCTCGTCTGGGCGGTGGCAGACATGCTGTCCTTCACATACCGCCCGGCGAAGGACATTCCGCGCTTACCGGCCACACGTTCCAACGACATTCTGGTCGTCGTCGGTGGCCTAGCGCTATATGCCCTCTTCGTGGTGAGCGCGCACGGCTGGATCACAGGGATCGACCTCACGCCCTGAAGGTGGCCGCCCTGCCGTTGCACGGGCAAGGCGGCGACCGCTAGAACACCGTTTCGGCGACCTCTCGCCCCTCGAAGTATTCGCGGACATTCATCTTTGCGCCCTTCTTGCCGGCAAACTTGCATTCATGGTCGATCATGGAATGCTTGCAGCCGCTCAGCAACGGACAGTTCTGGAAGAGCTCGCTCACCCAATCTACGAAGACCCGCACCTTGGGCGACAAGTGCCGGTTATGCAGATACACCACGGAAATAGGTAGCGGTGGCGGCGTCCATTCGGCAAGAATTTCCTTGAGCTGACCGGACTCCAACAAAGGCGCAACCATGTAGCGCGGCGCCTGGATGAGGCCGAAGCCCTTCACACCGCAACGTACATAGGCTTCGCCGTCGTTGACCGACACCATACCTTTCACTTGAACGTCGCGCTGCTTGCCATCCACCATGAAGGACCAGTCGATGATACGGCCGGTGCGCCCGGAAAAATAATGCACCGCCTGGTGATGCTCCAGATCTTCGATGGTTTTCGGCTCGCCGTGACGCTCTAGATAGGAAGGCGCGGCGCAAGTGATGCTCTCGAAGGAACCGATACGACGGGCCACCAGACTGGAGTCTTCAAGCTCACCCACGCGAATCGCGCAGTCGACGGCCTCGCGCACCATATCCACCGTGCGATCACTCATGCCGATAGCCAGTTCGATGTCCGGATACCGAGCGTGAAAGTCGCAGAGCGCGGGCATAAGGATCAGACGCCCGATGGATGCTTTCATCTCGACGCGCAAGCGGCCGCTGGGTCCGCGCGTCACATCGCGGAATGAAGATTCGATGTCTTCAAGATCCGCCAGCAACTGCACACAGCGCTCGTAGTAGGCCGCCCCATCCGGGGTGAGGCTGAGCCGCCGCGTGGTGCGATTAAGCAATCTGACGTTAAGGCTTTTTTCGAGTCTTTGGATTGTGGTGGTGACGGTGGAGCGAGGAAGCCCGAGGCTGTCCGCCGCGAGCGAAAAGCTGTCGGCGTCGACCACTCGGGTGAATATCTGCATGGCCTGGAAGCGGTCCATTGCGTTCTCCGATTGTTCGTGCAGAACGAATAGTGTTAGCAAAAAAACACTATTTAACTGCCCTGGCAAAGAATCAATAATACACCCATGCGTCTATCGCGACCATACCGTTCGTGATCTTTCGGCACCGCAACAAATCCCGTCGCGCCATGCCGGACCCGAACCCCGGCTGTACGACACCCGTTTTCCTCGAAGGGCTTTCCATGTCTTTACTCGCAAACCGCTACGCCGTTGCCGCCTTGGTGATCGCAATTTCCGCCGCTGGCGCCGGCGCCCTCCACTTCCGCATGGCCGATGCAGAAGCCGCGTTGCCGGAAACGGCTGCGCAGGCGGCGGCAGTTGACGTGGCCGCCGTGCTGGCGCGCCGTATTGCCGATCAACGAGAATACTCCGGTCGCCTCGAAGCTGTCGACCATGTAGAGATCCGTCCTCAAGTATCGGGAACGATCACCACGGTGCATTTCTCCGACGGCGCCATGGTGGACGAAGGCGACGTCCTCTTCACGATCGATCCCAGACCCTATCGGGCTGCGGTAGATCGCGCCCGTGCCGAGCTTGCCGCGGCCGAAGCGCGCGTGGCCTACACCGCCACCGAACTGGCAAGAGCCCAGCGGCTGTTGAAGCAGAATGCCATCGCCCGCCGCGACTTCGAAGAAAAGCGTAACGCCGCCCGCGTAGCCGCCGCTGAACGACAAGGCGCCGCCGCCGCCCTGGCCGCCGCCGAACTGGACCTGGAACACACCCGGGTCATCGCACCGGTGTCGGGCCGTGTCTCGCGCGCCGAAGTCACAGAAGGCAACTTCGTTGCCGCTGGCGCCGCTTCCGCTCCGCTTACAACGTTGGTGTCGGTCGATCGGATGTACGCCTCCTTCGAAGTGGACGAACAAAGCTATCTGAGCTTCATCATGCCCGCGCATCGCGCATCGGAGGGCGGCACTTCGGTGTCGATGGGACTAAGCAACGAGAAGGGGTTTCCGCGTCATGGACGCGTCGCATCCGTCGATAACCGACTCGATACCGCATCCGGAACCATCCGGCTGCGGGCTGTCTTCGATAACGCCGACGGCACGCTGATCCCCGGTCTATATGCTCGCATCCGTCTCGAGGGCGGCGCGCAACGCGATGCCGTACTCATCAATGAAACCGCCATCGGCACCGACCAAGACAAGCGTTTCGTACTGGTGGTGGACGAAGACGACAAGACCGCCTACCGCGAAGTGAAGCTGGGTGCCATCCAGCACGGCATGCGCGTCGTTGAGTCCGGCCTGCAGCCGGGCGAACGCATCGTCGTGAATGGACTGCAACGCGTGCGTCCCGGCGATCCCGTGACTCCGAACGTCGTGCAATCCAACGAAGGGGCGCAGCTGGCCGATGTCGGCAGCGCCCGCCCGGTCGATGCAGCGACCGGAAACGCCTCCTAAACGGCCCTCGCCATGAATATCTCCAAGTTCTTCATCGACCGTCCCATCTTTGCCGGCGTCCTGTCGGTATTGATCCTGCTCGCAGGCGGTCTGGCAGTTTTCCAGTTACCCATCTCCGAATATCCGGAGGTCGTGCCACCGTCAGTGGTTGTGCGCGCTCAATATCCGGGCGCCAACCCCAAAGTGTTGGCTGAAACCGTCGCCGCGCCTCTCGAGGAGTCGATCAACGGCGTGGAGAACATGATGTACATGCAGTCGCAAGCCAACAGCGACGGCAATCTCACGGTGACGGTCAATTTCCATCTCGGTACGGATCCCGACAAGGCACAACAGCTCGTCCAGAACCGGGTGTCGCAGGCGCTGCCTCGCCTGCCCGAAGAAGTGCAGCGCCTGGGCGTGAACACGATGAAGTCCTCGCCCACGCTCACTATGGTGGTGCACCTCATCTCGCCGGATCAGCGCTACGACACCACCTATCTGCGCAATTACGCCGTGCTGAACGTCAAGGATCGCCTGGCCCGGATCCCCGGCGTCGGTGAAGTGGCCATCTGGGGCGCGGGCGACTACTCCATGCGCGTGTGGCTGGATCCCGGGAAGATGGCGCAGCGCAACCTGACCGCCGCCGAAGCCGTCGCGGCCATCCGTGAACAGAACGTGCAAGTTGCGGCCGGCATCATCGGCGCGACACCCTCCGGACCGGACGTCCCCCTGCAACTGTCCGTCAATGCGCAGGGGCGTCTGCAGACGGAAGAAGAGTTTTCCAACATCATCCTCAAGGCCTCCGATGACGGCGGTATCACGCGGCTGGGCGATGTCGCGCGCGTAGAACTGGGCGCGTCGGAATACGGGCTGCGCTCACTGTTGGACAACCAACCTGCCGTGGGCATCGGCATCATGCAGTCCCCGGGAGCCAACGCGCTTGCCATTTCGGACGCCGTGCGCGCCACGATGGACGAACTCTCGGCCGATTTCCCGTCATCGCTGGAAAGCCGGATCATGTAC
>DATGNX010000048.1:0-6161 GCA_035306485.1 Burkholderiaceae bacterium
CTGCAGGTGGAACTGCTACGCCGCCACCGCAAGCGGGGAGCAGCCGCCGCTTCGGAAGACGACGCCGAAAGCCGCAGCCAACGGGCAATCCACATGACCATCAACGGGATCGCCGCGGGCCTGAGAAACTCGGGTTAAGCATCTGCTTTTGGGGTCAGACCCCCCTTTATCGAAATGGTGCATTCGCATGTGGGGTCAGACCACCATTTAAAGAAATGGTGGTCTGACCCCTTTTATGTGACCCCATTTACGTGTCAGCTAACCTTGCAGTCGCGCAGCAGGATGGTGCCGACCATGCCGGTGCCGCCCGAGGCGGGCATGGATGCTTGCCCCGCTGCGCCCGGATTGTCCTGAGTCAGCATGTTGCCGTCGACCTCATCGACGTCGTCGCGATCGAACTTTCCGGTCACCCATGTAAAGCCGCCGCCGCGGAACGTATTGCCCACCATGTCCGCATTGCCGGACGTCACCCGCGTCATGTCCACGGCCTGGTTCATGTGCACCACTCGGGCGGAAAGCGCCTCGTCACCCCGGAAGGTGTACTGCACCGTCAAGGGCTGCTCCCCCCCGGGCCCGCAGTTGTATTCGACGGTTTTCTGAGTGAGTTCCTGACTGTCCGGCGATCCGGCGCATCCCGCCAGTCCGATCACCGCCGCGCCGGTTAGCAATAAAATGTGACATTTACGCATTGGCTCTTCTCCTTATTCAGACGCCGTCCCAATGGACTTGACGAATATCAACCCAGCATGTGGCATGCCATGCCAGCATTGACCGCAGCTTTTCCCATGCACCCATGACGATGACCGACCCGCAGGCTCCCGGAGCGGGCCTGAAGAACTTGATAGCAATCAGCAGCAGTTCCCTGCGCGACACCTTTTCCAGCCGCAGCCATTCCAAGGACTTTGCCTTTGCGCGGGGCGATTACCTGCGCAACCGCGTCATGGTCATTTGTGGGCTGTTCCTCGTACTGCTGCCCTTCTGGGCGGCGCTCGACTGGTTCTTGCTGCCCATCGAAAGCCACAACGCGGCAATCGCAGGACGGGGCCTCATGCTGGGGGCGCTATTCCTGACCTATCTGCTGGCGCGTCACAGCAAGGCCCGCCTGCAGTGGGCACGCCTCTCGGCCGGTCTGGTGCTGGGCATCCCGGCCGCCTTCTACGCCTTGGTGCTCGCGTCGCTGCCCGCAGGCGGCGTCCAACTGATCGGCTATAGCTTTATCCCCTACATGCTCGTCGCCATGCTGGCGATTTTCCCGTTCACGCTGCTGGAGTCGGCCGTGCTGGGCACGGCACTGATCTTGTTGGAACTATATGCCCTGCACGTGGGGGGCACTCTTCTGAGTGCGGCGGGCCTACAGGATGCCTGGCTGCTGGCCGCCCTGCTGAGCATCGCCATCACCGCCAATTATTTTCAGCTGGGCCTCATGCTGCGGCTTTACCGGGAAGCGACACACGACCCGCTTACCGGTCTGCTGAACAGGGGAGCGCTCCGGCGCGCGCTGGACCAGCTGGTCACCCTTGAAACCGGGCCACGTGCGTCCTTGCTCATGATGGATCTGGACCACTTCAAACGGATCAACGACACCTATGGGCACGCGTTCGGCGACGACGTCCTGCGCCATTTCGCGAGTATTCTGCGTGGAACGCTCCGGTCCACAGACCTCATCGCACGCTACGGCGGTGAGGAATTCGTAGCCGTTCTGCCTAACGCCGACAAAGATGCGGCGCTCAAGGTGGCGGAACGCATCCGCCAGCAGACGGAAGCCGCCGTCTTGAACGACTACAACAACACCCCGGTACACTACACGGTAAGCATCGGCGTAGCGACGCTGCAGCCGGGCGAACCGTTCCACGCCGCCGCCATGCGAGCGGACAACCGGCTGTACGAAGCCAAGAAGACCACACGCAACTGCGTCGTAGGCGTTTGACGCATGACTAAGCAAGACACTCCGCGGCAACCGGCCGCGGCACTTTCCATTTTTTCGCTGACTGCCCCTGTGGCCATGGGCTACATCCCGCTGGGCATGGTCTTCGGCTTCCTTTTCGTGCAGGCCGGAGGCAGCTGGGTCATGGCCCTGTTGACCAGTCTCGTGGTGTATGCGGGTGCGGCGCAGTACATGATGGTGCCCATGGTGGCCGCCGGCATCCCGATCGGCACCATTGCGCTGGCGACCCTGCTCGTGAACATGCGCCATGTGTTCTACGGCCTTTCACTGCTAGAGACTTTTCCCCGCAGCCCCCTGCTGCGCTGGTACACCGCATTCGCATTGACCGACGAGACGTACTCCGTCCTGACCACCTTGCCTAAAGGCACATCGCCCACGCGCATGGCGCTACTGGCACTGCTGAATCACGGCTGGTGGATGCTGGGCACCCTTGCGGGCGCGGTGATCGGCAGCCAGGCCCAGGTGCCGCTGGACGGTCTGGACTTCGTGTTATGCGCACTGTTCGCCGTACTCACCGTCGAGCAATGGCGCGCGCGCAGCAGCCCCTTGCCGCTATGGACGGCGGTCATTGCCTATGCCATCGCTTCCGTGCTCGTCCCGCAGCACGCACTGGTGCTCGCGATCGCACTGACCATCGGCGTGGGCGTGGTCGTGTACCGCAAGGAGAAACGCTGACATGGACAAGACTTATTTACTAACGGTGATTGCGGCCATGGGAGCGGTGACCTTCGGCCTGCGTGCTTTGCCCTTCCTGAGCGCTCAATGGCTGCGGCGCTCGCCCGTCGTACAGCATCTCGGGCGCTTTCTGCCCTTGGCCATCATGGTGTTGCTGCTGGTGCATTCCGCCGGTAACTCGGCCCGCGAACACGCCACCGGCCCCTGGCCGGAGCTGCTGGCCGTGGCACTGACGGCCTTGCTGCAATGGCGCAGCCGCAACCCGCTGTTAAGTATCGTCGCCGGTACGGCCGTCTATGTGGCCATGCGCAACTGGAACTGAGTCAGCCTCCAAACGCCTGGCCGGATCCTGGCGATAGTATTGCGACAGCATCGCATACCAGTCAGGGTAGCTGCGAGCTAGCGGGGCCGGATTCACAAAGAAGGCCTCCGAGCTGACGGCGAAGAATTCCGCCGGGTCCGTGGCGGCGTAAGGATCCAGCGCCAGCGTGCTGTACCAGGGGCTGGCCGCTTCGGATTCAGGATCGACATCCGCCGGAATCGCCGCCTCCACTGAGTCCAGCGCTGCACAGAAGTCGCGGAAGGTCCGATCCAGCACGCGACGCCAGCCCCGCGGCGTCAGCAGCGGGGCATGCTGCACTAGCCAGGGCACGCCGTCGGCGTCGCCCTGGTACAGATCCAGCTTATGGGCAAACTCGTGTATCACCACGTTGACGTCGTGATTGAATTCCGGGCCGCAGTCCTCCCACGACAGGATGACCGGTCCGCCTTCCCACGCTTCGCCTGCGGCTTCCTCCACATACTCGTGCACCACGCCGCTCTCATCGACCTCGGTACGGGGAATCAGGAACCCACCGGGATAAACGATGATCTCAGTCCAGCCTTCATAGACAGCCGGATCGAAGTGAAGAATGGGCAATGCGGCCTGGATCGCGATAGAGAGCATCATCTCGTCGGTCACTTCCAGGCCGTGAGCGCCGCTGAACCCCTTGCTGGCAAGCAGCCACGCGGCTCGCCGGCGCAAGGCGTCTTCTTCGTCCGGGCTAAGCCCGGCCAGAAAGCGATGTTGCGTCAAGGAGTGCGCCCACAGGCCGGGATCGATCGCCGCCATTTGGCGTTCCACCTGCGAGGGACGCGCCCCTTTGCCCATCAACCAACGAAACATGCATCAGGCTCCGCGTTCAGATCGGGCAGGCGACCGAGGCCAGCACCGCCAGCGGCCCGGCCTTGCGTATCGATTCGATCTGTTCGAGCGCGGCAACATACACGACGCCGCCGAACGACAGCGCGTTAATCGAGACGTCGGCAAAATGCTCGCGACTGCGGGGCACGACCAGCATCCAGCCATCTTCCACCAGCAGGTTGAAGGGAGGCAACAGACCGTCGGCATCCGGGCTCAGTTGCAGGGTCTCCATGGCCCGCTCGTACCCCGCCAACATGCTGCGAGCGGAGAGCGCCTCGTCCACCCCCAGCCCCGCGCGCACCCGCACAAAGCAGTGCCGCATGGGCAATTGCAGGTGTATGAAAACAGTCAGTTCCCGGACATCGGGGTCCAGCACCGGGCGGAACATGCGCAGACTGGCATTGCCGGGCTCGGACGGCAGCCATTGCACGTGCTTATGCCGCTGACTGGCTCCGGCCGGTGTGCCGCCGTTGTAGAAACCCAGTCCGCCGGACGCCGACAGCAGTTGCGCCAAGGCGTGAAAATCCTCGTGGTCCAACGGTGTGAGCTGTTCATAGAACGCCGCACGCGCCAGTACGAGATGTCGCCGGCTAACTGAATACTTGTTCAGGATGGCCACGTGGTCCGTGCCGATCGGTCCGATCGTCAGTGCCGGATCCGGAGGCAGAAAAGGATTGAAGTTGGGGTCGCGTGGCAACAGGGGCGCCGGTTTGGCGTCTTCGCCCTCGCCGGCCTGCGCCCGCTTCTTGGCAAGCGCCTCGACATAGCGGATCCGGAAAGTCAGGCCATCGCTCTCCAGGGTCGTCTCCTCGGATTCCACCGGCAAGAGCGCTCCCGTAGCGATTGCTTCTGCACTGCGTGCGTCAACCGTCTGCATGAACGGTGTGGTCATGTCTTTTCCTCCTGGACGAGTCGGCTATGCGATTCATCTTACCCGAGGCGCGTCCAAACGGCGCGGGAACCATTTTTGCTAGGGGGCTGAAGAAGCGAACACGACTGCCGCCCGGCGGCCTGGACGCCTCTGTATGACACTCAAGACAGGAGAAGCCGAATGAAAAAGACGCTATGGATACCCCTCATCCTGGCTGTAGCCGCGTTCACGACGGGCTGCAACACCATGCACGGCATGGGCGAGGACATCGAACGCGGCGGCGAAAAAATTCAACAGGAATCGCGGTGAGCTCGGCCGCCGCCGGGCGACCGGCGGCACCTGCACCTTTGGCCCGGCTTGTCCGGGCTTTTTTTGACTCACTGACCGCCTAGTACACTCCCCGCATAGCAACTACGGAGAAAGCCAGTGAGCGTACATGCAGAAGTCGCACGCATCAGCGTCCCCCAACTGACCGCGTACAAGGGCAAGCAGAAGATCGCCGCCCTGACGGCCTACATCGCGCCCATTGCTCGGCTGCTCGACGAGCACCTGGACATGATTCTGGTGGGCGACTCCACCGCAATGGTGGGCTACGGCATGCCGGATACCTTGTCCATTACGCCTGAAATGATGACCGCACACGCGCGCGCGGTGGTCAACGCCACCTGCCGGCCCTGCATCGTCGTGGACATGCCCTTTGGCAGCTATCAGGAATCGCCGGAGCTGGCATTCCGCAACGCCGCCGCCATGATTGCCGGCAGCGGCGCCCAGGCCGTGAAGATCGAAGGCACGGCCGTTCTTGCGCCCCACACGCGTTTCATGGTGGAACGCGGAATACCGGTGCTGGCGCACGTCGGGCTCATGCCGCAATACATGAACGTGATGGGAGGCTTCAAGGCCCAAGGTTTCAGCGACGAGGTCGCGGACCGCATCCTGCAGGACGCGCTGGCTCACCAAGAGGCTGGCGCTTTCGCCGTGGTGCTGGAAGGTGTGACGGAGAGCCTGGGTCGGCGCATCACCGAGGCCCTGGCCATTCCGACTATCGGCATCGGCGCGTCTCCGGCCTGCGACGGCCAGATCCTGGTGACGGAAGACATTCTCGGACTAAGCGGCCCCCGCATCCCCAAATTTGCCAAGCAGTTTGCAGACGTCGGCTCACAGATCAGCGCCGCTGCCGCCGAGTACGCCCGCGACGTGCGGGAGGGCAGATTCCCGGGCCTGGAACACTGCTTCGGCGTGAAGAAGTAATCTCGGGCGGCTCAGCCGCCCGCAGCCGCCTGCTGGCTTAATACGAAGCCCCCACGCCTGTCCCCCATTCGCCCTTGACGCCCAGGCCTCTCATGAAGCGATCACGGATCTGCGGCGGGTCCCGGTCGGTCACCCCCGCGGGCGGCTCGTTATCAGTTCGTGCAGCAATCAGCCAAGGCCCATCTTCCACCAGCGCCTCGCCCAGCAGCGACTCGAAATGGGCTTCGTCGCGGGCCCAT
>DATGNX010000049.1:0-6930 GCA_035306485.1 Burkholderiaceae bacterium
GAACGATATGGTCTTCAATGGCGAAGCGGCTGTCCGGAAATCGATCTGCAGCCGCCTGGTGACAGCGGCGCACCCGCCCTAAAGCGTGAAACGTCACTGCTAGCGGAATGCCGTAGCGCTGCGCGACCGGTAATGAAGCGTGCGCCGACATGAAGAAATTGGCGTGAATGAGCCGGTAAGGTTCGTCGCGTCCGCTGAAGTAGCCATGCATGAACGCGGAAAAGGCATCCATATAGGGGAGCAAATCCTCCTTCGGAATGTCGCGGGCGGGCCCTGCGGGCACATGCACGATCCTGACACCCTCGTCCCATTCCATTTCCAGCGGGAGGTTGGGATTATCCATACGCGTGAACACGTCCACGCCGTGCCCGAGGCGCGCCAGCCAGCGAGCCACCTGGGCGACATAGATATTCTGCCCGCCACTATCAACGCCGCCAGCCTGGGCGACCGGCGAAGCGTGTTCGCTGACGATCGCTATCCGGCTCATTTCCGTGTCTCCGGCTTAGGCGTTGGAAGATCCTCGGCACGTTCGCCCGGCCGCTTGGTCAATTGATCGTTGTCGCGCCGTTGCGGCGGAGCAGCGCGCCGCTCCGACAGTTCTTCGCGTACTTGCTCGCCGGCGATCTCGCCGGTTTCGCCGTATTGATTACCTCGCGCCGGTTCGCGATCATCGGGCTTCGGTGGTTCCTGTCCAGGGCGCTCGCCCCGCGTGCCGGGGCTCTGCCAATGGCGCGGCATATGAGGGGAGTCATCCTGTGGATCGCGCTGATCCTTCGTCGCCTCGTCTTTTCCTTCGTCGCTGCCATAGCCGGCGTGACGGCGGGGATCGTGTGCTTTCTCGCCGCTATCTTTCTTATGCATGCCTGCTCTCCTGAAAAACGCTGGCGCGACCCAATGGCGTCGGCGCGGTAGAACCGTTGAGCAAACGTTATGCCGCTACGTCTTTCTCTGCGAAGGCGCGAACTTCTTACCGGTGGCGAGTAAAGAACACACGGCGCCTTGATTGGAGCGGCCCGGCAAAGCACTTGCTGACAAGACAATGCGCCCCGACATGCGTGCATGCGGAAGCAGGTATCGACGCGTAAGCCGCGCGACTGCTGGGTTCACACACGACGAAACAACGCGCCATGTTCCGTTACGGCAAACTGGCATGGACGTTGCGTCGAATCTCCTTGCTGATAAAACCCCGAATAAGGAGACGCTTGTGACACAGCTCATGTACGAAATGCGGGCCAAACAGCAAACTACGCTGACCCCCCGACTGCAGCAATCCGTCAAGCTGCTACAGATGTCCACGCTGGATTTCAGCCGCGAGGTCGCGGAAGCGATTTCAAACAACCCCTTCCTCGACGAAGACGAAAACCAGGCGCCGGAAGAGACACCCAACGAGCCTCATGCGCCCCCCGTTAGCGAAGCAGATTCGTTAAACGTAGATTTGGCGCCCGCCACCGAAGACCCTGTCTCCGGCAGTGACTACGACAATGTCGTTACCGCGGAATACGACAGCAGTTCGGAGTCCGCCTCGACCTATTCGGGGGACTACCCCACCACTCGCAACAGCGATCAGCCCGAAACGGACATCGGCCAATGGGCGCGGAGCGAAACGACGCTACAGGAGTCGCTGCGGACGGATTTGTGCAGTTTCCAGTTGACGACGCGAGATCGCTGCTTGGTGGAGTTGATCATCGAGGCGCTGGACGAGAACGGATACTTGCGTATTCCTCCGGAGGAGCTGGTTCAGCAAGGCCAGATGGATCCCATGCCCACGTCAGGCGAATGGGATATGGCGCTGCATCTGGTGCAACACCTCGGCTCGCCGGGTATCGGTGCGCGCGACCTTGCAGAATGCTTAAGTCTGCAGCTCAAGGCCATGCCGGCCGACACGCCGCACCGCGATCTGGCCCGACGCATCGTTGAAGACGCCATTGATCGGCTAGGACGCTGCGATTACGCAGGGCTTGCGCGTGTTCTGGGCGTACCGGAATCGGACGTCCATGAAGCTTGCCTACTGATCCGCAGCCTGGAACCCCGCCCCGGCTCCCGCTTTAGCCGCGTAGATCCGTCGTGTTACGTAGTGCCGGATGTTTACGTGCGCAAGGTCGGCCATCTTTGGGTCGCAACCCCCAATGACAGCGCGACGCCGCGTGCGCGGCTTAACACTGCCTATACACAGTTGTTCCGGCAGACACGCTACGATGATCGGCCGCTCATGGCCCAGGCTTTACAAGAAGCCCGCTGGCTCATGCGTAGCCTGGAACAACGCAGCACCACCATCGCACGCGTCGCGCAGGCGATTGTGGCCCGCCAACAGACCTTCTTCGACTATGGCGACGTAGCGTTGCGGCCCATGATGCTGAGCGAAATCGCGGAAGAACTCGGCATGCACGAGTCCACCGTATCGCGGGCCACCAGCAACAAATATCTGGCGTCGCCACGCGGCATCTTCGAGTTCAAGTACTTCTTCTCGCGGGAGCTTGCCACGCAGTCCGGTGGCACGTGCTCCGCGGTGGCGGTGCGCGCCCTGATTCAGGAAATGATCGAGGCGGAGGACCCGAACGAACCGCTCTCCGACGTCATGCTGGCTCAACGGCTCGCCCGGGAAGGCGTGCAGGTCGCCCGACGTACCGTTTCGAAGTACCGCGCGCAGATCAAGTATCCGCCCGCGGAACAGCGCCGCCGCCCGATGCACGTATCCTGACGGGAATCGGCGCAGTCTCAGCCCCCCGGCACAGTACACGCGCCGGGGGGCTGCGCTGACGAAGTTCACCCATTCACGATTTCGCCGCCATTGGGATGAAGGATCTGTCCCGTCATATAGCTGCCATCCTCCGAAGCCAACAGGACGTAGCAGGGCGCGACCTCCTCGGGTTGGCCGGGGCGCTTCATCGGTGTGTCGGCGCCGAACTTCTCGACTTCCTCTGCACTGAAACTGGCCGGGATCAACGGCGTCCAGATGGGGCCAGGCGCTACGCCATTCACGCGTATACCCCGCTCCGCCAACGATTTCGCCAATGAGCGGGTGAAAGCCACGATGGCCCCTTTGGTGGCCGAATAGTCAATCAAGCCGGGGCTGCCTCGATACGCCGTGACAGAGGTCGTGTTGATGATGGCGGCGCCGTCTTTCATGTGCGGAAGCGCGGCCCTGGTAAGCAGGAACATGCCGAAGAAGTTTGTGCGGAACGTGCGCTCCAGTTGCTCCGTGTCGATATCCTCGAACCGCTTGCTTACATGCTGCTCCGCCGCGTTATTCACCAAGACGTCGATGCGGCCATAGTGCGCCATCGCCTGCTTCACAATGTCGGCGCAGTGCGTCTCGTCGCCGATATCGCCCGCCATCAGCTCGCATCGGCGGCCTTCCGCTTCGACTAGCCGACGTGTCTCTTCAGCATCCTTATGCTCGTCGTAATAGCAGATCAGAAGGTCGGCGCCTTCCTTGGCGAAGGCAATGGCCACCGCCCGGCCGATGCCGCTGTCTCCACCGGTAATGATGGCTACGCGGTCTTTCAGCTTGCCGGCGGCAAGATAGCGCCGCTCGCCACTGCTGGGCTGCGGATGCATTTCGCTTTGTCGCCCGGGCTGGCGCGACTGTTCCTGTGGGGGTAGGGTGTTTGGGCTTTCTGACATGACGGGACTCCATTAAGGTTGCCCGATCGAAGCAAAGCCCATGCCCCCAGGTGGAATCAAGGGCCGGAAACCCGCAGGCTTCGTCGGCTCTCGAAGCGGCGCAATCTCCCATCCGCCGGGTCGGGAAACTCGATCGCCCGAGCCAACAACTGTAGTGGATGCGCAAAATCATCCGCCGCCGGTTCGGGCTGCAGCACCGGGTAGTAGGTGTCGTTCAGTATCGGCATGCCCAGCGCACTCATGTGCGCACGCAGTTGATGTTTGCGTCCCGTGACGGGCAGCAGTCGCAAATGCGCCATCCCGCCCTCCAGCCGCTGAATCAGCTCAATGCGGGTTTCACTATTGTCAGCCCCTTCCGTTTCCTGCATGACGAAGCCCCCAGGCACTTCCTCCAGCCGGCTTCGGTACACCAGGGGCAACTCCAGGCCGGGCGGAGGTGCGGCGATGGCCTCGTACTCCTTATGCACCTGACGCGCCTGGAATAGCGCCTGGTATCGGCCCCGCCAGGCGGGATCGACACAGAACAGCAGCACACCCGCCGTATCGCGGTCCAGCCGATGTATGGGGGAAAGATCCGGCAGGTCCAACTCCCTGCGTAAACGAACCAGCGCTGTATGTCGCAAGTAGCGGCCGCCCGGCGTACTGGCCATGAAGTGCGGCTTGTCCACGGCCAACAGGCGCTCGTCGCGATGCAATACGGTGAGCTCGAACGGCACCGGAGCCTCGTCCGGCACCTCCCGGTAATACCAAAGCCAGCGCCCCGGGCGATAAGGAGCATTCGGCAATTCGGGTCGCCCGTATTCATCAACGATATCGCCGGCCTCGAGGCGCTGGAGCAGCACCTCGGGCGGGATCCGTGGGAACCGCTCGCATAGGAAATCAAGCAAGCGGCGCCACGGGCCTTCGTTCAAATAGACACGGCTAGGCGGTATGCCGTCGCGTTCAGGCAGTACCACGCCAACTTAGGCCGCCACGGGTGCGGCACCTGCGCCGCTGCGGCGCTGACGCCGGCCCTGCATTCCCCAGATCAGAGCCAGGATGGCGAAGGCCGGTACGTATACCCAGAACTCCGACGGACGGTGCGGGTTGGGTACCAACACTTCTTCGATGTCCCAACCTTGCTCCCACCCTGCGCGCCGCGCCGGGCTACCGAAACGCACCGCGGCGATCTGCGTCATGTCGCCCAAGCTCGTTACCGTGAGTCCGGCTTCGGACAAGCGTTGACGGCCCGCGTTGTCGCCAGTGGCCTCGCTGTCCTCCGGCAGTGCAGGCAATGCTACCGCTACCGTCTTGCGCAATTCGTCGCCTTCGAGATTCATGCCGGACAGCACCGCCACGAAGCGACCACTCTCGGGCATGTCCGCCGCAATGCGGAAGAGCTCCGACACCGGCCGCGCCTCATATTTTGGCGCAACGTGATTCATGAACCAGTCGGGACGGAAGAGAGCGAACGTAACGAGCAGCAGCAAGACCACTTCAATCACGGAACACTTGACCCGGAACCAGCCCATAGTGGCGGCAGCAAAGACAAGAGACGCCACGGTGGCACCGCCAACGACCAGCAGCAGCTCTGACCACCCGGAGACATCGATCAACAACAGCATGGGGTTGAAGACGAACATGAAGGGCAACACCGCTGTACGCATGGCATAGGTGACGCCTTGCACACCCGTCGCTAGTGGACTTTCCCCCGAAATAGCCGCTGCAGCGAAGGTCGCCAACCCCACGGGTGGCGTGATGTCCGCCATGATCCCGTAATAGAACACGAACATATGAACGGCGATGAGCGGAATCACCAGCCCGCTCTGCGCCCCCAATTCCACAACCACGGGAGCCATCAGCGTGGCCATCAGGATGTAGTTGGCGGTAGTCGGCATACCCAGGCCCAGTACCAGGCAGACCGCAGCCGTAAAGAACAGCATGACGACCACATTGCCCATGGACACCAGCTCCACGAAGGCCGTCATACGTAAGCCCAAGCCGGTCAGCGTGATTGCGCCAACGATCAGGCCGGCGGTACCGCAAGCGATGGCGATGCCCACCATGTTGCGCGCGCCTTCTTGCAGCCCGACAACAGCTTCATGCAGCCCTAGACGCAGAGGCTCGGCAATGGATTGTCCGCGGAAGAAGGCGATCAGCGGGCGCTGGGTAACCATCTGGAACAGCATGGCCATCACGGCCCAGAAGGCAGACAGGCCGGCGGAGAGCTGATCCACCGCCAAGCACCACACCAGGATGCCGATGGGAATCAGGTAATACAGCCCGGCGCGCACTGTCGGCCATGCTTCGGGCCGTACGGGGTTGGTGACGTTGATATCCGTCGGCAAGTCCGGGTGACGCGCAGCGATCCGTAGCAGCCAGACGTACAGCGCCAGCAGCACAATGAGCAAGATGGGAGTGGCCGCCGCGCCCGCCACGGCACGCACGCCGATGCCAACCCAATACACGAGACCCATGACAATCAGCGTACCGGCGATGGCCATGCCCCACCCCGCCAGCTTCTGCAGCGGCGTCTTGGGCTGGCCGGCGGACATCATGGGCTGAATGCCCAGCTTCAGCGCTTCAAGGTGAACGATATAAAACAGCGCCACGTAGGAAATACTGGCGGGCAGCAGCGCGTGACGGATGATGTCCGTATAGGGGATGCCCACGTATTCGATCATCAGGAAGGCGGCAGCCCCCATGACCGGCGGCATGATCTGGCCGTTGACCGAAGATGCGGTTTCAATGGCACCGGCGCGCACGCCGCCATAACCGGCCTTCTTCATCAGGGGAATGGTGAAGATGCCGCCCGTCACCACGTTGGCGACCGAGGATGCAGAGACGATCCCGTTGACGGCGGAGCTCACCACCGCCACTTTCGCGGGCCCCCCGCGCAGGTGCCCCAGCAGAGCGAACGATACCTGCATCATGTAGTTGCCGGCACCACAACGATCCAGCAGCGAACCGAGCAGCACGAAGATGAAGATGTACGAGACGGATACACCCAGCGCGACGCCGTAAACCCCTTCCGTCGTGAGCCACATGTGCGACACCAGGCGCTCTATCGAAGCGCCCCGATGAGCCAGCGCTTCGGGCAGCCAGGGCCCGAGGAAGACATAGGCGACGAACACGGTACCGAGAACGGCCATGGGCGCACCGAGCGCCCGGCGAGTCACTTCCAATAACAGCACCAGGCCGACCGCCGCGCACACGACGTCCATGGTGGTGGGAATGCCGGGGCGCGTAGCCAATTCGGCGTAGAAAATGTACAGATAGGCGCCGCAGAAGCCGGCAATAATCGCCAGCACCCAGTCATGCAAGGGC
>DATGNX010000050.1:0-16411 GCA_035306485.1 Burkholderiaceae bacterium
CTGCACAATCACCATTTCGGCCTTCTCCAAGGCGGCGCGCACCTTGGCTTGATTGGGCAAGGACTGCGCGGGATTGGTCGCTGCAATCCACAGCACTTTGATCCGCCCGTCCAGCACAGCGTCAAACATGTCCAGAGCCGGAGAGCCGGGCGTTTCAGGCAAAGAAGGCACGCCCCACAGCGCTGCGACATCGGCCCGATGCGCTGGATCCCGAGGATCGCGATGGCCCGGTAGAAGCGTGGCCATTCCCCCGCTTTCTCGGCCGCCCATCGCATTGGGCTGGCCGGTAAGGGAGAACGGCCCGTTACCGGGCTTGCCGATCTTGCCGGTGGCCAGGTGCAGGTGAATCAACGCGGCGTTCTTGTCCGTCCCGCTGCTCGATTGGTTCAGGCCCATGGTGTAAAGCGACAACGCCGCGCGCGCCTGCCCGAACCAGCGCGCACACTGGATGATGTCGGCCGCCGGCACGCCGCAGATTCCTTCCGCTGCCGACGGCGTGAACTCGTGCACCCGCTGCTTAAGCGCGGCGAACCCCTCCGTGTGCTGATCGATATAGGCGCGGTCAAGCAGCTCTTCCCAGATCAGCACGTTCAGCATGGCGTGAAAGAGCGCTACATCGGTGCCGGGCGCAATCGCCAGATGCAGATCGGCGATCGCGCAGGTGTCTGTGCGACGTGGATCCACCACCACGACCTTGAGTTCGGGGCGCCGCGCCTTGGCGGCCACCAGGCGCTGGTACAGCACAGGATGCGCGTAGGCCATGTTCGAGCCGGCGATCAGCACCATATCGGCGTGGTCCAGGTCTTCATAGCAGGCCGGCGGTGCGTCTGCACCCAGCGTGAGCTTGTAGCCCATCACCGCGCTGGACATGCATAGGCGTGAGTTGGTGTCGATATTGTTAGTGCCCACCAGCCCCCGAGCGAGCTTGTTGAAGACCGTATAGTCTTCCGTCAGCAGCTGCCCGGATAAATAGAAGCCGATGGCATCCGGGCCATCGCGCTCAATCACCTGCGCCAGCTTCGCGGCGGCAATCTCGAAAGCGTCTTCCAACGCAATGGGCCGGCGCTCAGCGCTCTTGGCGGGGCGCCACTTGGCGGTCAGGACGCGGCTCTCGTCGTCCCCTACCGTCGCAGCAAGCGCACGGCCCTTGCTGCAGAGCTTGCCCTGATTAGAAGGGTGTGAGACGTCTCCCGAGACGCGCTGCACCCTTCCGCCTTCAACGTGGATGCGCACGCCGCAACCGGTGCCGCAATAGCAGCATACCGAGGCGATGCCTTCGGGCGGAGTATCGATCGCGGGAAGGACGACTGACTGCATCCTAGACCCCACCCAGGTCCAGATAGACGCGGCCGTCGGCTATCTTCACGGGCACCGTGTGGGCACAGCCCTCGTCGGGGGCCAGGGCGTTCCCGCTTTTCAGATCGATGTTCCAGCTGTGCAGGGGGCAGGTCACGGTATGCCCGTGCACCAGGCCGGAAGACAGCGGGCCGCCACGGTGTGGACAGCGGTCCAGCAGGGCGAAGACATGATCGTCGGCCGCCTTGAACACGGCAATGTCCGTGGCGCCGGGGCGCTTCACAATACGCGCGCCCTGGACAGGAACTTCATCGACATGACAGACGGCGACCCATTCGCACGCGGAGATAACTTCACTCATGGCGGTTCTACACGGTAAGAGGTTCAAATTCCCGGCGCGCGGGCGTTGCGGCAATCCGTTCAGCCCACGGATCGGTAACGAATGACAAGGCAAACTTCAGTCGCGCATAGAGCTCCGCACGATTAGCGGCGTCCTGCACCACCTTCTCCTTGGCGTGATCCAGCCCCACGCGTGCCAGATAATGGCAGGTGCGTTCGAGGTAAAACGCTTCCTCGCGGTATAGCTGCAGGAAGGCGCCGCAATACTCCAACACCTCTTCAGACGTTTGCACCTTGGCGAAGAACTGGGCCACTTCCGTCTTGATTCCGCCGTTGCCGCCCACGTGAATTTCCCAGCCCGATTCCACGGCGATGATGCCGATGTCCTTAATGCCGGATTCTGCGCAATTGCGCGGGCAGCCCGACACCGCCAGCTTGACCTTATGGGGGCTGGTCATGCCTGCCAGCTCCTTCTCCAGCGCGATGCCCATGCCGGTGGAATCCTGCGTACCGAAGCGGCAGAACTCCTTGCCGACGCAGGTCTTCACCGTACGAAGGTTTTTGCCATAGGCGTGACCTGAAGGCATGTCGAGGTCCTTCCAGACATTGGGCAGGTCCTCCTTCTTCACGCCCAACAGGTCGATGCGCTGGCCGCCCGTGACCTTGACCATGGGGATGCGGTATTTGTCTGCCACGTCGGCAATGCGGCGTAGTTCGGACGGGTTGGTGACGCCGCCCCACATCCGCGGCACCACGGAGTACGTGCCGTCCTTTTGAATATTGGCGTGCACCCGTTCGTTCACCAGCCTGGACTGCGGATCGTCCTTGGCTTCGCCCGGCCAGGTCGAGGTCACGTAGTAGTTCAGTGCCGGGCGGCAGGTCGCGCAACCATCGGGCGTGCGCCACTCAAGGAAACGCATGGTGGCCCCAATGGAGGTCAAATGCTGCTCCTTGATGGCCTTACGTATCTGCCCGTGTGTGTAGTCGCCGCAGCCGCATATCGGCTTCTCGGCCTTCGGCTTGATATCGGCGGCCCCGCCCACGCAATTGATCAGTATCTGTTCGACCAGACCGGCGCAGGAGCCGCAGGAACTAGAAGCCTTGGTGTGCTTCTTCACTTCTTCGACGGTGAAAAGGCCCTTCTCCCGAATCGCCTGCACGATGGTTCCCTTGGTGACGCCATTGCAGCCGCAAACCTCCATGCTATCGGGCATGCTGGCTACGCTGCTCTCGCCCGCTACGCCGGTATCGCCAATCGCGCTTTCCCCGAACATCAGGTGCTCGCGCAGTTCGGCGATAGACCGTGCTTCGCGGATCAGACGGAAGTACCAAGCGCCATCCACGGTGTCGCCGTACAGGCAGGCACCGATCAGCTTGTCATCCTTGATGACGAGCTTCTTGTAGACACCGCCGACCGGATCGGCAAACGTAATGGCCTCCGTGTCGTCGCTGCCATGGAAGTCGCCGGCAGAGAACACGTCGATGCCGGTGACCTTCAGCTTGGTCGACGTGGCGCTGCCCGCGTAGCGACCGATACCGAACTGCGCAAGGTGATTGGCCGCCACTTTAGCCTGCTCAAATAGCGGCGCCACCAGGCCGTAGGCCATGCCTCGATGGGAGACGCATTCCCCCACGGCATAGATGCTCGGGTCATACGTCTGCAAGGTATCGCTGACGACGATGCCCTTGTCTGTGTAGATACCGGCTTGCTCCGCCAACGCGGTGTTGGGCCGGATGCCCACCGCCATCACCACCAGGTCGGCAGCGACCTCCGAGCCGTCGCTAAAACGCAGGCCGCTCACCCGACCGTCTTCCGTCCCCAAGATCTCCTGGGTTTGATGACTCATCAGGAAAGAAAGGCCGCGATCCTCGAGGCTGCGCTGCAGCAGCGCGGCGGCGGTCGGGTCCAGCTGGCGATCCATCAGCGTGGCGCCCAGATGCACTACGGATACCTTCATCCCACGCGTGGCAAGACCGTTGGCCGCCTCCAAGCCGAGAAGTCCGCCGCCGATGACCACGGCATGCTTGTAGCGCGCGGCGGCCGAGATCATCTGGTTAACGTCGCGAATGTCCCGGAAGGTCACAACGCCTTCAAGGTCGTGGCCCGGAACGGGAAGGACGAACGGGTTCGAGCCCGTCGCCAGCAGCAGGCGGTCATACGGGACCTCGGTGCCATCGTCCGCCTCGACCACTTTCCGGCCGCGATGAATCTTGGTCACGGTGGAATCCAGATGCAGCCGGATACCGTTCTCGCGGTACCAGTCCAGGTCGTTCAGGATGATGTCCTGGATGGTTTGTTCACCCGTCAGTACAGGCGACAGCAAGATGCGGTTGTAATTGGGGTAAGGCTCGGAGCCGAACACGGTGATCTCGTAGAGATCGGGCGCCAGCTTGATCAGTTCTTCGACTGTCCGGATGCCGGCCATGCCATTGCCGACCACGACAAGCTTCAATTTCTTCATCACGCATCCACCATGGATTCTTGGTCCACCGCCACACTGGTGCGCTGGTGGAGAAAGCGCAGCACCGCTGCGCGACATACCTGGTACTGCGGGTCGTCCGCCAGCACCACACGATTACGAGGCCGCTGCAACGCCACTTCCTGAATCTCGCCGATCGTGGCGGCCGGTCCGTTGCTCAGCATGACGATGCGGTCGGACAGCAGCACGGCTTCGTCGACGTCGTGCGTGACCATGACCACCGTGGAGTGCGTGGTGGCGATGATGCGTAGCAGCTCATCCTGCAGGTGCGCCCGTGTCAGCGAATCCAGCGCGCCGAAAGGCTCATCCATCAACAGGACTTTCGGTTCGACGGCCAGGGCTCGCGCGATGCCCACGCGCTGCTTCATGCCACCTGAGATTTCCTTGGGGTACTTTTGCTCGGCGTGGCTCAGTCCAACCAGGTTCAGCGCGGCTTGCGTGCGCGCTTTCAACTGGCTCGCGTTCTCCTTGCCGCCGAATACGCGTTCGACGGCCAGATGAACATTCTGAAAGCAGGTCAGCCAGGGCAACAGGGAGTGGTTTTGAAACACCACTGCACGGTCGGGACCGGGGCCGGTGATCTCCTTGCCCGCGCACAGCATTACGCCACTCGTGGGCAGCGTGATGCCGGCAATGAGGTTCAACAAGGTGGACTTGCCGCAGCCCGAGTGCCCGATCAAAGAGATGAACTCTCCCTGACGGATAGCCAAGTTGATATCCCGCAGGGCGACGTAACGGTTTCGGCCGCTCACGAACGTCTGACCTACGTTTTCGATACTGATGAACTTTTCCATGACTTCAACTCTCGCTGTGGCTATAGCGGCGACCCAGCGCGAGCAGCGCCGCGTCCAGGATCAAACCCACGACGCCGATGATGAAAATCCCGATAAGGATGTTCGCGACATTCAGGTTGTTCCATTCGTCCCAGAGCCAGAAGCCGATACCGGTGCCGCCCGTGAGCATCTCGGCGGCGACGATTACCAGCCACGCCGTACCAATGGACAAACGGACTCCTGTGAGCAGATAAGGCAGCACGGAGGGCAGCAGAATGGTCTTGAAGACCTTCCACTCAGACAGGTTCAGCACTCGGGCGACATTCAGGTAGTCCTGAGGGATCTGCTTCACGCCATCGGCGGTGTTGATGATGATTGGCCAGATCGAACAGATGAAGATCGCCCACACCGCGGCCGGACTCGCAGCCTGGAACAACAACAGCCCCAGCGGCAGCCAAGCTAACGGCGAGACCGGGCGCAGCAAGCTGATGATTGGCGCAAAGATCGCATTCAGTAAGGGGAAGCGCCCGATGGCGAACCCGGTAGGGATGCCCACTGCGGCTGCCAGAAGGAAGCCCAGTGCCACACGACCCAACGATGCAAGGATGTTCCAGCCTATTCCCAGATCGTTCGGCCCGTTATCGTAGAAAGGCTCGCCAAAGAGTTCGACGGCCGCCTCGAACGTAGGACCAGGGCCTGGGATCTCGCCGACCCGAGACGCGATCACATGCCACACCACCAACAGCAGGACGAAGCCGGTGACCGTCGCCGCACTCGCGCGCAGCAAGGACTCGGCCTTCTCTCGCCAGACGGTCGTTGGCAACGACACTTTCACGGATTCGACGGCTTTAGCGGGTTTCACAACTTCGACGGAGTCGACGGTTTCAACGGATGCATTCACGATGAGATGCTCCCTTCTCCGGTTGCGCTGACCGCAAAACCATCCGCGTAGGCCGCCGGGTCGCTGCCGTCCCATATGACTCCATCGATCAGGGTGCTGCTGCGCATCTCCGACGACGGCAACGACACGCCGGCCGCGGCAGCAGCCTGCTTGTAGACGTCGATCCGGTTGATCTGCTTCGCCACATCCAGGTAGGCGACATGTTCTTTCAACAGCCCCCAGCGCTTGTGCTGCGTCAGGAACCACATGCCGTCGCTCAAATACGGGAAGTTCACCGAGCCGTCACCGTAGAACCGCATCGCGTGCTTGTCCGTCCAGGTCTTGCCAAGGCCGTCTTCATAATTGCCGAGCATGCGATCCACGATGTACCCCTCATCAGCATTGACATACGATTTAGCGGCGATTGTCTGCGCGGTCTTGCGGACGTTCTCGGGCGAGCTGTCTATCCAACGGCTCGCCTCCAGAATGGCGGCGGTCACGGCACGCGCCGTATTGGGATAACGCTCCACGAAATCCGCGCGCGTACCCAGCACCTTCTCCGGGTGGTCCGTCCAGATATCCTGGCTGGTGGCGGCCGTGAAGCCGATACGGTCAGCAATTGCCCGCGCATTCCAGGGCTCGCCGACGCAGAAGCCATCCATGTTGCCGATGCGCATGTTCGCCACCATTTGAGGCGGTGGCACCGTAATGACGCGCGCATCTTTCACGGGATTGATGCCTTGTGCGGCCAGCCAGTAATACAGCCACATAGCGTGCGTCCCGGTGGGGAAGGTCTCGGCAAAGGTGTATTGGCGCGTGGCTCCGGCCACCGCCTTCTTCAGGGATTCGCCGTCCCGAACGCCGGCGTCATGCAACTGTCTCGACAATGTGATGCCCTGGCCGTTCTGATTCAGATGCATCAGCACCGCCATATCGTTCCGGGCGCCTGCCGTACCCGTGTGTACGCCGTAGATCAGCCCGTACAGGACATGCGCGAAATCCAGATCGCCGTTGATCAGCTTGTCGCGGACACCAGCCCAAGAGGCTTCCTTGCGGGGCACGATCTTGACGCCGTACTTCTTGTCGAAGCCCATCACCGACGCCATGACCACCGACGCACAGTCGGTCAGGGGAATGAAGCCGATTTGCACCTCGGTCTTCTCGGGCGCGTCCGACCCGGCCGCCCAGGCCGTAGACCTGACCAGCGGATGAACCATCGAAAGCACGCCCAGGCTCGCGGCGGCGACTGCGGAGCGTCCCAACCACTGACGCCGTTGGCTATTCACTTGCTCGCGTGCGTCAGTCGCGGGCGTTTCGGTAATGCCGGATTTCTCAACAGATTCCATGTCCAGTCCAGAGAGATGCCATCACTCGGGACTAACGCAAAGACCATGCCAATTAGAAGCATCTTCTTCCGCCCGGAAACGTGCCGCGAAGTGCGTCGGAGCGCGTGATCGATGATCCATATCGGCGCGTGCGTGCACCATGGACGTGCGATAGGCAGTGCGCGGAACTTGCTCTCCACCCAGCGCTGGATCGTGCGTCCAGTCGTGGGCGAAGAGCCATCAGTTATCATGCGCAGGTCAGTTTCATCGGTAGCGGGCCGAGCCTGCACTTACCGTCAAACACAGGGATTCCTTCATGAGTACAACGGTATCTCGGTCGGACGCGCCGCGCCTGACCTCGCTTTCACATGGCGGCGGTTGCGGCTGCAAGATCGCACCCGGCATTCTTTCCGAACTTCTGGCCGGCATGCCGGCCGCCCAGCCCTACGCTGCACTGATGGTGGGCAACGAGACCGCCGACGACGCCGCGGTATACCGTCTGAACGATGAGCAGGCGCTGATCGCCACGACCGATTTTTTCATGCCGATCGTGGACGACCCCTACGACTTCGGGCGCATCGCCGCGACCAACGCACTATCCGACATCTACGCTATGGGCGGCTCGCCCATCATGGCGCTAGCACTGGTGGGCATGCCGATCAACGTCCTGCCCAAGGAAGACATCGCAGGCATACTTCAAGGCGGCGCGGCCGTCTGTGCTGAAGCGGGCATTCCGGTCGCCGGCGGCCATTCGATCGATTCCGTGGAGCCCATCTACGGACTCGCCGCCATGGGCCTTGCTCACCCCGATCACATCAAACGCAACGCCGACGCCCGCGCCGGCGACGTCCTGATTCTTGGCAAGCCGCTCGGTGTCGGCATTCTGTCAGCGGCGCTGAAGAAGAATGTGCTGGACGATGCCGGCTATCGCGCCATGATCGACAGCACAACGCTGTTGAACCGGCCCGGCGCTACGCTCGGCAAACTGGAAGGCGTGCACGCGATCACCGACGTCACCGGCTTCGGCTTGCTGGGCCATGCCCTGGAAATCGCCCGCGCATCGGGGCTGACACTGAAGGTACGCGCGGCTGACCTGCCCTGGCTGCCCGGAGTGCGCCAGTTCGCGGAACAGGGTGTGATCACGGGGGCATCCGGTCGTAACTGGGCCGCGTACGGCGAGTCCATTGTGCTCTCGCCTAGTGTGGACGACGCCCTGCGCGCCCTGCTGTGCGACCCGCAGACCTCGGGCGGTCTGCTCGTGGCGTGTTCAGCAGAGTCCGCAGCACAAGTGCTGGACATCTTCCATAGCGAAGGCTTCGGCCATGCGGCAGTGATCGGGGAACTGGGGGAAGGCGAAGGCCGAGTAGAGGTTCAGGCCTGAAACCGCGCTTGAGAGTCGGGCCGGACAGGCCCGGCCGAGCGGCCGAAAGTGGAGCGGGTGATGGGAATCGAACCCACGCTTGAGGCTTGGGAAGCCGCCGTTCTACCATTGAACTACACCCGCGAGGGGAAGAGATTATAACGCAGCTTCCACCCGCTACAATGGCGGGATGAATACCGATCCCGAGCTCCCTGAAGATTATGTCCGCACGGCCACGGCGCCGTCCGGCACGACGCATATCCGCAGTTTTGTCCATCGGCGCGCCCACATCACGCCCAGCCAGCGCGAGGCGCTGGACCGGCTGATGCCGCTGTGGGCGATTCCGTACGCCCCCCGCCAGCTCGATTTCGAACAGGTCTTCGGCCGCAAGGCGCCCACCGTGCTCGAGATCGGTTTCGGCATGGGCGAGACCACAGAAAAGATCGCACTGGCGCGACCGGACGACAACTTCCTAGGCGTCGAGGTCTTCAATGCCGGCGTGGGCGCCATGCTGAAGCGCATCGACGAGTCCGGCTTGACCAATGTGCGGGTGATCCAGCACGACGCGGTGGAAGTCCTGAAGGACATGATTCCCCCGGACTCACTGGCGGGCGTGCACATCTACTTTCCGGATCCGTGGCCCAAGAAGCGCCATCACAAGCGCCGCCTGATTCAGCCGCCGCTCATTAAGCTGTTGGCGAGCCGCATGAAGCCTGGCGCCTATATACACTTGGCCACGGACTGGGAGAACTACGCGGAACAAATGCTGGAAGTACTCAACGGCGAAACCGCCCTGGAGAACACGGTAGCTGAAGGCTACGCGCCTCGCCCCGACTTCCGCCCGCAAACCAAGTTCGAGACACGCGGCCTGCGTCTGGGCCATGGCGTGTGGGATCTCATCTTCAAACGCAAGGCCTGAATGTATCCGGAGATTCAACCTTATTCGCACGGCTACCTGACTACCGACGACGGTCACCGCGTGTATTGGGAGCTCTGCGGTAATCCGCAGGGCAAGCCGGCGATCTTTCTCCATGGCGGACCGGGCGGCGGGTGCTCGCCTGTACACCGCCGCCTCTTCGACCCCGCTGCCTACAACGTGTTGCTGTTCGATCAGCGTGGCTGTGGCCGCTCCACGCCGCATGCAAGCCTGGAGAACAACACCACCTGGCACCTGGTGGACGACATGGAGAAGTTGCGCGCCGAGGTGCTGGAAACGGAGCAGATGCTGGTGTTCGGCGGCTCATGGGGGTCCACGCTTGGGCTGGCCTACGCACAGACGCATCCGCAGCGCGTTAGCGCCCTAATTCTGCGAGGCATCTTCACCGTTAGGCAGGCGGAGCTGCGCTGGTTCTATCAGGAAGGGGCGTCTTGGCTGTTTCCGGACCACTGGGAACGCTACCTGGCGCCGATACCGCCGGAAGAACGCGACGACTTGATCGCCGCCTATCATCGCCGCCTAACGGGCAGCGATCGCCAGGTGCAGCTGGAAGCCGCTCACGCATGGACCCAATGGGAAAGTCATACCATTACACTATTGCCCAACCGAGAGCATCAGTTGTCGCATGCGGACGACGCGTCCGCCCTGGCCTTCGCCCGAATTGAAAACCACTACTTCATGAACCGTGGTTTCCTGGAAGAAGGACAGCTCCTGCGCAATGCAGGTATCCTCAAAGACATTCCAGGCGTCATCGTGCAGGGCCGTTACGACGTCTGCACACCGGCGCGCACCGCATGGGAACTGCACCAGGCATGGCCCGAAGCCGCCTTCCACCTCGTGGACGATGGAGGCCATGCCTTCGACGAGCCGGGCATACTGGCACACCTGCTCGCCGCCACAGACCGCTTTCGCGATTGAAATCCTGCCAGTCCGAAACTTGAACCGGGAGGAATCCATGAATATCACTTTGAATGGCGAAACCCGCCGCATTGACCCTGGCCTAACCGTCTCGGGCCTGATGGAACAGCTGGGCTTCCAGGGCAAACGCATAGCCGTGGAACGCAACGGCGAAATCGTCCCGCGCAGCGCCCACGCCGCCACCGAACTCGCTGAAGGCGACACCCTAGAGGTAGTAGTAGCGGTTGGGGGTGGATGAGCCCGGACCGCGAACAGTCCACTGCGGACTGTTCGCTGCCGGGCGAATCCGAGCCGCATGCAAGCGGCGAGGTGGACGAGCCCCGCGAATCCGAGCCGCATGCAGGCGGCGAGGTGGGGGAGCCCCGGCGAATCGGAGCGGCATGCAGGCCGCGACGTGGGCGAGCCCCGCAAATCCGAGCCACCCCCTAAGGCAGCCTAAAACCCGCGAAAACCGCCCTTACCCAAGCCCTTCAGACCACCCATGGCGCGCATCATCTTCGCCATGCCGCCCTTCTTCATCTGTTTCATCATGCCGGCCATCTGTTGGTACTGATTCAGCAGGCGGTTCACTTCCTGAACGGGCACGCCGGCACCCGCCGCGATGCGGCGCTTGCGCGACGCCTTCAGCAGCTCTGGCTTCGCCCGCTCCTGGGGAGTCATGGAGTTCAGAATGCCCTCCGTGCGGCGGAGTTGCTTCTCTGCCTGCCCGCTCTGCATCTGGTCGGCCGCGGCCGCAAACTGCGCGGGCAGCTTCTTCAACAATGAGCCCATGTCGCCCATCTTCTTTACTTGCTGAAGCTGGTCGCGGAAGTCGTTCAGATCGAACTTGTCGCCCGACTTGATCTTCTTGGCGAATTTCTCGGCCTCGGCAATATCGATATTGCGCTGCGCCTGTTCGACCAGCGAAACGATGTCGCCCATGCCAAGCACCCGTTGCGCCATGCGCTCGGGGTGGAAGGGCTCTAGGCCGTCCATCTTTTCGGACACGCCGACGAACTTCAGCGGCTTGCCGGTGACGTGACGCACCGAGAGAGCCGCACCGCCGCGCGCATCGCCGTCCAACTTGGTCATGACCACGCCGGTCAGCGGTAGTGCTTCGGCGAAAGCCTTAGCGACGTTCACCGCGTCTTGACCCTGCATGGCGTCCACGACGAAGAGGGTTTCGATCGGCTTGAGTATGTCGTACAGGCTGCGGATTTCCCGCATCATGGCTTCGTCGATACCCAGGCGCCCGGCCGTATCGACAATGAGCACATCGTAGAAATGACGCTTGGCGTGATCCAGGGCGCCGCGCGCGATGGCATCCGGTGTCTGCGAGGGATCCGACGGCAGGAAGTCCACCTTGACCTGCGCGGCCACGGACTTCAACTGGTCGATAGCCGCAGGACGGTAGACGTCGGCACTGACAACCAGCACCTTCTTCTTACCGGTCTTGCGCTCACCTTGGACGTGGTTGCCCTCGGCCAGCCACTTTGCCAGCTTACCGGTCGTGGTGGTTTTACCGGCGCCTTGCAGACCCGCCATAAGGATGACGGCGGGCGGCTGAGCGGCCAGGGACAGCTCCGATGCCTCCGCACCGAGGTCCCCGCCCATAAGGGCGGTAAGTTCTTTATGAACGACCCCCACAAGGGCCTGGCCGGGGTTCAGGCTGCCGGCGACTTCTTGTCCCAGCGCGCGTTCCTTCACCCGGGCGATGAACTCGCGCACGACCGGCAAGGCCACGTCCGCTTCCAGAAGCGCCATGCGCACTTCGCGCAGCATTTCCTGGGTGTTGGACTCGGTCAGGCGGGCTTCCCCGCGCATGGTCTTGACGACGCGCGACAGGCGCTGGGTCAGGTTATCGAGCATGGTAGTGGTTTCGCTTAAACTAAACGCTGGTGGAACCAGCCTAAAATCATCCGTTTGAACCGAGGTCCAAAGGACTATGTCTGCAGGCATTGTATTTCAGTTGCTGGCCGCACTGGCCTACGCGCTCCTTGGCGCGGGGTGGTGGCGGCTGCTCGCGCAGGGTCGGCAGGAATTCAACGTCGGGCCGGTCTCGCACACCGTATTGGTGATCGCGCTGATGATGCAAGCCATCGGCCTGTACGAATCCATGCTGGGTCGCGACGACGGCCTGCACGTGGGTTGGGCGCTGGCGTTGTCTGCAGCCATCTGGCTGGGCATGCTGCTGTTCTGGCTCGAAAATTTCGTGCTGAAGCTCGACGGCCTATTGCTCGTGCTGTTGCCGGCTGCGGCGCTGGCGGCCCTGTTGGGTGGCCTATTCCCTTTCGGGCCCATGGTACCGCACGGCGAAAGCCAATGGCTGCGCGCGCATCTCATCATCGCCTTGTGCGCCTACGGCCTGATTGCGGTGGCTACCCTGCATGCCCTGTTCATGGCCTCGCTCGATCGGCAGCTGCATCGCCCCTCTGAAAACAAAGACAAACAAGGCCTTGTGGCGCGTGCGCTGGACACCCTGCCCCCGCTGCTGATTCAAGAAAAACTGCTGTTCCGCCTGGTATGGATCGGCTTCGCTGTCCTGACGCTGACTGTGTTCACCGGCGCCATCGTCTCGCTCCAGACGCTGGGCGTGCTTTTCCCACTGGATCACAAGACGATCTTCACGCTGCTGGCGTGGTTCACTTTCGGCGGCCTGTTATTGGGTCGTCATACCAAAGGGTGGCGCGGCCGCACGGCGCTGCGCTGGACCCTGGTTGGTTTCGCCTTCGTGCTGCTCTCGTACAGCGGCAGTCGCTTCGTGCTGGACGTGCTTCTGAACAGGGGTTGATACGTGGGTAAGATTCTCTTTTGGTTTGTCGTGATCGTGGTGGTGCTGTTCGGCGCGCGTCTGCTGTCACACAAAGCCGGCCATACAAAGTCGCCACGTCCGAAGGGCAAGCAGGACATCGCGGCGGATATGAGCGATGCCGAGGCCATGGTACGCTGTGAGCACTGCGGTATCCACATGCCACGCTCCGAAGCTGTTCTGATCGACGGCCACACATGGTGCGGGCAGGAACACGCCCGACTCGGCCAACGCAAGACCTGACGGGGGCCGATCGGCATATCAATCAATCTCTCATGCCGAACAGCGAGAAGCGCGCACTCAAACTGGATCGCCACGGCTGGCTGCAAGCCGCCCCCGGTGTCACCCTTTCTCCCTCGCCCAATCACGACGCCCGGCCTCCTGGACAGGACGCCTATCTGCTGGTCCTGCACAACATCAGCTTGCCGCCGGGGCGCTTTGGCGGTCCGGAAGTGGTCGATTTCTTCCTGAACCGGCTCGACTATGGCTCGCACCCCTGGCTTGAACGGCTGCGCGAGCTACGCGTGTCGGCGCACTTCTTCATCCGGCGAGACGGGTCCATCGTCCAGTTTGTTTCAACTCACGATCGGGCTTGGCACGCGGGCGTTTCCAGTTTCGAGGGCCGGGAACGCTGCAACGATTTCTCCATCGGAATTGAATTGGAAGGCACCGACCGGCTGCCCTACGCGGATGCGCAGTACACCGCACTGCAACGCCTACTTCCCGCCCTCCGATCCCGCCACACCTTGAAAGCAGTCCGTGGGCATGAGCATATCGCCCCCGGTCGGAAAACGGATCCGGGACCTGCCTTCGACTGGAAGCGCTTCGGGCGCGAGAACGGCATCCAGCGCCGCTATCTGCCGCCGTTCGAACGCCTGAAGCCGCAGACCAAGCGTCGCTAGAGGCACCCCCTCTTTCCGTTATAAGCATATTCAACCGGACTGCATAAGCTCATTGCTCCTTATTCGTTCACGGCTTAAGGACTCTTCACTAGACTTTGAGGAAATCCATATTTCCAGAAGGTCTATTGATGAGCCGCCTTACTATCCACAGCATTGAAACCGCACCTGAAGCCGCGCGCGAGCGTGTGGAAGCAGCACAAAAAGCCAACGGCTTTCTGCCCAACCTGATCGGCGTGCTCGCCAACGCGCCCGCCGCCCTCGAGACCTACCAGGTCGTCGGCGCCATCAATGGCAAGACCAGCCTGACTCCCGCCGAACGTGAAGTGGTGCAAATCACCGCCGCCACACTGAACGATTGCGGTTTCTGTGTGGCCGGCCACACCAAGCTGTCGCTCAAGAAGCTGCAAATGCCCGAAGCCGTGGTGGAGGCGCTGCGCAACGTTGAAGCCATCGACGACCCCAAACTCAACGCCCTGGCGCGTTTCAGCGTGGCAGTCATCGAGAAGAAGGGACAAGTGTCCGACGACGAACTGGCCGCCTTCCGCGCCGCCGGCTACAACGACCAGCAAGCGCTGGAAGTGGTGCTCGGCGTCAGCCTGGCCACGCTGTGCAACTACGCCAACAGCCTGGCACAAACGCCGATCAATCCGGAACTGCAGCCTTTCGCCAACCCCGAATTGACGGCCTTTGCCTGATGGCGGAGCAAGGAAAGCCCATGTCCGCCATTGCCAACACGGAAAAGCTGCTGGAACGGGTCAAGGATCTGGTTAAGGCCGATCTTGCCCCGATCACCAGCGCCATCGACCAAGAAGGCCGCTACCCGGGTGAGTTCCTGCGCAAGCTGGGAGCAGCCGGCGGCTACGCGGCGGCCGTACCCGCCAGCGACGGCGGCCTGGGTCTGGGCCTAGGAGCGCAGATCGACGTGATCACCGAAGTCGGCCGGGAATGTGGCTCCACCGCCTTCCTGGTTTGGTGCCAGACGACCTGCATCCGCTTCCTACGCCAGTCCGCCAATGCATCCACCCGCGATCGTTTTCTGCCTGAGGTGCTAAGTGGCGAGCTCCTCGCGGGCACTGGCATGAGCAATACGGTGAAGCACCTGGCCGGGATCGAGAATATTCATCTGAAGGCCCGCCGCGACGGCGACGACTACCTCGTGTCCGGTTCCCTGCCCTGGGTGTCCAATGTCGGTGAAGGCCATCTGGTGATCACCGCCGCTGCACTGGAAGACGGCGCTTATGTCATGTTCGCCGTGCGCTGCGACTCGGAAGGCGTCAGCCTGCATCCTTGCCCCGAGTTCTCCGGTCTGGAAGGGACGCAGACCTTGAACATCCGCTTCAAGGATGTGCGCATCGCCGCGGACGGCGTGCTGGCGCACCCCGAACAATTTGGCGATTACCTTGCCGGCGTGAAACCCGGCTTCGTGCTCGGCCAGGTCGGAATGGGGTTCGGCATTATCAAGGGTTCGCAGCGGACGATCCGCGAAAGCAACGTCACCACCGCTCACGTCAACCAGTACCTGGACGACCAGGACGAAGACCTGGAACGGGAAGCCGCCGCGCTGCAAGCCGCTGCGCAACGCCTGTCCGCACAGGTGGATGCCGGCCAAGCCAAGATTATCGATGTGCTGCGGCTGCGTCTCGCCGCTTCCGAACTCACGCTGCGCGCCGCGAATTCGGCCGTTTTGCACGCCGGGGCCAAGGGCTACCTGATGCGCCATCCGGCCCAGCGACGCTTACGCGAAGCCGTCTTCGTGGCGATCGTCACGCCGGCGCTCAAGCATCTTCGCAAGGAAATCCACGCGCTGGAACAAGCCGCTGAGGTCGAGGCAGCATGAGCCGGCAATGGATGTGCGGCCCCTGCGGCCTGATCTATGACGAAGCGGTCGGCATGCCGGAGCACGGCATTGCCGCCGGCACGCGATTCGAAGATATCCCCGAAGACTGGGTCTGCCCAGATTGCGGCGTGACTAAAGCCGACTTCTACCTGCTGCCGGACTGATCCACCCCGGAGACCTTGCAATGACAGCCGCCGGCCTACACACGGCCACTCCACCGATTCTCGAAGCCGAACGCATCCGTTTGGGCTACCCAGGCGCCGACGGCGCCCTCCATGTTGTGCTGCGGGATTTCTCACTGCAGCTGCAACCCGGCGAGGTCATCGCCATTCTGGGACCCAGCGGTGTGGGGAAATCCTCGCTTCTGCGCGTGCTGGCCGGCCTGCAGGTGGCCGACTATGGCCACGTACGCTTAAAAGGTGAAGCGCTGCAAGGCCCGCACCCGCGTTCCAGCTTCGTCTTTCAGGATCCTAGCCTGCTGCCCTGGCTGACATTGGAAGAGAACGTCGGCTTCGGCCTGGATTTCAAGCATCAGCCGGACATCGGCAAAACAGAGAAGCAGGCGCGCGTACGCGC
>DATGNX010000051.1:0-71518 GCA_035306485.1 Burkholderiaceae bacterium
TATCTCCATGGCCGCCAATCTGGAAGGCCGTTCGGCTTCCGTCTTCGACATCACCGGGCTCGCCCAGAAAGGCGGAGCCGTCATCAGTCATGTGCGCATTGCCGCAGATACCGAATCCACCGGGCCGGTGCGCATCGATACCGCCAGCGCCGACACGGCGATCCTGTGCGACGGCGTAGCGGGCCTGAAGCCCGAGGCTTGGCAAACGCTGGCGCAAGGTCACACCACCGCCGTGCTCAACGCGCACATTGCACCGCCGGCGGAGTTCACACGTGACCGCGAGGCGCAACACGATCCAGCCGCGATCACCGATCACTTCCGCCGCGCTGTCGGTCAGGATCATTTGCACGTACTGGACGCACACGCGCTTGCCGAACAGCACCATGGCGACACGATCTTGTCGAACATGATCATGTTGGGACACGCATGGCAGCTCGGTGCCGTGCCTGTCAGTGCGGGGGCCATCGAACGCGCGATCGTGTTGAACGGCGTAGCAGTGGAAGCGAACTTGCACGCTTTCCGCTTGGGGCGTTTGTCCGCCAGCAACCCTGCCGCTTTGCTCGCCGCCTCTACTGCCGAGCAGACTATCGAGCCTGCGCTTGAGCCGTTGGATCAACTGATGCAGCGCCACGTCGCTGCGCTCACGGCATACCAGAACGCCGCCTATGCCCGACGCTACAGCAAGGCCATAGAGCGCATACGTCGCGCCGAAGAGAAACTGCCCATCCAGCATGCATACGGACTGACGCGGGCAGCGGCGCGTTCACTCTATCGACTGATGGCCATCAAGGACGAATACGAGATCGCACGCCTGTACACCGACGGCGCCTTCCGCCGTGAACTCGAAGCGCAGTTTGAAGGCGACTACACATTGCGTTTTCATCTCGCCCCTCCGCTGCTCGCTACGCGTGATCCGCACACCGGACGGCCGCGCAAGCGGGTCTTCGGGCCTTACATGGAAACGATGATGCGTGCGCTTGCCTATGGCAGGCACCTACGCGGCAGCTGGCTGGATGTCTTCTCATGGCAGGCGGAACGCAAGGCGGAGCGCCGCCTGCTGCGCGACTTCGAAACGACGCTCGCAGCCATTGCACAAGGACTAACGACCGAAAATTATTCCGATGCGCTCACACTCGCCAAGCTGCCCGACTCGATTCGCGGCTTCGGGCCCGTGAAGGCCGCCGCGATCGCGCGCTACGAAAAGGAAGTCGAGAAGCTTTCGGCATCGATACACTGTCTCCACATGCAGGCAAACCCTAAAGCTGCTGCTTAAATCGCCGCACAAAACAAAGGAACGCAACTTTTTAGAGACATGTATGGCGGAATATCGCGACAGATGGGCCTTTCCAAGGGAATAAGGCTTGGTAGCTGTTACACGTTCAGTTAGACTCTAGGCGACTCTACTCTCCAAGGAGCACTACCATGGCTACAGCCAAAAAGGCCGCCAAAGTAGCAAAGAAGACCAAGAGCACCAAGCCTGCGACCACAACGGAAGCAAAAGTGAAGAGTCCGGCGGCCAAGCCGGCAACGCAAGCCAAGAAGTCGTCCACCGCCAAGGCAGCCAAGACTGCGGCAAAGAGCGTCGCTAAGAAGGCAACGAAGACTGCTGCCAAGTCTGCGACGAAGACTGCAGCTAAGACGACCGTCAAGAAGGCCGCTGCTAAGAAAGCTGCCACTAAGACTGCGACCAAGTCTGTAGCCAAGAAGGCTGCGACGAAGTCCACGAAGACGGCTAGCAAGGCGACCAAGAAAACAGCCGCAAAGACGGCGACCAAATCGGTTGCCAAGTCGACGAAGACTGCGGCAAAGGCAACGAAGACTGCAGCAAAGGCGCCTGCGAAGAAAGCGACGAAAGCCGTCGCCAAGAAGGCCGTGAAGTCGACCGCCAGCAAGGTTGCCGCGAAGAAGGCACCGGCCAAAACAGCCGCCAAGAAGGCAGCTACGAAATCGACAACCACGAAGACAGCAGCCAAGGCCGCGACGAGCAAGTCCGCAACGGCTGCCCGGACTGCCGTCAAGAAAACGACCGGCAAGCCGGCTGCGGGTAAGACGGCTGCTAAGAAAGCCGCCAGCAAGCCTGCCGCGGCGAAGCCTGCGAAGGCGCCGGCCAAGTCAGCAAGCAAGGAAGCAACGGTGACCGATCAATCCACCGCAAGCAAGTCTGTGAAAAAGGCCTCCAGCAAGGCCGGCGCCAAGGCTGCCAAGAAAACAGCCGAAGCCACGCCTGCAAAGAAGACCCGCAACCCTGCGGCGTCCTGGCCCTTCCCCACCGGCAACCGTCCCTGACTCCCGCCGGTATCTCAACGCGCCGTGCTAGTCCGCACGGCGCGTAAAGCCGTTCCTACGGACCGGTTGATCAGCTCACATCCGCCCTGTTCAAAGCCCGTCGCTCTCGTGCGACAATGGCGCATTCCGTTTTTCCCAAGTAGGCGACCATGTTCAGCGATGTCCTGTATTTCGTGCTAAACATTTTGTTTTCGCTCTTTGGCATCGCACTCATACTTCGGGCATGGATGTACGCCATCCGCCTGCACCCCTTCAACCCGTACTCTCAGGCGATCCTGCGCGGCACGAATTGGTTGGTGACGCCGGTGCGCAATGTGATCAAGCCATCGAACCGCGTCGATTGGCCAAGCCTGGTCGCATGTTGGCTGACTGCGCTGGTCTTCCTGCTTCTGACATGGGTCGTGCTGACCGGGCAGCTTCCTTCTATAGAAGGTCTGACACGCTCGCTGATTGCCGCCGTGATCACAATGGCGAAATGGGCGTTCAACATTGTCCTGTGGGTCACGCTGATCCAGGCGATTCTGTCCTGGGTGAACCCCATGGCGCCGATCATGCCGTTGCTGCAAACGCTCACGGCGCCACTGCTGGATCCGATACGCCGCATCATGCCCAACCTGGGCGGGCTGGATCTCTCCCCGCTGGTGCTGTTGCTGGTGGCCCAAGTGGCCATCATGGTGCTGCAGCGTCTCGCGTTCTCGTTCTTCGGCGTTTAATGCTCACGCCAGGGGTGGGCCCCCTGGCATGATGCCGCTCGCGATTCTTACATCGGCACGACGCGAGTCGGGCCGTTTCCGCTGATCACACGCACGCGCTGTCCCACGCCGATGGCCACATCGGCCTCTTGCGCAATAACTCGAGTCTCGCCGTTATCGAGACGGACGGTGATTTCCAGACCGCTAGATTTGCCTGTCTGATGTTCCACCGCGTCGCCGGCCAAGGCGCCCAACAGGCCGCCGCCAATCGCCGCCAGAATCTGACCGCGACCGCCGCCGATCGAACTGCCGGCAACGCCGCCCAGCGCGCCGCCCGCAAGAGCACCCACGCCGCTGCTGCGTTCGTTCTGGATCACCACATTGCGCACACCTTCGACGGTGCCGAGTCGGACGATCTGTTCGCGCTGCGCCTGGCCATAGGTGTAGACGGAGCTCGACGCGCTCTTGTGTGCACATCCGGCCAAAACCGAAAGCGAGCCGACGACAGCCAATGCCGCCAGCCAGCGCCTGGACCGGGGCCGAAGCTCTTGTTGAATGGTGGTATTCATGGACTGCTCCTTATAACGTAAGCCCGTAGTGGTCCCGAAGTACGGACTCAACCTGATCGCGAGTGGGTCGATGATTCTGGGGCCCACGGGAAGCAACTTTGATGCTTCCCATGACATTTCCAAGTTTACATGCGTCCGCCAGACTCCACTTACGCGTCAGGCCATACAGCAGGCCCGCGCGGTGGGCGTCTCCGCAGCCCGTGGGGTCGACGACCTCCGAGGCGGCAACGGCGGGGATATGCGTGGTGCCGTTACTGTCGTAAACGATCGCGCCGTCTGCGCCGTGCGTGACGATGACGCCCTGCAAACCACTTGCGATGTCTTCCATGCTGCGACCGGTACGCTGCAGGACAACGCCCGCTTCATACTCGTTCACGCACAATATGGACGCCAGGCCCAACATCTCTTGCAGGTCGTTGGCATCGAATAGCGGCATGGCTTGACCCAGGTCGAACACGAACGGCGTACCGTCCGCATGCATGCGGCGGGCGTGCGCGAACATGCCTTCCTTCGAATCGGGTGCGACGATACCCCATGCCGCCCGCTGACCGCTGATGTCGTTCTCAGCGGACAACATCATGGCGCCAGGGTGAAATGAAGCGATCTGGTTGTTGTCGAGGTCAGTGGTGATAAAGCACTGCGGCGTGAACATATCAGGCAGCACGCGCAGCAGACTCGTGTCGATGCCCAGCTCCTGCATATGCTTGATGTAGTCCGCCGCATCGCCGCCCACGGTTCCCACGGGCACAGCGTGTCCGCCCAAGAGGTTCAGGTTATAGGCGATGTTGCCGGCGCACCCGCCATACTCCTTACGCAGGTTCGGCACGAAGAACGAGACGCTCAGGGATTGAATGCCATCGGCAAGAATGTGATCCTTGAAATGACCTTCGAAGACGGCAATGGTATCGAAGGCGACGGAACCACAGATCAGGACTTTTTCAGACATTGCCGCTATGGCCTCATGGAAAGAATTTATCAAGTTGATATCCGTTGGCCTGCACGCCTCGGACGGAAACAGGAACCTGGACGGTGATCTCCCGGCCCGCCGGGAAGGGCCCCGAGCGCAGATCGCCAGGCACCCACGCCTCGGGCGACAGGTTACGCCGGACAACGACGGTGCCGGATGCATCTTTCAGGTCGAGCACCAACGTCGGCCACTCTTGTGGCCGCTCGTGCGTGTTGCGCAACGTTGCTTCGAGCGTGAGCTGTGAAACCCCGTCCTCGGTGGCGGCACTGGCCCGCAGTGCTGAGCCGGTAATGGCGATCGCATGGATCTGCCGCTCATAGGGTACCGCGCAGCCCGCCTTCTCGCACGCCGCCTCCAGCGAGGGCCGCAAACCGGGAAACGCATTGGCCAGCTGGCTACGATAAACGTACACACCTTGGAGCAGCAGCACGATCAATCCGATCGCTGTCAGCACGCCCCATACGGGAGTCATCCAAGTTTTCTGCGAGCGCCCGCCATCAAACTGGTCGGCGATGTGCCGTTGCGAGCGGCGATTCGCACGGGGCTCGACAAATAAAAAGTCGTCCGCTTCCGGCGCGTCGCCCGTCTCTTCAATCGGGGCGGGATCCTCGATTCGGGCTTCGTCATTGTTGACGTCCGCAGCCCCACGCAGGCCGAAGACCGGCTCGCTACGCGAAGTCGTTGCAGTTCGGCGATCAGTGATCGTGAACGACGGGTCACCGGCCGAGGGGCGCATGTCGTGGCGTCCCCGCAAAACGGCGGGCATCTGTGGCTCACGTGCAGCTACCGGTGCGTGGTCGCCGCCGATAGAGAAAGGACGCGCGGGCGTCGGTCCGACGTCCCGCAATGGATCGTCGGGCGGAATAATGAATCGATGTGAGTAGGAAGATTCGTCGGTGCCAGCCGCGGGCGCATCGTTCCTGGGCGCGGTCTCGCGCTCAGGCGCAATCGTGTGTTCCGGGCCGGCCGCAGTGGGCACCACCGCGTCGAATCCATCGAAAATATGGGCGCACTGCACACAACGGATGTATCCCTTGCGTAGCTGCAGTTGCTCCAGGGAAACTGGGAAGGCGGTCTGGCACTGCGGGCAACGCGTCGTCAGCTCCATAGCCGTGTCACCTCCGGTCAGTCCCGGCCTCGCCGGCCGGCGAGGCAGACCCAGCCGTCTCGCGCCTGCCAGACGGTCATGTCCAGCCACGGTGCATAAGCGGCAGCCACTTCGGATGCCTGTCGTTCAAGCACGCCCGACAGCACCAAACTACCGCCCTCCGCAACGCGATTCGCGAGCATGGGCGCGAGCACCTTGAGCGGATTGGACAGAATATTGGCGACCACCACGTCGAACCGACCAGGCGCCAGATCATCGGGCAGACAAGCATGCACACGGGTACGGTTATTGGTGGCGTTGTATTGGGTGGACTGGACCGCCTGTTCGTCGATATCGACAGCTTCTACTCGCTGAGCACCCAGCATCGCTGCGGCAATGGCCAAGATACCCGAGCCGCAACCGTAATCCAGCACGGTGGTGCCCGCCGGCAGGCATTCTGCCAGCCACTCCAGGCATAAATGTGTGGTCGGGTGGCTGCCGGTGCCAAAGGCCAATCCCGGGTCAAGCTCGATGCGGATGATATCGTCCGCGGGGCGATCCGCCTGGGGCAGATCCGGATCCGCGGCGTGCCAGCTTGGCACAATCCAGATCCGCTCACCCACCTGTATGGGCCCGAATTGGGATTGCGTCAAACGCACCCAGTCCTCGTCCGGTACGTCGCGCAAGAACCAGTCGGAATCAATAAACGAACGGCCGGCCTGATCGGCCAACTGCTCCAGAACCTGGCGGGGATCTAGGCCGTCCGGCAGCAGCGCCACGACGCGGTTATTGCGCCATGCCTGTACAGAAGGCTCTAGTCCCGGCTCGCCATACAGCGGGCTCTCGCTGGCGGTGTCGCTGTCGGCGTCTTCGACCGAAACCGCCAGCACACCCGTTTCCAGCAAGGCGTCGGACAGCGACTCCGCCTCGGCTTCAGGACAATTCAGGACCAGTTCGCGCATACTTCCTTCCATGTAGAAGCCCGGGACAACCCGGGCTTCTGCGGTCTTGCAAGGCCCGTGTTAAGGGCGCTGGGACAGCTTGTGCTCGAGATAGTGGATGGAGGTGCCGCCTTCAATGAAGCGGGCATCCGCCATGAGCTCCCTATGCAGAGCTATGTTCGTATTCACGCCTTCCACGACCATTTCGGACAGGGCGATGCTCATGCGGGCGATCGCCTGTTCGCGGGTATCGCCATACGTAATGAGCTTGCCGATCATCGAGTCGTAGTTGGGCGGAACCCGGTAACCCGAAAACACGTGCGAATCCATGCGCACACCCGGACCGCCCGGCACGTGCCAGTTGGTGATAAGACCTGGGCTCGGAATGAACTTGAAGGGATCTTCAGCGTTGATCCGGCATTCGATGGCGTGGCCACGGAAATTAACGTCGCGCTGGCGCAACGTGAACTTCTCGCCGGCTGCAATAAGGATCTGCTGCTGCACCAGATCGATGCCGGTGATCATCTCGGTCACCGTGTGCTCGACCTGGATCCGCGTGTTCATCTCGATGAAATAGAACTCGCCGTCTTCGTACAGGAATTCGAACGTTCCCGCACCGCGATACTTCATGCCGCGACATGCGTCGGCGCAGCGTTCACCAATGCGTTCGATCGCCCGGCGTGGAATGCCCGGCGCCGGCGCTTCTTCGATCACCTTCTGGTGGCGGCGCTGCATGGAGCAATCGCGCTCCCCCAGCCACAAGGCATTGCGCCCACCGTCGGCAAGGATCTGGATTTCGATATGGCGAGGGTTCTCAAGGAACTTCTCCATATAGACTTCCGGGTTATCGAATGCGGCCTGGGCCTCCGTACGCGTCAGGGCGACGGCATTCAGCAACGCCGCCTCGGTGTAGACGACCCGCATACCGCGGCCGCCACCGCCGCCGGCGGCCTTGACGATCACCGGATAGCCGATGTCCCGCGCAATGCGCAGGATTTCGGCGGGATCTTCGGGCAGGCCGCCTTCCGAACCCGGAACGACCGGCACGCCCGCGGCGATCATTGCCTGCTTGGCTTTGACCTTGTCACCCATGGTACGGATCGACTCGGGACGCGGGCCGATGAAGACAAAACCGCTCTTTTCGACGCGTTCGGCGAAATCGGCATTCTCAGCCAGGAAGCCGTAGCCCGGGTGAATGGCTTCTGCATCGGTGACTTCGGCCGCCGAAATGATGGCCGGCATATTCAGGTAGCTGTCACGGGGCGAAGCAGGCCCGATGCAGACGGATTCGTCGGCCAGGCGCACATACTTGGCGTCACGATCGGCTTCGGAATGCACCACCACGGTCTTCACGCCAAGCTCGCGACACGCCCTCTGGATTCGCAACGCGATTTCGCCGCGGTTGGCGATGAGGATTTTCTCGAACATGGATCAGCCAATGACGAACAGGGGTTGACCGTACTCGACCGGTTCGCCGTTCTCGACGAGGATTTCCTTGATTACCCCGGCCTTGTCGGCTTCGATTTCGTTGAGCAGCTTCATGGCCTCGATAATGCACAGGGCATCACCTTCCTTCACGCTCTGGCCCACTTCGACGAAGGGTGCCGCGCCAGGGTTGGGCGCACGATAGAAAGTGCCCACCATGGGCGCCTTGACCACATGACCGGCCGGAGCGGCAGGCGCCGGCGCGGGGGCAGCGGGGGCAGCAGCGGCGGGTGCCGCAACCACGGCAGCTACGGGTTCGGGCGCAACCGGCTGAGCGGTCTGGGAGAACTTAACGATCCTGACCTTGCCTTCACCCTCGGTGATTTCAAGCTCGGCAATGCCGGAATCCGCAACCAGGTCGATGAGGGTCTTGAGTTTTCTTAGGTCCATACCAACTTTCCGTGGCACGGCCCCGACGACAGTACGCAGGGCCTATGCATGTGTTTGAAAAAAGGGAAATACCCTTGCCTACCCGGCAAGCGCAAACTGCAATGCGGCCTCGTATCCGAATGCGCCCAAACCGGCGATCACTCCCTGCGCGCTACTGGACAGGTAGGAGTGATGACGAAACGCCTCCCGCTTGTAGACATTCGATAAATGTACTTCAACGAAGGGAATGTCGACGGCCGCGAGCGCATCCCGGATCGCAACACTGGTATGCGTGTACGCGGCAGCGTTGATGATGATGTATTCCGTTCCATCGCGCCCCGCTTCCTGGATCCGATCCACCAGAGCGCCTTCATGATTGCTTTGGTACGTGCTCAATACGGCTCCCCGGCCGTCGGCCAGGTCTTGGAGTCGTTGATTGATATCAGCTAGAGTCAGCGTGCCGTAGACCTCGGGCTCGCGTGTGCCGAGCAGGTTGAGATTGGGGCCGTGCAGAACCAGAATGCGCTGCGCCATTATGGAATTTATGTGAAGACAGACCGCCTTTTTACGCCAAAAAGCCCCGTTTGTCCATTAAGTAGCCCCTTGCTTGACCTATACACGCGCCGCCCTCAGGTGGCGGGCATGCCGGCCAACACGGCGTCCAATTCCTTCGGATCGACTTGACCCAGGATGTCACGATAGGGGCGCGATGCGGCGTCGAAAACGACGGTATAGGGAAGGCCGCCCTTGCTGTTGCCTAGCGCCTTCATATGGGCAATGCCGCCATGGCCGGCTACGAGCAGCGGATACGAAACCTGGACCTTCTGGAGAAAACGCTCCACGTTCGGGAGAGTATCGATGGCGATACCCAAAAAGGTGATGTTCGGATACTTGTGCGACAAGGCGTCGAGATCCGGCATTTCCTTCACGCAGGGTGCGCACCAGGTCGCCCAGAAGTTCACTACTAACGGTCGCCCGGCATACGTTGAAAGGGGTACGGACTCGCCTTGAAGATCGGGATAAGCGTTCTCGAGGAAGGTGACCGCCGCATCCGCGGACGGAGCCGCAAGCAGCGGGAAAGGAGCCAGGGCGACGCCGGTCGCCGCCAGGCCATGGCGCAGGAATTCTCGCCGTTTCATGACGCAGTGCCTTGATATAAAAAGAAGATCGAGGACGATGATAGCACCCGAAGGCACCGGCTGGCCGCCCGCCGCAACGCCGCGGGCGCTTGGCGATGGGCCTGCCACTACAATAGTCGCCGGAGGAAAATCATGCACTTGCACATCATCGGCATCTGCGGCACGTTCATGGGCGGGCTGGCGCTGATCGCCCGCGCCGCGGGTCACACCGTCACTGGCTGCGATGCCGGCGTCTACCCCCCCATGAGCACGCAGCTCGAAGAGCAGGGCATACAGCTGATCGAGGGCTTCGACGCCGATCAGCTCGCCCTGCGCCCGGACCTGTTTGTCGTCGGTAACGTCGTGCGCCGCGGCAACCCGCTCATGGAAGCCATACTCGACGCCGGGCTGCCCTATGTGTCCGGTCCGCAATGGCTGGGAGAAGCCGTGCTGCAAGGCCGCCATGTGCTGGCCGTCGCAGGAACGCACGGCAAGACCACCACAACCGCCATGCTGACCCATGTGCTGGAACAATGCGACATGGCGCCCGACTTCCTCATTGGCGGCGTCGCCGAAGACTTCGGTGTTTCGGCCCGCTATACCGGCAGCCGCCATTTCGTGATCGAGGCCGACGAATACGACACCGCCTTCTTCGACAAGCGCTCCAAGTTCGTTCACTACCGGCCCCGCACCGCCATATTGAATAACCTGGAATACGACCACGCCGATATCTTCCCCGATCTCGCTGCCATCGAGACACAGTTCCACCACTTGTTGCGCACGGTGCCGTCCCAGGGCCGCGTGTTGCTGCCGGCCGACGACACGGCCCTGCAACGCGTGATCGAGCGCGGCTGCTGGACACCCACCGAAACCTTTGGCGCGGACGGCACCTGGCAAAGCCGCGGCGAGCCGGCGGCCGGACGCTTCGAGGTGCTGCATGAAGGTCGAGTCGAAGGAGTCATCGACTGGACGCACTCCGGCGCCCATAACCAGCGTAACGCGCTCGCCGCCATTGCCGCCGCCCGCCACGTGGGCGTCGCCCCCGGCGATGCCATCGCGGCGCTCAACGGGTTCAAGGGCGTGAAGCGGCGCATGGAAGTGCGCGGCACCGTCGCAGGTGTCACGGTCTACGACGACTTTGCCCATCACCCGACCGCGATCGCCACCACACTGGCCGGCCTGCGGCATCAGCGACCGGATGGCCGCATTCTGGCCGTCATTGAGCCACGCTCCAACACCATGAAGCTGGGCGCCATGGCGAACCGCCTGCCGGGCGCGCTGGAGCAAGCCGATCTCGTGTTCTGCTTTGGCGAGACCACCGGCAAGCATGCCCTAGGGTGGGATCCCGCGGTCGTGCTCGCCCCCTTGGGCGACCGCGCATCTTCCTGGCATGATCTCGACGCCTTGGTGGAAGCCGTCTGCGCGGCCGCTCGTCCTGGCGATCACGTCCTGGTAATGAGTAATGGCGGATTCGGCGGCGTGCATGACCGGCTGCTGCGCCGTCTGGGCGCAAGCTCGGTAGGAATGGAAAGCACGGCATGATTCTCTACCTGCACGGTTTTCGTTCTTCACCGCAGTCCGCCAAGGCCAGCCTACTGGCGGAGGCCGTGCACAACGCCGGCCATGCCGACCTCTGGCACTGCCCCCAGCTCCCACCCAGCCCACGCGCCGCGATCCAGTTGGCCGACGAATTGATCGCGCAGGGTGTGGCTAAGGGAATGGACCCGGAACGAGACCTGGTTGTATTGGGCTCTTCACTGGGCGGCTACTATGCCGGTTGTCTGGCTGAAAAGCACCGCTGTCGCGCCCTGCTTTTCAATCCGGTAATCTATGCCGCCCGAGACCTCGCCACGCAGGTCGGCGAACATACTATGTGGAACTCTCCGGAACGTTTCCACTTCCTGCCGGAATACGTCGACGAGCTGGCCGAGATGGCCTTCGACCGCCCCGCCGATCCTAGCCGCTATTACCTTCTGGCCGCGAAGGGCGACGAGGTACTCGACTGGCGAGAAATGGTGGACTGGTACCACGGTTGCGAACTGCGACTCCTTGAAGAAAGCGACCACGGCATTTCGGATTTTGAGCAATGGCTGCCCGAAGTGCTCGAGCGCATCCTGCCGTCCCGATAGAATCCTGCCGTCCCGATAGATATATCCGCCGCGAGCGGCATCCTGCACACACACCATGTACGTTCTTTATGAAGAAAGCGGCACATTCAAGGCCGCAAAAGTTTTCTCTCGCAGCGATTCCACCATGCAGGTGGAATCGGAATCGGGCAAACGCAGCAAGATCAAGAACGCGGTTGTGCTGTTCGAATTCGATGCTCCGGAGCCTGCCCAGCTGCTGCAGCAGGCCGAAGCGCAAGCAGCGGATATCGAAATCGATTTCCTGTGGGAATGCACGCCACAGGAGGAATTCGAGGCGACCGTCTTCGCGGAAGAGTATTACGGCCACACGCCCAGCGCCGTGGAAAAGGCTGCGCTGATTTTTGCGCTCAATAGCGCGCCGGCCTATTTCCACCGGCGCGGCAAGGGTCGTTACCGGCCCGCGCCGCCGGATATTCTGGCCGCCGCCCTCGCCGCTATTGAAAAGAAGCGCCTGCAGGCGGAACAACAGCAGAAATGGACCGACCAACTGTTGGCCGGCGAGCTGCCGCCCGAGATCGCGCAAGTCGCAACCTCGCTGCTGACGCGCCCAGACAAGAACTCGAACGAGTGGAAAGCATTTGCCGCGGCGGTCGAGAAGCAACAAACCACCCCCGAACAGCTACTGCTTTCCGTGGGCGCGTGGCCGCACCCTCTGGCATTGCATCAGACACGCTTTCTGGCCACCCATTTCCCGAAGGGCACGACCTTCCCGGCCATCGCTTCATTGCCCGAATTCGAAGACCTTCCCATTGCCGATGTCGTGGCGTACTCGATGGACGACAGCTTCACCTTCGAGGTGGATGACGCCTTGTCCGTCACCATGATCGGCGACGAAATCATGCGGCTGGGGATACACATCGCGGCACCGGGACTGGCGATCGAACGCGACAGCGAGCTGGATCGCATGGCGCGCTCTCGAATGTCTACTGTGTATACACCCGGGCACAAGATCCCCATGCTGCCCGGGGAGCTCATCTCTGCCTTCTCTCTCGACGCCGGCAAACTGCGCCCCGCCCTTTCCCTATACGTGGAAGCCAATCTCGCCACCGGCGAAGTGCTGTCCTCGGAAACCCGGCTTGAACGCATCCGCGTCGCGGAAAATCTGCGGCACGACATGCTGGACGCCGAGATCACCACAGAAGCACTGGAAGATCCATCGTCCGCGCTGCCGTACGCGGAATGGGTGCGCCCCTTGTGGCACTTCGCCAAGCACCTGTACGCCCAGCGCGAAGCCATACGCGGCAAGGCCGAGAACAATAGCCGCGTCGAATACAGCTTCATCCTGGAAGGACCACACGACGACCCCAATACACCGGTCAAGCTGATCCCGCGCCGCCGCGATGCCCCGCTGGATCGGATCGTGGCCGAGTACATGATTCTGGCCAACAACCTGTGGGGTGGACTGCTGGCTCAACACGGCGTGCCGGGAATCTATCGCTCCCAACAGGCGGGCCGGGTGCGCATGTCCACGCACCCGCTGCCGCACGAAGCGATCGGTGTGCCCTATTACGCCTGGTCGACTTCTCCGCTGCGCCGCTACGTCGATCTCGTCAATCAATGGCAGGTGCTGGCTACAGCCCGGCATGGCGTTTCCGCGCGCCTCGCGGCGCCCTTCAAGCCCAAGGATGCCGATCTCTTTGCAATCATTGGCGCGTTTGACGCCCAGTACGCGTCTTGGGGCGATTACCAAAACGCGATGGAACGGTACTGGTGCCTACGCTGGCTACAGCAGCATGAGGTGCGCATTGCGGAGGCCTCGGTCCTGCGCGACGACCTTGTTCGCTTTGATAACGTACCGCTGGTAACCCGCGTTGCAGGCATGCCGGCCCTGGAACGGGGACATAAGGTGACAGTGGAAATCCTCGGCTACGACGAACTGGCGCTTGAAGTCGAATGCCGACTGCGCGACACTGCTCCAGCCTGATCTCCAAACGGTGATGCCATGTCTGTGCTCGCTGCCCGCCTGTTGCAAATCCGTGGAGACCGCGACGATCATCTCGGCATTGCGCTGCTGATCTCGATTGCGGTCCACGCGGCTTTGCTTGCCGTGCACTTCAGCGCACCGCCGGCGGCCATCGCGCCCGAGCCTACACTGGAAGTCACGCTGTTGAACGTGAAAGGCGATATGCCGGCCGCCCAGCCCCAGATACTGGCCCAGCACGACTTCAGCGGCGGCGGCGACTCTGAATCAGGCGTCGCCTCCACTCCCTTGCCTCTCACCGCTACGGGCACGCCGGACGAGATCGTCCTGGCCGCTCTTCTCAAGCGTCAGAAGGAACTCGAAGCGGAGCAGGAGCGCCTCTTCACGCTTTTGCAGGCCAGCAGTACGGCACCGTCCTCCGGCGAGACCCGCGATCCGGGCGACGCGGCAGCCGAAACGGGCGAAGACGAACTCCAACAGGAAAGCGCGATCGTCAATGCGCGCATCGCCGCCCTTCGCGAGCGTATCGAACGTTATAACGCGCGGCCTCGGCAACAGTTCGTGGGTCCGTCCGCTGCATCGGTTCCGCAGGCCCGATACGTGGAAGCGTGGCGCCAAAAGATAGAACTGTTGGGTACGGAACACTACCCGCAAGAAGCCCGCGGCAAGATCTACGGCAGCCTGCAACTCACGGTCTACATCCGTCGAGACGGCTCACTCGCCCGCGTTGAGATTGATCGGCCGGCCGAGCATCCAGTGCTCAACCAAGCTGCTTTGCGTATCGTGCAGCTGGCCGCACCTTTCCCTCCCCTGCCGCCCGAGCTGGCTCGCGACACGGATATTCTGGCCATCACGCGTACCTGGCACTTCACGCACGAACAGCTCGAGACCCGCCAGCCGTGAGCATGGCAGGCGCGCACAGGCCGACGCGCAATGCTATGGTACTGTCCACAAGCCGTAACATCCACGCCGTCCGCTCATGACAGGAACCCCAATCTCCCGATACGCCGTCATCGGCAACCCCATCGAGCACAGCCGCTCGCCCGCGATCCACCATGCCTTTGCCCGACAGTGCGGTATCGAATTGCACTACGACCGACTGCTGGCCCCGCTAGACGCATTCGCCGCCACGGTAAGCCGGTACTTCGCGCAAGGCGGATGCGGGCTGAACGTCACCGTTCCCTTCAAGGAAGAAGCCTTTCAACTCGCGCGCGAGGCGCTGAGTCCACGCGCGGAAGTGGCCGCTGCCGTCAATACGTTGTGGATGAAGGACGGCCGGCTGCATGGTTGCAACACCGACGGTGTTGGCCTGCTCGCTGATCTGCGCCGCTTGGGTCATGACCCGGCTGGTCGTCGGGTGCTGTTGGTGGGCGCAGGCGGAGCCGCGAGAGGCGTCTTGCTGCCATTACTGGAAGCCGGCTGTGCGCAACTTCGCATCGTGAATCGCAGCGTGCAGCGCGCCGAAACGCTGCATGCCGAAATGGCGGACAAGCTGCCGCAGTTCGGTAAACGGCTCTCCTCCGGTGCACTGCCTGATGCCGGCGAGCACTGGGACATCGTGATCAACGCCACGTCGGGCGGCCTCTCGGGGCAGGCCCCTGCCCTGCCGGCCGGCCTTTATGCCGACCAGTCTCTGGCCTACGACATGGTCTATGCCAGCCGCCCCACACCCTTCATGGAGCAGGCAGCCGCAGCTGGCGCCGGACAATGCGCCGACGGCCTCGGCATGCTTGTAGGTCAGGCCGCCGCCAGCTTCGAGATCTGGCACGGTGTGCTTCCCGAAACCGAAGCGATCCTCGCCTCGCTGCGCGACGAACTGCGCGCCGCCTGACGGGACGGCGACATGTGGATATTCCGTTTACTGAAAGGAGGACTGCTGGCCTGCGTTGCGCTGGTGCTGCTCTACCAGATCGGCGTCTTCATTCTGGTGCTCTTCTACAATTTCTATAACCCCTCGAACACCGCCATCATGCTCCAAACGCTGCGCGAACTGCGCCGCGAGAACCCCGAAGCGCAGCTGCGACATGAGTGGGTGCCGTACGAGCAAATCAGCACCAACCTGAAACGGGCGGTCGTGGCGTCGGAAGACTCGAACTTCATCAATCATGGCGGCGTGGAATGGCAGGACATCCTGCGCGCTTGGGAGTACAACCGCAAGCAGGCGGCACGGGGCAGCCGCGCCATGCGTGGGGGTTCGACCATCAGCCAGCAGTTGGCAAAGAACCTGTTCCTGTCGAATTCGCGCAGCTACGTACGGAAGGGGCAAGAGCTGATCATCACCTACATGATCGAGCTCACCATGAGCAAGGAACGCATTCTCGAGCTGTATCTGAATTACGCGCAATGGGGCACGGATGTATTTGGCGCCCAGGCCGCCGCGCGGCGCTACTTCAAGCGCGACGCGGCGTCATTGGGGCCGAGTCAGTCCGCCCAGCTGGCCTCCATGCTGCCGCGGCCTGCGTACTATGATCAAAACGGCGTCACACAGCACCTGAGATCTCGCACGGCCACCATACAGCAGCGCATGAGACTGGTCACCGTACCCTGACATCGCCGCCAATCGGCAGGCAGGTTCGGCCGCCCGCTGGCGAGAATGTTAATCTTTCATATTCAGCGTTTCTACGAGCTTTCTTCCGTCAGCCATGCGCACGACCCGTCGTTATCTTGCCAAAGAGATTTACCGATCGAGTTCCGTCGTGCTCATCGCGCTGCTTGGGCTTTTCACCTTCTTTGCCCTCATCGAGGAACTCGACAAGGTCGGCACGCGCTTCACACTGCTGAACCTGTTCTACATGCAGGCCCTTGCGCTGCCGACCTATCTGTACGACCTGCTACCTATCGGGGTTCTTATCGGCGCCGTCCTGGCGCTCGCGGGGCTGGCGCAGCGCAATGAACTGGTGATCTTACGCGTATCCGGCGTGAGCGGATTCAAGCTGCTGGGCATGCTTTGGCTCGTGACCATACCGTGGGTGGTGGGGGCCTTTTTACTGTCGGAGGTGATCACGCCTGCGGCAGAGCTCAAAGCCAGCGAAGTCAGCCTTCAACTCCTGGGGCGCGCCGAAGGCGGCCGCATGAGCAGCGGTTACTGGTTCAAGGAAGCGGACAAGGACGGTGGCACCCGCATCATCAATATCTCGCAGCTGAGCAGCGGCGGTGTGGTGACCGGCGTCACACTGTACGAGTTCCGGCCAGGGCAGGAACTGGGGTCCATGTCGCAAGCCGCGAGCGGGCGTTTCAGCAACGGTTCGCTGCATCTCACCGATGTCACCCAGACCGTAATTGACGAAAGCACCATCTCGGCGCTGGCCAATGCGCAACGTCCGGCAGCCCCGACCACTCGCGTCGAGCATCTGCCGGAACGCACCCTGGAGACCACCCTGTCCCCTGAGCGCTTGATTGCGCGGGTGCTCACCCCGGAACGCATGTCCATACTGGATCTGACCGACTACATCTCCTATCTGTCCGCCAACAACCTGCAGACGGAACGACAGGTGGTGGCCCTGTGGCGCAAGGTCGCCTATCCGTTCACCCTGTTCGTAATGATGACCATCGCCGCACCGATCGCCTTCATGCAGACACGCCGCGGCGGGGTCGGGAGCAAGGTGTTCATCGGCATTCTGCTGGGCGTCGGCTTCTTCATGGCGAACCAACTTGCGTTGAACGTCGGCATGTTGAGTCGATGGGCGCCGTGGGTCACGGCGCTGGTACCCAATCTTGTCGCCCTATTGCTCGCCTTCGGCGGATTGTTGCTGATGGAAAACCAACACCGCGTGCGCCGGTTCGTGCAGACTCGTCTGCCCTGGAGCAGGACGCCGGCATGACAACGCAGGAAACCATCTGGATGGTTGGCGATCTCCAGGGCTGCAACAACGCTCTGGAACAATTACTGGAGCACCCGGACATCGCAGATGACCGTAGTGCGCGCTTCTGGTTCGCCGGCGACCTGATCAACCGTGGACCGGACTCATTACGCACCCTGCGCACGGTCATGGCTCTCGGCGAGCGTGCCACCTGCGTACTGGGCAATCACGATATTCACTTCCTGGCCGTAGCGGCGGGTATAAAGAAGCCCGGCAAATCCGACACATTCCAGGAGATCCTGGCGGCCCCCGATGCCGCGGGCATCGTGGACTGGCTTCGGCACCGGCCCTTGATACATCGCGAGCACGGGCATTTGTTGGTCCACGCCGGCATTCTTGCGCCGTGGAGCGCCGAGCAGGCGGTGGCGCTGGCTCGCGAAGTCGAGGCTGCCTTGCGCGGTCCCCGCTGGCAAAGCGCGCTGGAACGCATCTACGGAAATGAGCCGCGGCACTGGGACGACGCGTTGGAAGGCGGGCGCCGCTTACGGGTGATCGTCAACGCGATGACGCGCATGCGCATGTGCACCCTCGACGGCCACATGGATTTTTCGCACAAGGATGCACCGGCTCCACATGGCGACCTGGTGCCTTGGTTCGACGTGCCGGGTCGTGCGCTTGAAAACGTCACCGTGGTATTCGGGCACTGGTCTACGCTGGGCCTGATGATCCGTCCGGACGCCATCTGCCTGGATACAGGCTGCGTATGGGGTCGTCAGCTCACGGCCCTGCGCATGCACGACCACAAGCTGGTACAGATCAATTGTCCGCCGAGCCGGACCCCGCACGCGGCGGAATAAATCGACGCACCAGCGCGGCGCTGGCTCACCGACATCATCTCAGACGCTCGGCGCCCCCGGCCCCCGGATTGACGACTTCCCGTATCATCGTTTCCGCCCGCGCCGCCACGCCGTTTCTGCCCAGTTCCGCGCATTCCGCGGCGCTCGTCACAGGGCCGAAGACCAACTCCACCATGGTTCCCGTGGCGGTCAGCAAGTTCCACAAGTTATGTACTAGCGTCTGCTCACCCACGAATGCGTAGCGGGTGGTGCGCCGGCCATGATGATAGAAAAGCAGTGCAACTGGCTGAACATCGACACCCGCCCGGATGGCCGGCTCGAATAAGCTGGTATGAAAGGGCGCCACATCTTGCCCAGTAGAGGTCGTTCCTTCGGGAAACAGGCCGACGACCTCGCCTCGCGAAAAGCGCTCGCTCATTTGATGGCCCACCGCGCGCACGGCATGTCGGCGACCCCGCTCAATGAACAAGGTTCCGGCGCCGGCCACCAGCCAGCCGATGATCGGCCACTTGCGGATATCGCTCTTGGCGATGAACGCCGTTGCCCGCACGCTGTTGATCACAAAGATGTCGACCCACGACACGTGATTCGCGGCCCACAACACGGAGCCGGTGCGCTTGGGCTGCCCCCGATAACGCAGCTTGACGCCGCAACAGGCCATCAGCACACGCGACCAGTGATGGATCAGCCATTGACGGTGCCGCAGGCCCAGCATGGGAAAGAACACGACGACCGTCAGCAGCCCGCCGAGCACCCACGTAACAAGAACGAACGTACGAAAAGGAAAAAGCAGGTATCCCACCACGTCGACTAAGCCCTTTCCTCTTCGGCCGAAAGCGAATCGAAGTAGCGCTGAAGAATCAACGCCGCGGCCACGGCATCGTCGTCCTGGTTGTTGCCCAATACGGCCTGCGCTTCGACGCTGGTGCCGCGCTCGTCGACAAGGGTTACCGCCAGGCCATAACGGCCATGCAGTTGGTTGGCAAAGCGCCGGCAGCGCAAGGATGCGTATTGCTCCCCGCCTTCCGTCGTAAGCGGCAGGCCGACAACAAGGCGGTCGGGCTGCCACTCTTCGAGTACACGGGTGATTGCTTGAAAACGCTGCTCGCGAGTCACGGGCCGCAGCACCTTCAGCGGCCGGGCCTGCCGGGTCAGAGTATTGCCAATGGCGACACCAATCTTCTTCAAGCCGTAGTCAAATGCGAGCAGTGTCTCTTCAGGCATGGCCTGCATCGCCGGACAGCATGACGGCGCTCTTGATGCCCAGCAACGCCAGTGCGGCCTCGTAGCGCTTCTCGGGCGGCATGTCGAAGATGATCTCGTGATTCGCCTCGACGTTGAGCCAGGCGTTTTGCGCCATTTCGTCTTCGAGCTGACCCGCGCCCCACCCCGCATAGCCGAGGGTCACCAGCAGGTGTTCCGGGCCCTTGCCGCCGGCGACATCCTGCAGGACGTCCCGCGAGGTGGTCAGCGCGATATCACCCAACCGGATGCTGGAACCATAGCCGTGTGCGGGCCGGTGCAGCACGAAGCCCCGGTCGGTCTGAACCGGGCCGCCGAAGAACACCGGCGACTGTTCGCGCGCGCCGATCTCAAGAGACAGGGGCAGATCCAGGCGCTTGAGCAGATCGCCGACGGTCAGATCCGTGGGCCGGTTGATCACCAGGCCCAGTGCGCCTTGCTCGGTATGCTCGCACACGTAGATGACCGTGTCCGCGAGGCTGCCCATGACCTTGCCCGGCATGGCCAGAAGCAGCTGGCGCGAGAGGTCGATGAAGGATTCGGATTGCGGATTGTCGGTCATGGCTTCCCCTTAGCTGAATACACAGCCGCTACGGCGCCGTTCAGACTTCGATCAGTTCGAAATCTTCCTTGCGGGCGCCGCACTCCGGGCAGACCCAGTTGGGCGGAACATCCTCCCAGCGAGTGCCGGGGGGAATACCTTCCTCCGGAAGACCGGCTTCCTCATCATATATCCATCCACAAATCAAACACATCCAGGTTCGCATGATTCTGTTGCTCGCTTATTTGAGAAAGCCCTGCGACGCCAAAGCGGCATCCTATAGAATGGGGCCAATATTACTAAACCCAAGGATGGCCCGCGTACGGGCATGTCCCTATTCATCATCTCACTATCGTGCCTGCTGCACCCTTGCCTGTCGTCCTTATCTTCGGACCTTTCGACCCCAGCGGTTCCCGGGGCCTGCCGGCGGAGGCCATCACCTGTGCCGAACTGGGATGTCACGCAGTATCGACACTCACGGCGATCCTGGTACAGGATACCGCCGGTGTCGAAGACATCCAGGCAATAACCCCTGAGCTGATGGATGATCAGGCGCGCTGCCTGCTCGAAGACATGCCGGTGCACGCAATGAAGGTCGGCCCGCTTTATACAACGGAATCCGTCAGCGTGTTGGCTCAGATCACCGCTGACTACGACAGCATCCCGTTGGTGGTACAGCTGCAACGCATGCCCGACGTACCCATGGAAGATGAGTTCGATGCCGAGGAAACTCACGCCGCCCTGCTTGAGCTGCTGCTTCCCCAAACGGATCTCATCGTCACCGACCACACGCTGCTGCTGCAGTGGCAGTCGCACGGGCTGCTTCCGGGGGACACGCCGGAACAGGCCATGAGCGCCCTCCTCGAATATGGTGCCAGCGCCTTGCTGGTGTCAGGGGTGCCGGGGCCGGATGGCACACGCAGTTACCTACTTCGCGATGAAAACGGGCAGACAAGCCGATTGGCGGCGAACACCGACTCCTCGGTCACCGACGTCGACGGGCTCGTGGCCACCGCCATTGCCACCGAACTCGCCCACGGCAGAGAAGTACCGCAGGCCGTCGAACGCGGGCTCAGCCTGGCCGCAGGCATGAACGCACGTGTCTTTCAGCCCGGCATGGGTGCCCGCATCTTTAACCGGAGCCGCACATGACCCATCTACGCTTCCCTCGAGGCCTGTATGGCGTTTCTCCCGAATGGGACGACACCGATCGTCTGCTTGCAGCCCTGGAAGCCGCGGCAGCAGGCGGCATGACCGCCTTCCAGCTACGGCGCAAGATCGCCACGCCGGACGCCGTGCTGGAACAGGCCCGGAAGGTGGTGCGACGTTGCCGCGAATTGAGCGTGGTGAGCATCATCAACGACGACTGGCGGCTAGCCGCCTTGGTGGATGCCGACGGTGTGCACCTGGGCCGCGATGACGGCAGCCTGACAGACGCTCGTATCGCCCTGGGCCCCGACCGCATCATCGGCTGTTCCTGCTACGACAATCCCGCGCTGGCAGAACGGGCCATTCTGGCGGACGTCGACTACGTCGCCTTCGGGGCCATGTATCCCTCTAAGGTCAAACCGGAAGCCGTGCATGCGGGACCGGAAATACTGCGCCAGGCTCGTCGCGTTGTGGACGGCCTCGCCGAGGGACCGTTGCCCGCTGTGGTGGCGATCGGCGGCATCACGCCGGAGAACGCCCCGGATGTGGTGGCCGCCGGCGCGGACAGCATTGCGGTGATCAGCGGCGTGTTCATGGCACCCGACATCGAAGCGGCCGCCAGGCGCTGCGCCGACCTCTTCGACTGATCGACTATCATTGTTTGCGAGGCCGGCCGACGCCGGCGTTTCTTCTTTTAATCGAGCAAGACATGTCCCGTAATTCCGATCTCTTCACCCGTGCCAGCAAAACCATCCCGGGCGGCGTCAATTCCCCGGTCCGCGCATTCCGCTCGGTCGGCGGTACGCCGCGATTCATCCAGCGCGCCCAAGGCGCTTATATTTGGGACGCCGACGGCACGCGCTATATCGATTACGTAGGATCCTGGGGCCCGGCAATCCTGGGCCATGCTCATCCCGAAGTTATCCAGGCGGTGCAGAAGGCGGCCGAGAACGGCCTGTCCTTTGGTGCACCCACCGAAGCCGAAATTGAGATTGCGGAAGCCATCGTCAAGCGCATGCCATCCATGGAGCAGGTGCGCCTGGTCAGTTCCGGCACGGAAGCCACAATGTCGGCCATCCGCCTGGCACGTGGCTACACCGGCCGCCCCCGCATCATCAAGTTCGAGGGCTGCTACCACGGACACGCCGACAGCCTGCTAGTGAAGGCGGGTTCGGGCATGCTCACCTTCGGCAATCCGACTTCGGCCGGCGTTCCCGCGGAGTTCATTCAGCACACATTGGTGCTCGACTTCAATAACCTGGACGCCGTCGCCGCCGCATTTGAAAAGTACCCGGACGACATCGCCTGCATCATCGTGGAGCCCATCGCCGGCAACATGAACCTCATCAAGCCGCGACCCGGCTTCCTTGAAGGCCTGCGTGAGCTTTGCACGCGTCACGGCGCGGTGCTGATCTTCGACGAAGTCATGACGGGCTTCCGTGCGGGGCCTCAGGGCGTGCAAGGTTTGACCGGTGTGCTGCCTGATATCACCACACTTGCCAAGGTAATCGGCGGCGGCATGCCCGTCGGTGCTTTCGGCGGGCGGGCCGACATCATGGCCCATATCGCACCCTTGGGCGGCGTCTACCAGGCCGGTACTCTGTCCGGCAATCCGGTCGCGGTGGCGGCGGGTCTGACCACACTGCAACTGCTTGATCGTCCCGGCTTCTACGACGCCTTGTCGGAGCGCTCGGCACAGCTCGCGAACGGCCTGCAGGAACGTGCCCGCGCCGCCGGTATCCCGTTCAGCGCGGATTCGGTGGGCGGCATGTTCGGCCTGTATTTCCGCGACACGGTCCCGACCTCTTTCGCGGAAGTCTCTGAGTCCGACGTGGAAATGTTCAAGCGTTTCTTTCACGGCATGCTGGAACGCGGCGTGCACTTTGCGCCGTCCGCCTTCGAGGCGGGTTTCGTGTCCGGCGCCCACGATGCCGCACTGATCGACGAGACCCTGAATATCGCGGAAGCCGTATTCGCAGACCTTAAATAATTCGAAATTTCCTGCCTAACATCAAGGCGGAGTGAATCATCGATACTTAAACTGTGCGGACACTCGCCGGCCACTTTCGTGCCGGCGGAAGAAAAAAGGATCCGCACATGAGAGATTCCAATCGCAGCAGCGCGGCCGGGGCCACGAACCCCGATCGCGAAAGTTGGGCCAGCCACGAAGACGCACTCGACCTGCGCCTCTGGCTGCGCATGCTGACCTGCAGCACCCTGGTAGAGAACCGCATCCGCAGCCTCATGCGTACCGGTTTCGATACGACGCTTCCGCGCTTCGACCTCATGGCGCAGCTGGCCAATGCGCCTCGCGGCATGAAGATGAGCGAGTTGTCGCGCTGCATGATGGTGACCAACGGCAACATCACCGGCATTACCGATCAGCTGGAGCGCGACGGTTTGGTGGAGCGGGTAAAGGTCGATACCGACCGGCGCAGTTGTCTCATCCGCCTCACCGCTAAGGGCCGACAGACCTTCCGGCGCCTGTCCGCGGCCTACCAAGGCTGGATCAGCGAGCTGTTCCAGGGCATTCCGGAAGAACGGCAAGCGCTGCTGTACACCTTGCTTGGTGAGCTGAAGGAAGTCAGTCTGAGGGCCATCCCGAGGGAGGCCGACTGAGCTAGAATTGACGGTCCATTCCCTCACCGTTTGCAAGAAGATGGCCGTCAATCTCCATATCCCTCAGCAATCAGACATCCTGCCCGTGTCCGGCGTCGAGATCGGCACCACAGAAGGCGGCATCCGTAAGGCTGACCGCAAGGACGTCACGGTCTTTCGTCTTGCAGAAGGCACATCGGTGGCAGGCGTATTCACCACCAACCGCTTCCGCGCAGCGCCCGTACAGGTGTGTGAACAGCACCTGGCCGCCGCCAAGGGCATACGCGCATTGGTCGTCAACACGGGCAATGCCAACGCCGGTACCGGCCAGGCCGGTTTGGACGCCGCCCGCCGCAGCTGTACCGAGCTCGCTACCTTGCTGGGCTGCGAAGCCGAACAGGTGCTGCCGTTCTCTACGGGCGTGATCCTCGAACTCTTGCCTATCGACCGGCTGGTGGCGGCACTACCAGCCGCCATCGACAACCTCGCCGCGGACAACTGGTTCGATGCCGCACACGGCATCATGACCACCGATACGCAGCCGAAGATCGCTTCACGCCGTATCGAGCTGGATGGGCAGCCGGTCACCATCACGGGCATTAGCAAGGGCGCCGGTATGATCCGGCCCAACATGGCCACCATGCTGGGCTTTCTCGCGACCGACGCCGGTGTCGCGCCGGCCCTGCTCAACGAGACGACACGCCGGATCGCCGACCTCAGCTTCAATCGGATCACGGTGGACGGCGACACGTCCACGAACGACTCCTTCATCATCATGGCCACAGGCCAGGCCGGCGCGCGGATCGAAAGTAGCGACGACCCCCGCTACCCCGCCCTGTTTGAAGCCCTGAGCGAAGCGGCGCTTGAACTCGCGCAGAAGATCGTGCGCGATGCGGAAGGCGCCACCAAGTTCATTACGGTGCGGGTCGAAGAAGCGGCCGACGCACAAGAGGCACTGAAGGTCGCTTACGCCGTGGCCCAGTCCCCGCTGGTCAAGACCGCCTTTTACGCTTCCGACCCCAATCTGGGGCGCATCCTTTGTGCGGTGGGCTACGCCGGCATCGCCGACCTGGATGTCTCCGCCACGCGCATGTGGTTGGGCGACGTTCTGGTCTCTAGCGACGGCGGCCGTCACCCGGACTACACTGAGGACGACGGTCAACGCATCATGAAAGAGGCCGAAATCACCGTGCGTATCGCACTGGGACGCGGCAGCCACGCAGAGACGGTATATACCTGCGACTTCTCGCACGAATACGTGAGCATCAACGCTGACTACCGCTCCTGACCCGCTGCTTGACCACCTTTTTTTTACCGCGTAAAATCATGAGCTTGGCATTTTTCGCCAAGATTTTCTTTACTTAGGAATACCCACATGTACGCGGTCATAAAAACCGGTGGCAAGCAGTATCGCGTTGCCGCTGGCCAAAAACTGAAGATAGAACAGATACCGGCAGACATTGGGCAAGAAATTTCGCTCGACCAGGTGTTGTCGGTTGGCGAAGGCGAGCAACTCAAGATTGGCACGCCTTTCGTTTCCGGCGCCGTGGTCAAGGCAACTGTTCTTGCGCAAGGCCGTCACCCCAAAGTCAAGATTTTCAAGATGCGCCGTCGCAAGCACTACCAGAAGCGCCAGGGCCATCGTCAGAACTACACCGAAGTGCGCATCGAAGCCATCTCGGCTTGATCGGCTTAAGGTAATCAGGAGCTAAACATGGCACAGAAAAAGGGCGGCGGCTCTACGCGTAACGGCCGCGACTCACAGGCGAAACGGCTTGGCGTCAAGGCCTACGGCGGTCAACTGATCTCTGCAGGCTCGATCATCGTCCGTCAGCGTGGCACCCAGTTCCATCCCGGCGTCAACGTCGGTATCGGCAAGGACCACACGCTTTTCTCGCTGGTGGACGGCAAGGTCAAGTTCCACGTCAGCGGCGCGCTGAACAAGCGTACCGTCTCGATCGTTCCCGCCGAATAAACTCGCGGAACGCAGCAGTACCAAAGAGCCTCGCCCCCAGGGCGGGGCTTTTTGTTTTTGATTAGAATAGCTTTTCTATACCAAGGTAATGCACCCATGAAGTTCGTCGACGAAGCCACCATCGAAGTCATTGCCGGAAAAGGCGGCAATGGCGCCGCGAGCTTTCGGCGCGAGAAGTTTATTCCCAAGGGCGGTCCCGACGGCGGTGACGGCGGACGCGGGGGCAGTATCTATGCCATTTCCGATCGCAATATCAACACGCTGATCGATTTCCGTTACGCACGCCTGCATCGCGCACGCAACGGGGAAAACGGCCGCGGTTCCGATCAATACGGCGCCGCCGCTCCCGACATCGTTTTGAAAGTGCCGGTAGGCACGATGATCTACGACGCAGATACGGACGAATTGCTTTTCGATCTGGATCGGCACGGCGAAAAGGTCACCCTGGCCGCCGGCGGTCAGGGCGGTATGGGCAACCTGCATTTCAAGTCCAGCACCAATCGCGCACCGCGCCAGTTCACCTATGGCAAGGAAGGCGAACAACGTCGCCTGCGGCTGGAACTCAAGGTGTTGGCTGACGTCGGTCTCCTGGGCCTGCCTAACGCCGGCAAGTCCACCCTCATCAGTAAGGTTTCCAACGCTCGGCCGAAGATAGCCGACTACCCGTTCACCACGCTGCACCCCAACCTGGGTGTGGTGCGTACGTCCGAGAGCCGCAGCTTCGTCATCGCCGATATCCCAGGGCTGATCGAAGGTGCCTCCGAAGGCGCCGGGCTGGGGCATCTGTTCCTGCGCCACCTTTCGCGCACTCGCGTGCTGCTGCACATCATCGATGTCTCCTCGCCCGATCCCGACTTCGACGCCGTCGCACAGGCAGCCGTCGACGCCAAGGCCATCGTCGAGGAACTGCGCCGCTACGACCCGACCCTGTACGAGAAGCCACGCTGGCTGGTGTTGAACAAGCTGGACATGGTGGCAGACCCACAAGCCGCGCAGCAGCGGCTGTGCGAACTGCTCGACTGGAAGGGTCCCGTCTTCGGTATTTCGGCTATGACGGGCGAAGGCACCCAAGCCCTCGTGTGGGCATTGCAGGACGCCATCGACGCCGAGAAACAGCGCGAGAACATTGCCCAAGACAAGCTCGCCGGTGTCCATGTCGAAGACGACCCGCGCTTTGACCCAGCGCGCGAGGCGCCAGCTGCCGAGCCACCGCGCGCCGACTAAACTTACTCGCGCAGTTTCCTTTTACTCCCCCGACCCGTATCCGCCCTGCCCGGCCCATGCTCGACTACGAAAACGTTACGCCCGCCACTGAAACCGCTCGCCGCTTAGTGATTAAGGTGGGCTCCTCACTGGTCACGAACGAAGGGCGCGGGTTGGACCTGGAAGCGGTAGACCAATGGAGTCGTCAGATCGCCGCCCTGCACGCTCAGGACCGGCAGATCGTGCTGGTTTCCAGCGGCGCCATCGCGGAAGGCATGGCTCGTCTGGGGTGGCCGCGCCGCCCCAGCGCCATGCACGAGTTACAGGCCGCGGCGGCGGTAGGCCAGATGGGTCTGATCCAGGCCTACGAAGCAGCCTTCGCCCGCCAGGGTATCCGCACCGCCCAGATACTGCTCACACACGAGGATCTCGCGGACCGGCGCCGTTACCTTAATGCGCGCAGCACTCTGTATACGCTGCTTGCCCTGGGTGTCGTACCCATTGTGAACGAAAACGACACCGTGGTGACAGACGAGATTCGCCTGGGCGACAACGATACACTCGGCGCTCTGGTCACCAACCTCATCGAGGCCGAGACGCTGATCATCCTGACGGACCAGAGCGGGCTGTACACGGCGGATCCGCGAAAGGATCCGTCTGCGGAATTGGTCAAGGTGGCGCGGGCCGGCGACCCAAAGCTGGAGCAGATGGCCGGCGGGTCGGGCACTGCAATCGGCACCGGCGGCATGCTCACCAAGGTGCTGGCCGCCAGGCGCGCCGCCAATAGCGGCGGGCACACCGTTATCGCCAGCGGTCGCGAGCGCGACGTATTGTTGCGACTGGCCGGCGGTGAACGCATCGGTACAGAGTTGCGCGCACTGTTGCCTATTCGTTCGGCCCGCCAACGCTGGCTGGCGAACCACCTGCGACTGCGTGGGCGCCTGACACTGGATGCAGGCGCCGTCCAGGCACTGACTCAGGGCCATAAAAGCCTGCTGGCAATCGGTGTAGTTGCCGTCGATGGAGACTTCGAACGCGGCGATGTGGTCGCGTGCGTGGACGAAAACGGCCGCGAACTGGCTCGCGGACTGGTGAATTATTCCGCCGGCGACACGCGTCGGATCTTGCGCCAACCCAGCCACCGAATTGCCGAAATATTGGGGCACATGACAGATCCGGAGCTAATGCACCGGGACAACATGGTGGTCGTACAGACGAACGCTACGCCGACAGATCAACGACACTAAATCCCCAATGTGGCCGGTTTTCCATGACGAGGCCACCACCGCCAGGCTTCAATGAAGACGAGCCGGAATCGGAATCGGCTTCGTGCAGATCGACGCAGAGCTCGTAGCCTTCGCCGCGTAAAGAGCGTATTGGAAAGTCGATACCCGCCGCCCCGAACTTACGTCGTAGGCGGCTAAGCAGCACACTTAAACGCCGCGCCGCGGCCGTGTCCGGCGCCTGCCCGGCACGGCCCGGGGCCGCTTGTGAATGGGAGCCCGACACCAGGGCCTGCAGCATTTGCCGATGAGACAAACGCTGACCAGGCGCACGACACAACGCCAATACGAATGCGCGCTCGGCGGTGGTGAGCGTGAGCATTTCACCACCGGGTGCCCGAACCACCCAGCCCCGCGAAACGAGCGCCCAACCGCGCCCTTCCGTCTGCGCGCCCCTCGGCTTCGGTGCCAGACCGAAACTCTCGTGGCCCATTAACCTGAGCAGCGCGGTAACGAGATGGCTGCGCGGCGCCTGCCGCGACCAACAGGCATCGACGCCGGCTTGCATAGCCTGCAGCAACAAGGTTTCGTTGACGAAAGACAGAAGGGAGACCACGAGCGCGCGTGCATCGAACGCACGTAATGTGCGGGCTACATGGCAGTTGATCGCGTGATCCCCCGCCAGCAACACCAGGACAGAAGACCGGGCAGCCCGATCGGCTTCCAGGGCCGCACATAAATCGGAGGGTGTGTAGTGTACGCGCACTCCTGCGCCATGCTGCAGCATGGCAATTTGCAGATCGCCCAGATCACCTTCGCCCTGCGGTTGGAAGAAATGTAGGAGTCCCGCCGCCATGTCGTTCCCCTTCGACGAAAAGCGCCCACCGTTTATCCGGAAACCTGCCACCCCAACGACACTCTACGCCAAACAAAACACATATGTGATTGTTGATATCACCAACGTGTTGCGCTTTCCCCGTTCAATCACATATGTGAATACCTTCGGCAACCGTCTCCGGCGCGCGCGCAAGCTGCGCAAGCTCACCCAAGCCCAATTGGCGCAGGCCTGCGGCCTGTCGCAAGGCGCCATTGGCAATTACGAAGCGGACAGCCGCCGTAGCGCCAAGGAGATATTCCGTATTGCCGAAGTCCTGGAAGTCGAGCCGGCCTGGCTCGCCATGGGCACCGGCCCCATGGAGCGGCAAAGCGCTCCACAGATTTCGGAAGGGTCCTCCTCAGCCGGGGCCTGGCCTTTTCCCAACCTTGATCCCGCTCGCATCTGGGCGCTGTCAGCCGAACAGCGCCTGGCGCTGGGTGACGCACTGTCGGCCATGGTGGCCGCCATGGAGGCGCAGGGCGCCGATCCACACAGCTGAGTCTGACCCGACTATACTGTCGGACCACGCAGGGGTACTCGCCGACAGGCGGGTTGAGAGACACCCTTCGTACCAGTACGGATAATGCCGATGCTGGGAGCGCACCCCGTTGCGGAGCCTCGTCCGGATCTCGCGACGGCGGTTTCTTCAACGGGATTCCATTCCCGATCGGCTCCATGAATCTTCACATAATGGAGCAAAAGTTGAATATCAAACCCGCTTTCAAGGCCGAGACCGCCACGGTCGATCAGGCTGCCGTCACACCTCTTCCCAAGTCCCGCAAAGTTTATGTCTCCGGCAGCCGCCCCGACATACGCGTGCCGTTTCGCGAAATCGAACAGGACGACACTCCCACCGGTTTCGGCGGCGAACGTAATCCCCCGCTCACTGTGTACGACACCAGCGGCGTGTACACCGATCCCTCCGTAAAGATCGACATCCGCAAGGGGCTGCCGCCACTTAGGGCGAAATGGATCGCCGAACGCGGCGACACCATTGAGCTGGACGGCCCCAGCAGCGCTTTTGGTCGCGAGCGTCTGCAGGATCCGGCCTTGGCGGCCATGCGTTTTGAGCTGTCGCGCAAACCCCGCCGCGCGCGCGATGGCGCCAACGTGACGCAGATGCACTATGCCCGTCGCGGCATCGTCACCCCTGAGATGGAGTTCGTGGCCATACGCGAAAACTTGCGGCGAGAAGCGTATCTGGAAAGTCTGCGCGAAAGCGGGCCGGAAGGCGCACGCTTGGCCAAACGCCTGGGGCGCCAACATCCGGGTCAATCGTTCGGCGCTGCGATTCCGCCCACGATCACACCAGAGTTCGTGCGTGATGAGATTGCTCGCGGCCGAGCGATCTTGCCGGCCAACATCAACCACCCGGAAACCGAGCCCATGATCATCGGCCGGAATTTCCTGGTCAAGATCAACGCCAACATCGGAAACTCCGCGCTCGGATCCAGCATTTCGGAAGAAGTCGAGAAGATGACCTGGGCGATTCGTTGGGGCGGCGATACGGTCATGGATCTCTCCACCGGCAAGAATATTCACGAAACGCGCGAATGGATCCTGCGCAACTCGCCCGTACCCATCGGCACCGTGCCCATCTATCAGGCGCTGGAGAAGGTAGATGGAAAAGCCGAAGAGCTCACCTGGGAGATATTCCGTGACACCTTGATCGAACAAGCTGAACAGGGCGTGGACTACTTCACCATCCATGCCGGGGTACGGCTGCCTTTCATTCCCATGACCGCCGACCGCATGACGGGTATCGTCTCGCGCGGCGGGTCCATCATGGCGAAATGGTGTCTGGCGCACCACCGCGAAAGCTTTATCTACGAACACTTCGAAGATATCTGCGAAATCATGAAGGCCTACGACGTTGCGTTCTCGCTGGGCGACGGGCTACGTCCGGGCTCCACATACGATGCTAACGACGAAGCGCAGTTCGCGGAGTTGAAAACGCTGGGCGAACTCACGCAGGTGGCATGGAAGCACGACGTGCAGGTCATGGTGGAAGGCCCGGGCCACGTTCCCATGCAGATGATCAAGGAGAACATGGAGTTGCAGCTCGAGCACTGTCGCGAAGCGCCCTTCTACACCTTGGGGCCGCTCACGACCGACATCGCTCCGGGCTATGACCACATCACCTCCGGCATCGGCGCCGCCCTGATCGGTTGGTACGGCACCGCTATGCTGTGCTATGTCACCCCCAAGGAACACCTGGGCTTGCCCAATAAGAAGGACGTTAAGGACGGCATCATCACATACAAAATTGCCGCCCACGCGGCCGACCTCGCTAAGGGCCACCCCGGCGCGGCGATCCGTGACAACGCCCTCTCCAAGGCACGCTTCGAGTTCCGTTGGGAAGACCAGTTCAACTTGGGTCTGGATCCCGACACGGCACGTGAGTTCCACGACGAAACGCTGCCCAAGCAATCGATGAAGCTGGCCCACTTCTGCTCCATGTGCGGCCCGCACTTCTGCAGCATGAAGATCACCCAGGACGTTCGCGAGTATGCGGCCGGACTCGGCCTGGATGAACAAGCCGCGCTCGCACGCGGCATGGAAGAGAAAGCGGCCGAGTTCGTCGACAGCGGCAGCCGGCTGTATCACCAGACCTGACAGAGGCGTCAGCGTGGCACCGACGGGCGAAGCTGCCCCCGGCGCCAGGCTGCAAAAAAAAGGCCCCACACCAGTGGGGCCGTACAGCCGAGGGCGGGCGCGTCCGGCGTCGCCGGATGCGCCACGGCTTTACTGCTGAACTGCGTACAGATACAACTCCACGCGGCGGTTCATCGCCCGACCTTCCGCCGTGGCGTTATCCGCCACCGGATTGTTCGGCCCGCGTCCTTCCGACATCAAGCGGCTGGCTTCGACACCGCGGCTCGACAGATAGTTGGTGACCGCGTTCGCACGGTTGACGGACAGGGTCTGGTTGACCTGCATGGAACCCGTGCTGTCAGTATGACCGACTGACTTCGCACGCAGTTCAGGATGCTGCACGAGCGCCCGAGCCACGCTGTCGAGCACCGGCAGCAAAGCGGGCTTGAGATCATACTTACCCGTGTCGAACGATACATTGCTGGGGATGTTCACGCGCAGCGTGCCGTCCGGCATTTCCGTAACGTCTACGCCCAGGCTAGCAGCACCGGACTGCTCCACGTCGTTCTTCACACCTGCCCAGTTGTAGCCGGCAATACCGCCCGCCACTGCGCCGATACCGGCACCGATGGCCGCGGCGCGGCTGCTATCTCCGATCAGTGCACCGAGGCCGGCACCGACCGCAGCACCTGCGCCGGCACCCATGGCCGTACGTCCCCCGCGGCCCATCTGGCCATCGGTTGCACACCCGGCCGCCAAGGCCAGCACACCGACGCAGCACGCCACACGTGCACTACGCGAAATTCCTTTCATGTGATTCTCCTTTCTGTACGCAGACTCTGCTTCTGCCGGGGAGACATGCTATCAAGGACGCGTAGGCGGGGGTGTTACATTTTGGTTCGGTACGTAGTCAATGGAGAATCTGTTGTAGGAACAATTGCGTGCGTTCGTGCACCGGATTGTCGAAGAACGCGTCCGGCGTATTCTGTTCGATGATTTCGCCCTGATCCATGAAAATGACGCGGTCGGCCACCTTACGGGCGAAGCCCATTTCGTGGGTCACGCAGAGCATGGTCATGCCGCTTTCTTCCGCGAGGCGCACCATGACGTCCAGCACCTCCTTGACCATTTCCGGGTCCAGCGCGGAAGTCGGTTCATCAAACAGCATGATCTTGGGGCTCATACACAAAGATCGCGCGATCGCCACGCGCTGCTGCTGGCCGCCGGAGAGCTGACCCGGATACTTGTTTGCCTGGTCTGGAATACGTACTCGCTCCAGGTACTTCATGGCAGTGGCCTCCGCTTCGGAACGGCTCTTCTTCAATACCCATATCGGGCCGAGCGTGAGGTTCTCCAGTACGGTCAGGTGGGGAAACAGGTTGAAGTGCTGGAACACCATCCCGACGTCCCGGCGGATCGTCTCGATGTGCTTCAGGTCGTTCGTGAGTTCCGTTCCATCCACCACGATCCGACCCTGCTGGTGTTCTTCGAGCCGATTGATGCAGCGGATCATGGTGGACTTGCCGGAACCCGAAGGACCGCAGATCACGATGCGTTCCCCGTGCGCGACATCGAGATTGATGTTGCGCAGCACGTGGAACTGACCGTACCACTTGTTGACGTTTTCAAGGCGGATGATGGCCTCGGACATGCTGGACTCCTTGTCCGCTTGATCAGCGTTGGTATCCCTTATCCAGGCGACGTTCAAGCCCCTGGCTGTAGCGGGAGATCGCAAAGCAGAAAATGAAATAGATGACGGCGATGAACACATACGCTTCCACGCTGAAGCCGCGCCATGCCGCGTCGGCAATGGCCACCTTGGCCGCCTGCGTGAGGTCGAAGATACCAATGATCACGACCAGGGACGTGTCCTTGAACAGGGCAATGAAGATACCCACCAGCGGCGGAATGACAACCTTGAGAGCCTGAGGAAGGATGATCAGCCGGGTCTGCTGCCAATAGCTCAGCCCAAGAGAGTCGGCGCCTTCGTACTGCCCCTTAGGAATGGCTTGCAGCCCGCCTCGCACGGTTTCAGCGATGTACGCCGCGGCGAACAGAATGATGGCGATTTGCGCGCGCAGCAGCTTGTCGATGGTGAGGCCTTCCGGGAGGAACAACGGCAGCATCACCGAGGACATGAACAGCAGACTGATGAGCGGAACGCCACGGATCAGTTCGATATAGATAATGGACAGCGCCTTGATGACCGGCAAATGGGAGCGTCGCCCCAAGGCCAACAGCACACCAATGGGAAATGCGAAAGCGATGCCGAAAGTCGACAGGATCAGGGTCAGCGGCAGCCCGCCCCAGCGATCATTCTCGACATACGACAGGCCGAACATGCCGCCCCACATTAGCACCGCAACGGAGGTCAGTGCCAGCGCCCACAGAAGCCCGAGCCAAGGCTTCCAGAAGTATCGAATGGCGCTGCAGATCAGTATCCCAATAAGAATCAGCGAGGCCAGCAGCGGCCGCCACTGCTCATCGTAGGGATACACCCCGAAAAGTATCAGCCGGTGCTTTTCCTTGATGAAGGCCCAGCAGGCTCCTTGCGCCTGCCGGCACTCCTGCGCGGTTTCGGAAGTGAAGTCGGCGTCGAAGAATAGCCATTCCAACATGGCCGGCACAGCCAGCACCAACAGCCATGCCACCAGGACGGTCAGCAGCGTGTTCAATGGCGAGGAGAACAGGTTCTCTTTCAGCCAGCCTAAGCGGTTGGATACAGGATTGGGCGGAAGCGCCGTGGTGGTCGTGTTCACGCTCATATCAGCGCTCCACCAGCGCAATGCGCTTGTTGTACCAGTTCATGAATATGGATATCGACAGACTCACGGTGAGATACGCCGCCATGATGATCAGGATGCCTTCGATCGCCTGACCGGTCTGATTCAGTGTGGTGTTCACGACCGAGACGATATCGGGGTATCCAATGGCCACCGCCAAAGAACTGTTCTTGGTCAGGTTCAGATACTGGCTGGTCATGGGCGGGATAATGACCCGCAGCGCCTGCGGCAGAATGACCAGCCGCAAGGCGCGAGCGCGCGGCAAGCCCAGTGCATTGGCGGCTTCCCATTGCCCCTGCCCCACCGCCTGAATACCGGAGCGGACCACCTCCGCCACGAAGGCCGACGTGTAGATCACCAGACCCAGCAGCAGGGCGGAAAATTCCGGTGACAGCGTTATGCCACCCACGAAGTTGAACCCCTTGAGCTGCGGAAGCTCGACCGCCAGCTCGGCACCGCCGGCCATCCAGCCGGCCAGCGGCAATGCAAGCAGCAGCGCAACGGAGACGCTTCCCAAGGGGAAGATCTGCCCGGTGGCGGCCTGACGCTTGCGCGCCCAATGCGCCACGAGAATGATCAGTACGATGGCCAGCCCAAGGCCGCCGACGATCCAGTCGAGCGCATCGCCTTGCAGAGACGGAAGCTTGAGGCCACGGTTGGAGAGGAATACGCCGGGCAAGGGTTCCAGCGCCTGGCGTGGACCCGGCATGTTCTCGGTAATGATGGCGTACCAGAAGAACAGCTGCAGCAACAGGGGAATGTTGCGCATGACCTCGACATAGACCGAGGCCACACCCGACACCAGCCAGTTCTTGGAAAGCCGCGCGATACCGATCAGGGTACCGAGCAGCGTGGCCAGCACAATGCCCACCACGGACACGCGCAGGGTGTTCAGCAGCCCGACCCAGATGGCTCGACTATATGTATCAGCGGGGGAATATTCCACGGGCGACTCGCCGATGGCGAAGCCTGCCTCACGCTGGAGGAACCCGAATCCGGTGGAGATGTTGCGCACCGACAGGTTGTACAAGGTGTTGGACACCAGATACCAGACGCCCAGACCCACAAGGCCGATCACGATCACCTGATACAACAGGGCGCGCGTCGCGGGATCGGTCCAGGAAAAGCGCCTGCGTGCAGGAGCCTTGGTGGATGGTGTGTGTTTCGTCATGGAGTTTTCTGCTCGACGGACATGTGCCCGCCGGAGGGAGCGGAGCTGGGTCCGATCAACGAACCCGCTCCGGTGCTTCTTCTATATATAGAAATGCGGCGCCTTAACGAATGGGCCAGCCGTACATCAGGCCGCCATCCTTCCACTGCGCGTTCAAGCCACGCTCCAGCTTCATGGGGGAAGACTCGCCGATGTTGCGATCGAACGATTCGCCGTAGTTTCCGACTTGCTTGATGATGTTGTAGGCCCACTTGTTGTCGATGCCCAGACCCTTGCCCATCTCACCCGTTACGCCCAGGATGCGCTGGATGTTGGGGTTGTTGCTCTTGGTCATTTCATCGACGTTCTTCGAGGTGATGCCGTATTCTTCGGCCTCCAACATGGCGTTGAGCGCCCACCGCACGACCATGAACCATTCGTCGTCACCCTGACGGACCATGGGGCCCAAGGGCTCCTTGGAGAAGTCTTCCGGCAGGATCACGTGGTCGTCGGGGTTCGGCAGCGTGGCGCGAACGGTGGCCAGGCCGGACTTGTCGGTGGTGAAAGCGTCGCAGCGACCGCCCTCGTACGAGCGCATGGCTTCGTCGGGGCTGTTGATGACGACGGGGGTGAACTTCAGACCATTCGCGCGGAACCAGTCGGCCAGGTTCAGTTCGGTGGTGGTGCCGGGCTGGACGCAGACGGTGGCGTTATCGAGTTCCTTGGCGCTGTTGACGCCCAGTTCCTTCTTCACCATGATGCCCTGGCTATCGTAGTAGTTGATGCCGGCGCTCATCAGACCCAGCGTAGTGTCGCGCGTTACGGTAGCAGTGGTGTTGCGAGTCAGGACGTCGATCTCGCCGGATTGCAGAGCGGTGAAGCGCTGCTGCGTGGTGACGGACGTGGTCTTGAACTTGGAAGAATCGCCAAACACCATGGCGGCGATCGCGCGGCACATGTCGACGTCGATGCCGTTCCATTCGCCCTTGCTGTCCGCGATCGAGAAGCCTGGCAAGCCGGTATGCACGCCGCACTGGACGAAGCCCTTTTTCTTCACTGCATCAAATGTTTCACCCGCTTGCGCCGTGGCACTCATGCACAATACCGACGCGCCGATGACTAACGCTTTCTGAATTTTCATGGGGTCTCCTCTTATTTTGACAGCTTATTCGTGGCATACAATGGGCATCCACGGCTTCAAGAATGTAGCCGTTGGAACACCGCCCGTAACATGGGGGATATCCCTTGAGACATCTTGTTCCATGATGGTCCGATGATTGAATTCCAGCATGTATTCAAGTCCTATGGCCGCGGGCGCAACATCCTGGCGGACATCAATTTCCGTATTCAGCCAGGCGAATTCGTTTTTGTTTCAGGCCCATCGGGCGCTGGGAAGTCCACTCTGCTCAAGTTGATCGGCGGTCTGGAACCGCCCAGCCGGGGTGCCATTCTTGTCAACGGTCATCGCAGCGACCGCATGCCCGCGCGGGCACGGCCCTACATGCGTCGCGCCGTGGGCGTGATCCTGCAGGACACCCATCTGCTCTACGATCGCAACGCCATTCAGAACGTCCTGCTGCCCTTGGCGGTAGCTGGCCTGCCGCCAGCACAATCGCACTCGCGTGCCAGAGCCGCCATGGAGAAGGTCGGACTCTCGGGCAAGGAGGATCTGAATCCCGTGGAAATGTCGGGCGGCGAACAGCAGCGCCTCGCCATTGCCCGAGCCATCGTGAATCGTCCCTCCATCCTGATCGCCGACGAGCCCACCGCCAACCTCGATGAAGACAGTGCCCGCCGGATCATGGACGTCTTTCGGGATTTCAACCGCGTGGGCGTCACCACTCTAATCGCCTCGCATGACCGCACGCTGATGGCTTCGTATGCCTTGCGTACCATGCGTATCGAGGGTGGTCGTTTCACCGACACGCCGGGGGTCGCATGAAGCGCTGGCTATACCAACATCGCTACGCCATGTCGGTTGCCTGGCGCCGGCTGCAGGCCCAGCCGTTCTCCTCGCTGTGCAACATTCTTGTGATCAGCCTGAGCTTGGCGGTCCCAATCGTGGTGGCGGCGATACTGGGCACATCGCAGCCGGTCGTTCGCCAACTGCCCGTTTCCGCGGAAGTCACGCTCTATCTGAGCCGTACGGCGCCAAGCGGGGCGGCCCAGGAGCTCGCCGCCGAATTGCGCGGTCGGCACGCCGACCATATTGAGGACATTGAGGTCATCGGGCGTGACGACGCACTGCGTGAACTGAAGCGGCGACCCGCCTGGTCGGACGCCCTCGCTGTGCTGTCCGACAACCCCCTGCCCGACGCCGTGGTCGTCACCTTGCGGCAGCACTCCGAGATCGCCGCCGCCAGCCGGCAACTAAGCGAGGAATGGCGGGAACTGTCCGTGGTGGATTCCGTTCAGGTGGACAGCGCCTGGGTGCAGCGACTGCAGTCCATGCTCGACTTCCTCGGCATGGGCCTTTGGATGCTGGCGCTCGGCGTGGCGGTCGTGGTGTTGGCCACCGTATTCAATACCGTGCGCCTGCAGGCACTCACCCAGCGTGAGGAAATCGCCGTGGCCCGGTTAGTCGGCGCGACGGAATCCTTCGTACGCAGACCGTTCCTGTATCTTGGCGCGTTGACCGGCTTGCTGTCCAGCGCATTGGCCGTCCTGATTGCCTGGACGGCGCTTCAACCACTCAACACGGTTGTGAATCGGCTGGCCGCCAGCTATGGCGCACAGTTATCACTGCAGCTGCCGGACCCGCTCAGTCTGCTGCTGGCCGGCATCGTAGTCGCCATATTGGGAGCGCTGTCCGCACGCTGGTCGGTTACCCGGAACACCCGCTTCTGAGCATGTCGTCAGCCGTTCCTTCCACCATAGACTTGGCTCGGATCGTCTGCGACTGGCAGCGCCAACACGGGCGTCACCATCTGCCCTGGCAAGGCACACGCGACCCCTACCGGATCTGGCTGTCGGAAATCATGCTGCAGCAGACGCAGGTCAGCACCGTGATTCCGTACTACGAACGTTTTCTGGCGCGCTTTCCCGACATCGCCAGCCTCGCAGCAGCTGACCAGGAAGCCGTCATGCCTTATTGGGCGGGACTGGGCTACTATGCCCGCGCCCGCAATCTGCACCGATGCGCACAAGTGCTGGTGAGCGAATATGGAGGACGCTTCCCCGCTTCGTCGCTCGAGATCGCCGAGCTGCCCGGCATCGGACGGTCCACTGCCGCAGCGATTGCGGCATTCGCCTACGGCGAACGCTCGCCCATCATGGACGGCAATGTGAAGCGGGTCTTTACCCGCTATTTCGGTGTTCGCGGTCACCCCGGCTTACGCGCCGTCGAACAGCGCCTATGGGAATTGGCCGAGCAGGCCTTGTCTGACGCCCGTGGGGACATCGACATGTCCGCCTACACGCAGGGGCTGATGGACCTGGGATCGCAAGTCTGTACCCGGGGTAAGCCGCTGTGCGCAGCGTGTCCATTGGCGAGCAAATGTGTAGCCAACGCGCAGGGCCTGCAGCAGGTGCTGCCGGAACCTCGTCCGCGGCGGGCCGTACCGGAACGGCATTGCGCCATGCTGATCCTGCATGCCGACGGCCATGTGCTCATGGAGAAACAGCCGGACCGAGGAATATGGGGCGGATTATGGAGTCTGCCGCGCTACGACAGCGCCGACGAACTGGCGGTCGATTGCCGCAACATGGGTGTGCAGCTTACAGAAGCGGGGCGCATGGCGGGATTCGTCCATACGTTCACACACTTCCGGCTCCATATAGAACCCTGGAAGCTGGAAGCTCCGGGGCGTGTGATGCAGTCCGACCCGCAACGCGAATGGATCGCCTACGACCGGCTACAGGAAACCGCCGTGCCGGCGCCGGTGCGCAGCCTGCTCGACGCGTTGCCCGCCCAAGCCTTTGATTGATTGGCCTATTGATTGATGGGCCGGTAGCGGCTGATGCTCATGAGAATGCCCCCGCCGACTCCGAGCGTCAGCAGTGCCGTACCACCGTAGCTCATGAAGGGCAGCGGTACGCCAACGACCGGCAGGATGCCGGTCACCATGCCGATATTCACGAACACATAAACGAAGAACATCATCGCCATGGCGCCGCCCAGCAAGCGGCCATACTGGGTTCTGGCCTGCTGCGCAATGTGCAGGCCGCGCAGCACCAACAGGCCGTACAACACCAGCATCATGATGCCGCCATAAAGGCCGAACTCCTCGGCGAACACGGCAAAAATAAAGTCGGTCGTACGCTCCGGAATGAAGTCCAGATGAGATTGCGTACCCATCATGTAGCCTTTTCCGTAAACGCCGCCCGAACCGATGGCGATCATAGACTGTATGGTGTGAAAGCCCTTGCCCAGGGGGTCGACACTGGGATCCAGCAACGTACAGACACGGTACTTCTGGTATTCATGCAGGACCACCCAGTCGACGTCGGGCTGGCACAGCTGCTCCTCGTAATAGACCAAGGCGCCAATTGCCGCCGCACCCACGACGAAGATGGGCAATAGCAGCCGGAAGGACAATCCGCCAAAGTAAATGACGAAGAAGCCGGTGGCGAAGACGAGCAAGGCTGTGCCCAGATCGGGCTGACGTACGATCAGCAAGAAGGGAATGGCCAGCAACACGCCCGCGAACAGAAAGTCCCGTATGCGCAGATTTCCCTGGTTCTTGTGGAAGTACCAAGCCAGCATCATGGGCACGGAAATCTTCAGCATTTCAGACGGCTGGATGCGGGCAACACCCAAATCGAGCCAGCGCGTCGCACCCTTGCTGGTTTCGCCGAAAAATTCCACTCCTAGAAGTAAAACGACGCCCACCACATACACATATGGGGACAGTTTCATAAGCAGCGGCGGACGTATCGACGCGGCGATCCACATCGCCACGGAAGCGATCAGAAAATTGCGCGCCTGGTCCGCAAAGCGCCAATCCGTGCCCCCGACGGCGGAGTGCATGATGATCAGACCCAAGCCGGACATAATCACCAGCAGTGCGAGCAGGGGCCAATCGAACGGTGCGAGCACCCGGATACCGCGTTTGATGGCCGCTTTCATTGGGTCGTCCTGAGTGGCATGCGTAGCGCAGGTTGAGCCGCAATGGCGGGCAGACTGCTGGGCTCGTCGTCCTTCGCAGGGTCCGCGGGCGGGAGATCCTCCACGGCCACCATGGCGTCGGGGGACTCACTGCCCACAGCTTCTTCCTCCGGTTCCACCGTAATGGAAGGCTGATGAGCGATGCGACTGCCCTCGGCACGGCGCGCTTCGACACGCTTGGGGTCGAGCCAAAAGTCGAACACTTTCCGGGCGATCGGCGCCGCAGCGGTGGTGCCCCAACCGCCGTTTTCCACGATCACCGCAAGCGCGATCTCGGGGTCTTCCATGGGTGCGTATGCCATGAACAGAGAATGGTCGCGCAGGCGCTCGTCCACCGCGGCGGCGTCGTAGCGGGCGCCGCGTAGACTGAAGACCTGTGCCGTACCTGTCTTGCCGGCCGCCTGGTAGGACGCTCCTTGGAATACACGACGGGCAGTCCCCTTACGGATCACATCGACCATAGCGTTGCGGATCACGTCAAGGTTCTCAGGCTTCAGCGGAATGATATGAGACGGCTCGGTGACCGTCTTGGTCGTTTCCCCGCTGCGGGGCCAATGGATTTCATCCACCAGGTGAGGGCGCATGTAGACGCCGTCGTTTGCGAGCACCGAGGTCGCTTGCGCCAGTTGCAGCAAGGTGAAGGAGTTGTAGCCCTGCCCCACCGCCACCGACACCGTCTCGCCTGCATACCACCGCTGTTGAGACGGCTTCTTGTAGGCGTTGCGTTTCCATTCAGTGGAGGGCAGGATGCCGCGCCGCTCTCCGTCGAGATCGATGCCGGTGCGTTGCCCGAAGCCAAACTGCTTGGCAAAGTCGTGCAAGGCATTCACGCCGATTTCGGGACCCAGGGAGAAAAAGTAGGTATCGGAGGACACGACGATGGCGCGGTGCATGTCCGTGGGGCCGTAGGCCACGCCGCCGGCATTCCGGAACCGCTGACCGCCGAACTCGAAATAGCCGGGATCGGGAATGCGCTCAGTGGGGTTGCGCTTGCCCATCTCTAGAGCGGCCAGGCCAACAAACGGCTTATACGTGGAGCCGATTGGATAGGTGCCGGTGAGCGGCCGGTTCACCAGCGGGTGATCGGGGGACTCGTTGAGGCGCTTCCAGTTCTCGACATCGATGCCGTCGATGAACAGATTGGGATCGAATGACGGCGCCGACACGAAGGCGAGCACCTGCCCTGTGGGCGGGTGGATGGCCACCAATGCGCCGCGACGACCCTCGAACTCTTTCTCGACGGCCTTCTGCAAGTGGATGTCGAGTGACAAGCGAAGGTTGGCACCGGGGACCGGATCGATGCGACTAAGCGTGCGCACGGGACGTCCCGACGCAGTGACTTCCACTTCCTCCACACCCGTACGGCCGTGCAGATGCTCTTCCCAGGTTTTCTCTATGCCCTGCTTGCCGATCACGTGCGTGCCGCGGTAGTTCCCCAGGTTGCCTTCCTCTTCCAACCGCTGGAGGTCCGACTCGGAGATCCGGCCCACGTAGCCCAGTACATGGGCAGCGCTCTCTCCGTGCGGATATTCACGCACCCAGCGTGCGCTCAGCTCAACACCCGGAAAACGCCAGGCATGCGCGGCGAACCACGAGGCCTCTTCATCGCTTAGGTTGTTGCGCAGAAGGATGGCCTTGTACCGGCCGTTCTGATTCACATTCTGCAAGAACCGCCGGCGGTCCCGCGGGCTCAGTTCAACGATCTCAGAGATTTCGTCGAGCAGGGCATCCATACCGCCTTCCACCTTGGCCGGCACCACCGAGAGGGTGTAATCGCGCAGATTGCTCGCCAGCACGATACCGTTGCGATCCACGATCTCGCCGCGCCGCGGTGGAATCGGCACCACCGTGATCCGGTTCTGGTCTGCACGCGCCGACAGGCCGTCGTGACGTACCACCTGCAGATGCCACAGGCGCGCCCCAAGCAGGCAGAAGCACAGCAAGGCGAAGAGCCCGGCCACCCACACGCGCACGGTCATCCGTTTGCGTTGTAGCTGGGAGGTTTTCTTGAACTCGAACATATAGGCCGCCCGGGGTCAGACGGCGCCGCCGTCGACTTCCTCGTGACGGCGTTGCGGCATTTGAAGCAGCACGTCGGCCAGTGGCCACAGCAGCGCCATGAGGATAGCGGACCACAGCCAAGCCCAGCCCAGCCACCCCCCTGCCAGCCAACCTTCAATAAGTCGGCTGGCGAACTTCGCCACCACAAAGACCGGCAGCATATGGATGCACTGGACAACGGAATTGAAACGGCGCAGACGTCGGGACAGCCGCAGTGTTCCGTAAGCCGCGAGCGTATAGGTCAGCGCATGGACCCCGAGCAAGCTGCCGTCGTGCACGTCCATCAGCAAACCGAAGACAAACGCCGTGATCATGCCGACTCGACCGGGCTCATTCAGGCACCAGTACGCAATCACCAGCAACAGCAAATCGGGAGCCGGCTGCCAAGTACGCCAGGACAGCAAGGAGAACAACCAGACCAGGATGATGGTCAGCCACACGAAAGCCGGGCTTGCCGCCAAGCGGAACGGTTTGGTATCGATGGGCTCCAGCGATGAAAGGCCACCGCCCTTACGGCTGATTTCGACGCGTGCACGGCGTGCCATTACCGCGCCTCCTCGATCAGCTTGCCATGCGCCTCGCTATGTCGGCGTGCTGCATCGACGTCCACCTGAAGCACCAGGAAATGGCGGTGCCGCTCCGGGTGCGCCAGCGGTGTGGCCAGGGCCATGGCGAAGCCGGTGGCGGAATCGCGATGCACACCGTCGACCGTGGCCACGGGCAGGCCGGCCGGGAATAATCCGCCGATACCGCTGGTAACCAGTTCATCGCCCGGTTGGATGTCGGACGTGGCCGTCAGGTAGCGAACTTCCATCTTGCCGTCGGCGCCGCCGCCGAATGCGATCAGCCGTAAGCCGTTGCGTAGGATCTGAACAGGAACCGAGAGCTTGTCGTCGGTAATAAGCGCCGCTTCAGCGGTAAAGGGCGTGACGCGCACGATCTGCCCGACCACCCCGCCCTCATCGATGACAGGCATACCGGGACGGATACCGGCCGAACTGCCCTTGTTGAACACCAGGTGATGATTGAACGCGCTAGTCGGCTCGAACAGCACTTCCACGGCGATGGAGGGCTGGGTAACGGTATCGGGAACGTTCAGGAGGCGGCGCAGCTGTTCGTTCTCGGCGGCCAGCAACTTCGCGTAGGTGGCCATTTGCGCGAGCTCGATGCGTTGACGCTGCACGCCTTCCTTTTCGATCTGCCGCTCGTTGGCGACGTCGATCCAGCCCTTCACGCGCTCGATGCCATCACGCGGGGCCAGAACCAGTCGCTGAAAGGGGTACAAAACAACAGAGATGCCTTGACGCACTGGTTCCAGAGTGGACCAGCGCGCGTCGACGACCAGCAGCGCGAGCGCAAGGAAGGCGAGCACAAACAGCCGCAGTTCGACTGTCGGGCCTTGCTTGAACAACTTCAGCGAGCCGTTTTCCTGCATGAGTCTGTAGAACCTTCCACCGCAGCGGACGGCGTGCGCAACAGTGCTGTCCCGCTATATCAATCGTAAATAAAGACGCTGCCGAGCTTTTCGAGATGCTCGAGCGCTTCGCCGCAGCCGCGCACCACGCAAGTGAGCGGATCTTCGGCAACCACCACTGGCAGGCCGGTCTCTTCCTGAAGCAGGCGGTCGAGATCGCGCAACAGCGCACCGCCACCGGTCAGGGCGATACCCTTGTCGGTGATGTCGGCGCCGAGTTCGGGCGGCGTCTGTTCGAGACCGGTCTTGACTGCGGATACGATCTGATTGAGCGGGTCGGTGAGCGATTCCAGGATTTCGTTGGAGGAAACCGTGAAGCTGCGCGGCACGCCCTCGGAAAGATTGCGGCCCTTCACTTCGAGTTCCTTGATCTCGGAACCAGGGAACGCCGAGCCGATTTCCTTTTTGATGAGCTCGGCCGTGGGTTCGCCGATCAGCATGCCGTAGTTGCGGCGAATGTAGTTAATGATGGCTTCGTCGAATTTATCGCCGCCCACGCGCACGGAACCTTTGTACACCATGCCGCCCAGCGAGATGATTGCCACTTCGGTCGTGCCGCCACCGATATCCACCACCATGGACCCACTAGCATCGGACACCGCCAGCCCGGCGCCGATGGCGGCTGCCATGGGCTCCTCGATGAGATAAACCTGGCTGGCGCCGGCACCCAGCGCGGATTCGCGGATGGCACGGCGTTCCACCTGGGTGGAACCACAAGGTACGCAAATAATAATGCGAGGGCTCGGTGCAAACATGCTTCGGGGGTGCACCATGCGGATGAACTGCTTCAGCATCTGCTCGGTGACCGTGAAGTCGGCGATCACGCCGTCTTTCATGGGGCGGATGGCTTCGATGTTGCCGGGTACGCGCCCCAGCATCTGCTTGGCCTCGCGGCCGACAGCCTGAATGATCTGCTTGCCGCCGGGACCACCTTCCTGACGGATGGCCACGACCGATGGTTCATCGAGCACGATACCCTTGCCCCGAACATAGATCAGGGTGTTGGCGGTACCGAGGTCGATCGCCATATCGCTGGAGAAGTAACTGCGGAGGAATCCGAACATGGGAGTCAGTGGGTCTGAAGGTGGTGAACTCGAGACGTCCGGGCACAGGCGCTCTACTGACTTGCATCCGTATCGCAGCCGGACTATCCGATCAAACGAGGAATGATAACTTATAATCGACGGTCGTTAGGATCGAACAAGGGCCTTACTTAACCCCTTGCGTGACGATTCATTTCTAAGCAGGCCCTCCCTCCAGTCAAGATACCCATGTCAATTTCCGAGCAAGACGTCACCCGCATCGCCCGGCTCGCGCGCATCCAGCTCTCCACCGACGAGATCGCACAGACCCAGAAGGACCTGAGTCGCATCTTAGACCTTATGGCTCGCCTGCAGGCCGTCGACACTCAAGGCGTGGAACCCATGGCGCATCCGCTGTCGGCGCATCAGGACATCCAGTTACGCTTGCGCGAAGACGCGGCGGCCCCGACAAACACAGAAGAACAACGTGCGGCACTGATGTCGAACGCGCCCGCCCAAGCGGAAGGCCTGTTCCTCGTGCCCACGGTGATTGAGTAAACGCATGGCAAACCTACCGCTACATACCCAGTTTCCCAGCATTAAGGCATTGCGCGAAGCCCTGGCGTCCGGTTCATTGAGCGCGACCGAACTGGCACGCAGCTCGCTGGACGCCATTGAGTCTCACGCTGAGCTCAATGCCTTTGTGCACGTGGATGCCGAACTCACGCTGGCCCAGGCTCGCGCAGCGGACGACGCTCTGAAGTCGGGCAAGGCACCGTCGCTGGTCGGCGTTCCCATCGCCCATAAAGACGTCTTCGTTACCCGGGGCTGGCGCACGACCGCCGCCAGCCGCATGCTGGCCAACTACACCAGCCCCTTCGACGCCACCGTAGTCAGCCGTCTGGCAGATGCCGGCGCGGTGTCGCTCGGCAAACTCAATTGCGACGAATTCGCCATGGGATCGGGCAACGAGACCTCCATCTTCGGGTCGGTCCTCAACCCATGGGACCACAGCGCCGTGCCGGGCGGCTCCTCCGGCGGTTCGGCTGCCGCAGTGGCAGCCGGATTGGTCATGGCCGCCACCGGCACAGACACCGGCGGCTCCATCCGCCAGCCGGCTGCGCTTTGCGGTATCTCCGGTATCAAGCCCACCTATGGCACCGTCTCGCGGCTGGGCATGATCGCCTATGGCTCCAGTCTCGATCAGGCCGGGCCCATCGCGCGACATGCACGTGATCTGCTGGAACTGCTTGAACCCATGGCCGGCTTCGATCCGCTCGACTCCACCAGCCTTGAACACTGCGACGACGAGCCCAACGCCGCCGGACGCATCCGCCGGCGGTTCGACGCCGCGCAGGCCCAACAGGCGAGCCGCGGTAGCCGTCCCCTGGAAGGACTGCGCATCGGCGTGCCGCGCGAGTTCTTCGGCGCAGGTCTGGCACCGGACGTCGCTGCAGCCGTAGAACAAGCACTCACGACATTCGAGAGCCTGGGCGCTGTTCGCGTGGAGATCAGCCTGCCGCGCACGGAGCTCTCCATTCCGGCGTATTACGTGATCGCGCCGGCGGAGGCCTCGTCCAACCTGTCGCGCTACGACGGGGTACGCTACGGCCACCGCGCTGCGTCCTACGACGATCTCGAAGACATGACCAGCCGCTCGCGCTACGAAGGCTTTGGCCCGGAAGTTCGACGACGCGTACTGGCGGGCACCTATGTGCTTTGCCATGGTTACTACGACGCCTACTATCTGCAGGCGCAACGCGTACGCCGCATGATCGTCAACGATTACCAGCAGGCATTCGCAGAGCATTGCGATGTCATCATGGGTCCTGTCACGCCTTCCGTCGCCCGGACCATCGGCGACAACCGCGAGGACCCGATCGCCGACTGGCTATCCGATATTTATACGCTGGGCGTCAGCCTGGCCGGTCTGCCGGCCATGTCTATTCCCTGCGGCTTCGGCACCGAACGGCGTCTGCCGATCGGCCTTCAGATCATCGGCAATTACTTCGCGGAAGGCGAAATTCTCGCGGTGGCCGACTGCTTCCAGCAGGCAACCGACTGGCATCAACGCACTCCGGGGCAGCAATAATGGATTGGGAAATCGTCATCGGCCTGGAAACGCACGTCCAGCTCTCCACCGAATCTAAAATTTTTTCCGACAGCAGCACACGGTTCGGCGCCCTGCCCAACACGCAGGCGGACATGCGCGACATGGCCTTGCCTGGCGCCCTGCCCTCAATGAATCGCGGTGCGGTGGAACGCGCTATTCAGTTCGGCCTGGCCGTCGGAGCCAAGATCGCGCCGCGTTCGCACTTCGAGCGTAAGAACTACTTCTACCCTGATCTGCCCAAGAATTATCAGATCAGCCAGCTCGAAATCCCTGTGGTTCAGGGAGGGTCCCTGCGATTCTTCGTTGGCGACGAAGAGAAAACGGTGAATCTGACTCGCGCCCACCTGGAAGAGGACGCCGGCAAATCTCTGCACGAGAACTTCACCGGGCCGCACGGCGAATCCTCCACTGGAATCGACCTGAACCGCGCAGGTACACCGCTGCTGGAAATCGTCACCGAGCCGGAAATGCGCTCGGCGGCGGAAGCCGTGGCGTATGCCCGCGCCCTGCACGGCCTAGTCGTCTGGCTGGGGATTTGCGACGGAAATATGCAGGAAGGATCCTTCCGGGTGGACGCCAACGTATCGGTACGGCCACGCGGTCAACAGGAATTCGGGACGCGTTGCGAGATCAAGAACGTCAACTCCTTCCGCTTCCTCGAGCGCGCCATCCTCTACGAAGCTCGCCGCCAGATCGAATTGATCGAGGACGGCGGCACCGTTACACAGGAAACGCGCCTGTACGACGCCGATCGGGACGAAACGCGCAGCATGCGCAGCAAGGAAGACGCCAACGACTACCGCTATTTCCCCGACCCCGATCTGCCTCCACTAGTGATCGCGCCGGAATGGGTGGAGCGCGTGCGGAGCGCCATGCCGGAACTACCGTCGCAGAAGCGCCAGCGCTTCGAAGACGAACTTGGCCTAACCGCCTACGACGCCGCGCAACTAACCATGGATCGCCAGACCTCCGATTATTTCGAGAAGGTCGCCGCCGCCCTTCCTCAGGGTCAAGCAAAGTTGGGCGCCAACTGGGTGCTGGGTGAACTGGCCGCTGCGCTGAACCGCGACGAAATCACGCTGACCGACAGCCCGGTAACGCCGGAGCAGCTGGCCGCGCTGCTTCACCGGATCGCCGATGGCACCATTTCCAACAAGATTGCGCGCGACGTATTCGCAGCAATGTGGGCAGGCGAACACGACCGCAACGCAGATGCCATCATCGAAGCACGCGGCCTGAAGCAGATCAGCGACAGCGGCGCCATTGCCGCCATGGTCGACGAGGTGTTGGCGGCGCATCCCGCCATTGTCGAGGAATACCGCGCCGGCAAGCAGAAGGCGTTCAATTCGCTGGTGGGCCAAGTCATGAAGGCCGCCAAGGGCAAGGCGAATCCTCAGCAAGTGAACGAGCTGCTGAAGCAGAAGCTCGATTCCTGATCCGCGCCGCGGCCCCCGGCCGTCACACGGCGTTCAGGCCTAGACCTGGACGCCGTATTTCGCGCGATACGCCTGCACTGCCGCCCGATGACCGGACAGGCCGGCATCACCTTCCAACAGCGACATAATATCGCTCAGCGATGCAATGCTGACGACGGGAATACCGTAAGTGCGTTCCACTTCCTGCACGGCGGAGTGCGGCGACAGTGCGTCGTCCGGCCCCGCACGCTCCATGCGATCCAGCGCAATTAACACCGCTGCCGGTTCGGCGCCCGCCTGCCTGATAATGTCGACGGACTCGCGCACGGACGTGCCTGCCGTGATGACGTCGTCGATAATCACCACTCGGCCTTTCAGGGGCGCTCCTACCAGGACGCCGCCTTCGCCATGGTCCTTGGCTTCCTTGCGGTTGAATGCAAAAGGCACGTCGCGGCCCTGCTGGGCGGGATGGCGCACCAACGAGATGGCGGTGGCCGTCGACAGGGGAATGCCCTTGTACGCTGGGCCGAAGAGCATGTCGAATTCCAGACCTGAATCGAGCAGCGCCTGCGCATAGAAGTCTGCGAGCTTGCCGACCGACCTGCCGCTGTTAAAGAGCCCGGCATTGAAAAAATACGGGCTCATCCTGCCTGACTTGACCTTGAATTCACCAAAACGAAGGACGCCCTGTTCCAATGCGAAGCGGACGAAGTCGCCGCGATTGCTTGCCGTTCCCATGCTGCCTGCCTGATCCGGATAAAGCCGTCATTATCCGATATTTAAGCCATATAGCGGACCCGACGGAGTGGAACATTTCCCATTCCGGTTCATCCAATCCATAATGGAGCGGGATTCGTCCCTCCGCCCGCACCCGCCGTCCAACCATTCAAAGGACACCATCATGAATGCACAGCACGTTGCCTGGTCACCCCGGGCGCTCAGTGTGCTCCGGATCGTGAGCGCCTACATGTTCCTCCTGCATGGCACGGCCAAACTCCTTGGGGCGCCGCACGTCCCCATGTTCGCGAATTTGGACATCATGTCGCTTAGCGGTGCGGCGGGCATCATCGAGCTCGTCTTCGGCGCGCTGTTGTTGGTGGGCCTATTCACGCGGTTCTCGGCCTTCATCGCCTCCGGCATGTGCGCAGCTGCCTACTTCATCGGCCATGTGGCCACCAATGGCCAGCTGCTATTCCCCCTGCTAAACGGGGGCGAAGCCGCCGTCCTTTTCTGCTTTACGTTCTTGTATATCTTCTTCGCCGGCCCGGGGCCCTGGAGCATCGACGCCATGCGGCACATCGACTGAAGCATCGCTTTCACTCGCGGTCGTCCCGCGCATATCGGGCGGCCGACGGGCGCCGCTCGGGCCACCATGCGTTAAAGTTCGGCTGTTGACTATCAAGCAGTGGACTTCATGCGCATTATTACCGCCAACCTGAACGGCATCCGTTCCGCCGTCACCAAAGGCTTTCTAGAATGGCTTCCCGCCCAGGACGCCGACTTCGTCTGTCTTCAGGAACTCAAGGCTCAAGCGGCCAACATGACCGAAGCCATGCTGGCACCGCCGGGATATCAAGGCTACTTCCACTATGCCGAAAAGAAGGGCTACAGTGGCGTGGGCGTATACACCCGCAAACAGCCGGACCAAGTCATCGAGGGACTGGGCGTGCCCGAGATCGATGCCGAAGGGCGCTATATTGAACTGGTTTACGACGGCCTGTCCATCATCTCCGTCTACCTGCCCTCCGGCTCCAGCGGCGACCATCGGCAGGCAGCGAAATTCGTCTTCATGGAACGCTTCTTCACGCACCTGGAACAGCTGGCGCGTTGCGGCCGCGAAGTCGTGATCTGTGGCGACTGGAATATCGCGCATCAGGAGATCGACCTCAAGAACTGGAAGGGAAACATGAAGAACAGTGGCTTCCTGCCGGAAGAACGCAGCTGGCTCACCCGCGTGTTCGAGGAGCAGAAATGGGTGGACGTATATCGTCGCCTGCACCCTGAAGCGACCGGCGAAGCCTACACGTGGTGGAGTAATCGAGGCCAGGCCTGGGCAAAGAACGTGGGCTGGCGCATCGATTACCAGATCGCCACCCCGGGCATCGCGGAAAGCGCTCGGCAGGCCGCGATCTACAAGGAGCAGCGCTTCAGCGACCACGCCCCGCTGACGATCGATTACGACCACGCGTTCTGACGGGAAAAGCCATGAAACCCCAAGTCTCCATCATCACTCTGGCCGTGGGCAACCTGGAGAAGGCCGTTCGCTTCTACCGCGACGGCCTCGGCTGGAAGACCCGCGGCATCGTGGGCGCCGACTATGACTACGGCGCGGCCGCTTTCTTCGACCTGCAACCCGGCCTGAGCCTGGCACTGTGGCCGCGCGAAAGCCTGGCGCATCAAGCGGGCGTCGAGATGCAGCCGCCCGCCATGACGGAGATCATGCTCAGTCATTGCGTGGAAGAGCCCGCGCAGGTGGATCTGGTGCTACAGCTGGCCGCACAGGCCGGGGGACAGATCGTCAAGCCAGCTCACGACACGCTGCTGGGCGGCCATGCCGGCATTTTCAAGGACCCGGACGGGCACCTCTGGGAAGTGGCGTGGAATCCGCCGTCAAACGCTAGCGAGACGAATCCAGCGCTCTAATCTCGTGACGCCGCATATGCAGCAACACCAGGCCCGGCAAGGCAATGAATACCGTCACCACAAAGAAGCCGGGCCAGCCTAGCGATTCGACCAAGGGCGGCGTGAGCGGCCCCGCTAAATAAGTACGGCCCACCGCCGAGAGCGCCGACAGCAGAGCGAACTGCGTCGCCGAAAACTCCTGCTTGCACAAGGCCATCAGCAGCGCCACGAAAGCAGCCGTTCCCATCCCGCCGCACAGATTCTCCAGTGCGATGATGGTCGCCATCGAGTACAGGTGTGGGGGCGTCACTGCCAGTACCCAGTAGCCGAAGTTCGATACCGCTTGCAGCAGGCCGAAGAGCATGAGCGCGCGGTAAAGCCCCATGCGTGCCATGATGCTGCCCCCGGCCAGCGCACCAAAAATGGTTGCTGCCAGCCCGAACACCTTGTTCACCGCCCCGACTTCCGTGCCCGTGAAACCGGCACCGCGCAATAGGAAGGTCGTGGACAGGGCGCCTGCGAACGCGTCGCCCAGTTTGTAGAGCACAATCAGCAGCAGAATCGTGAGCGCGCCAGGCCGCCGAAAGAACTCGGCCAGCGGCTGCACCACGGCCAGCGCAAGCGAGCGCGGCGCGGCGGCGACAACCTCCGGCTCCGGCGCGAGCAATGTCGCGAACGCGCAGACGGCCATGAAGCCGCCCATGAGGAAATACGTGTTCTCCCAGCCAAGCCATTGGTCCGCCAGCACCAGCGCCAAGCCGCCTGAAACAATCATGGCCAGGCGGTACCCAAGCACTTTCACGGCGGCGCCGGCCGCGCGCTCCTCGCTGCGCAGCACGTCAGTGCTGTAGGCGTCGAAGGCGATGTCTTGTGTCGCCGAGAGAAAGGCCACCAGCACGGCGAGCAGGGCCAAAGGCAACAGACTGGTTCCGGGCGAGAAAAAGCCCATGGCCGCGATCGTGCCCGCCAGCGCAAGCTGCGTCAGCAGTATCCAGCTACGCCTGCGGCCGAGAAAGGGGAAAGAATAACGATCGACGAGGGGCGCCCACAAGAATTTCAGCGTGTATGCCGTCCCGATTAGCGTCAGAAAGCCGATGTTCTGCAGGGAGACGCCATCAAGAGTGGCCCATGCTTGTAGCGTGCCACCCGTCAGAGCTAGCGGCAAGCCGCTGGCGAAGCCGAGCACCAGTAGCGGCAGGACACGTGGGCTGGTATAGACGCGTGATGTGGCGGTGATGGCGACCCCGTTCAGCTGCAGGATTCGAAACGATAGACTGCCAGCGTGCTCCGCCAGCCAGGCAGGAGTTTAACCTCTTTGTCGCCCTTGAACGTCGCCACGTGAGTGATCCGCAGCCCCAGCGAACCGGCCAGGCACTCGAAATCACGCAGCGTGCACAGATGGATGTTGGGCGTGTTGTACCACTGGTACGGCATTTCGCCGGTGACCGGCATCCGCCCGCGCAGGATGGACCATCCGTGAGGCCAATATCCGAAGTTGGGAAAGGAGACGATGCCGTAACGCGCCACTCGCGCCATCTCCTGCAGGATGCGCTCCGTGTTGTGCATGGATTGCAAAGTACGGGACAGCACCACCGTGTCGAACTGGCGATCATCGAACAAGGCCAGCCCCTCTTCCAGGTTCTGCTGGATCACGCGCACGCCGCGTCGCACGCAGGCAATGACTTGATCGTCGCTGAGTTCGACACCAGCCCCGATGCATTGCTTCTTGTTCTGAAGGTGCGCGAGTAGAGTGCCGTCGCCGCAGCCCAGGTCGAGTATGCGACTGCCCGGCTCGATCCAGCTCGCGATACGCTTGAGGTCCTCGCGCACGTAGGTCGGCGCGGTTGCACTGATCTGATTCACGCCAGCACTCCCGTGGTTCGGCGACGCTCCGGCAGTCCGAGGCTGCCGGCCACCCGATCGAAATAACCCTGAACGACGGCATGGTAGCGACGATCATCCAGCAGGAACGCATCGTGACCGTGCGGCGCATCGATCTCGGCGTACGTCACCGCACGCTGGTTACTCAGCAGCGACTTGACGATCTCGCGCGAACGTTCCGGGGGGAAGCGCCAGTCGGTGGTGAAGGACACGAGTAGGAAATCCGCCGTGGCGGGCTTCAGTGCCGCGGTAAGGTCGCCGCCGTGGTTGCGCGCGGGATCAAAGTAATCGAGCGCCCGGGTGATCAGCAGATACGTGTTGGCATCGAAGTACTTCGAGAACTTCTCGCCCTGATAGCGGAGGTAGGATTCGACCTCGAACTCCACGCCATAGCCGTAATGAAACGCCCCGCCCTGGCCCGGTTCCCGCTGCTGCCGCCCGAAGCGCTGCGCCATGGTCTCGTCTGATAGGTACGTTATGTGGCCGATCATGCGCGCGACCGACAAGCCATGGGCCGGCACCACGCCGTGCGCGTAATAGTCGCCGCCATGAAAGTCCGGGTCATCGATGATCGCCCGGCGCGCCACTTCATTGAAGCCAATATTCTGCGCGGACAGCCGCGGCGTACTGGCGATCACAATGCAATGGCGCACGCGGGAGGGACAGGTAATGGACCAGCTGAGAGCCTGCATGCCGCCGAGCGACCCGCCCATCACGGCGGCGAAGCACTCAATGCCGAAATGGTCGGCAAGGCGCGCTTGCGCATGCACCCAATCTTCGACCGTCAACACAGGAAACGCAGCGCCCCACGGCTTGCCGGTGGCGGGATTGATACTCGCGGGGCCGGTGGAGCCGAAGCAGGAGCCGATGTTGTTGACGCCAATGACGAAGTATCGGTCCGTATCCACTGCCTTGCCCGGGCCGACCATGTTGTCCCACCAACCGACGTCGCGCGGGTTGTCGGCGGACATGCCCGCCACATGGTGCGATGCGTTGAGGGCGTGGCAAATCAGGACGGCGTTGCTGCGCTCGGCATTCAATTCGCCATAGGTCTCGACGGCAAGCTCGTACTGGGGCAAGACCTGCCCGCTCGACAGTTCTAGCGGTTCGTGAAACTGAATTCGTTGCGGAATGACGTATCCCACTGAGCCGTCGGGAATGGAGTCCGGCGAGGGTTTTGATTCGATGACCGAGTCGGCCTGGGAAGGGGAATTGATGGCCATTCAGGACCTCTTTAGCGGTATTTATGAGGCGCCCGCAAGCAGATCGAGCAAATCGGCGCCAAATGAGTTAGCGGAGGAATTGTAGCACCCGGCCGCAGCCGAGGCCGCCGGAAGGTACGGGATAACCCGGGCGGCCGAGTAGTGCCATTTGGATACAATTGACAGGAGTTGTAGCACAGGCGAAGTTTACCGATAAACCTGGAGGAATTCCGCATGAAGCCTCTCACTCAACGCGAACTGACCTGCCTGCAATGGGTGGCAATTGGCAAGACCAGTTGGGAAACCGGACGCATCCTCGGTCTGGCTGAAAGAACCATCAACTTCCATATCCAGAACGCATGCCGCAAGCTTGGAGTGCATGGTCGCCAGGCAGCCATCACCACGGCGTTGCGTACCGGTCTGCTTAGTTTCGACGACGACGTACCTCCAAAAGCCGCCCTGCCTACCCCGGGTTCGGCCCTGCGGCCTCTGCAAGTCGCCAACACGGCCCGCTGAAGCCTCGGCCCACAAGGCCGACATAATTCCCGCCTTCCTTACGAGCTCCACGACCCGAAGGCGACCCCTCGGGTAAAATCGCGCTATTTGAAACGCAAGCAGAAAATCGCGCATGAGCTCACCGCCCCCCCGCCACGCTCGGGTCCGCCAAGGACTCGACCTCCTTAAATCCATACAGCGTGGCATTGAGAAGGAAGGCTTGCGCGTCGATCCGCAAGGCAAGCTGGCGTTGACGCCGCATCCGCAGGCTCTCGGTTCGGCGCTCACGAATTCCCGCGTCACTACGGATTATTCGGAAGCGCTGCTGGAACTGATCACGGGGACACACACTAGCGTGGAGTCCCTGCTCCAGGAACTGGAGGAGACACATCGCTTTGTTGCCCGCAACATTGGCGACGAGCGGATCTGGAATCAGTCCATGCCGGCGAGCCTGCCGCCTGAAGCCGACATTCCTATTGGCTGGTACGGGACTTCCAATTCCGGCATGCTCAAGCACGTGTACCGACGCGGCCTGGCTGTGCGCTACGGCAAGCGCATGCAGTGCATTGCCGGGGTGCATTACAACTTCTCCGTGCCCGACACACTGTGGGACCTCATCGGCATCGAGGGCATCTCGCTGGAACACCAGCGCTCCAAGGGCTATCTCGCACTCATCCGCAACTTCGTTCGCTACTCGTGGCTGCTGATGTACCTCTTCGGCGCATCGCCCGCGGTATCGCGCGACTTCGTCGGCGACCTTCCCCATTCTCTGCAGGAATTCGACGCGGATACGCTGTATCTGCCCTGGGCCACCAGTCTGCGCATGAGCGATTTGGGATACCAGAACAAGGCGCAGTCGGACCTCCAGCTTTGCTACAACGACCTGGAGACCTTTCTGCGACGCATGTACGCAGCGGTGACGACACCCTGGCCGGCTTACGAGCGTATGGGTACGCACCGGGACGGTGAGTGGATCCAGCTCAATACCAATGTCTTGCAGATCGAGAACGAGTACTACTCCAACATCCGCCCGAAACGCAGCACGAACCGCGGAGAGCGACCCGCCACCGCGCTTGCGGAGCGGGGCGTGCAATATATCGAGGTGCGCTGTCTGGACATCGATCCCTTCTCACCGGTCGGAATACGTGCGGAAACCTGTCGCTTCATGGACACGTTCCTGCTGTTTTGCGCCGCCGAGGAAAGCCCTTTCTTTGATGAGAACGGCCACTGCCCCATCAGCCGCGGCAACTTCGCCCGGGTCGTTCAGGAAGGACGCAAGCCTGGCTTGATGCTCAAGCGCGACGGTAATGAAATTTCGCTGCGTGAGTGGGGCGAAGAACTAATCAAAAGAATGCAGCCCTACGCCGAAATGCTGGACGAAGCGGCCGGTCATAAGCGTCATGCGGCGGCACTGGAACATCAGTTGGAAAAGGTTCGGGATACTGAGGTCACGCCATCGGCGCGAGTCTTGCACGCCCTGCGCAGCCAAAATATCAGCTTCCATGACTACATGCTGCAGATCAGCGAGGAACACCATCAAACCCTAACGCAGGGTCCCATGGAACCTGAGCTTCTGCAGCGCTATGCTGACGAGGCGGTCGCTTCGCTGAAGGAACAACAAGAAATGGAAGCAGCCGATACGGAAAGCTTCGATGACTACGTAAAGCGGTTTCATGCCGCACTGAGGGCTCCATGAACATAGAAGAGCGCAGCTTCATTACCCTGGATGTCTTCACCAACCGCCGTTTCGGCGGCAACCCGCTGGGTTTGCTGCCGGACGCAACAGGGCTGGACGACGCGACGATGCAACGGATCGCAGCCGAGGTGAACCTCAGCGAAACCGTCTTCATCCACCGCCAGACCGATAGCGACATCCCACTGCTGCGTATCTTCACCCCCGCGTCGGAATTACCCTTCGCGGGTCATCCCACCGTCGGCGCTGCCATTTATCTCGCAGAGGAACATGGTTTTGGCGACGGCTCGACCCTGACCATGCGCACCCCAGCGGGCGATGTTGCCGCCGCGATCAGCCGCTCCGACGCCAAGCTCACGTTCGCTGAAATCACGGCGCCGCAAAAAGCGGTGTGCCGCCCCGCCGTGTCAGCGGAGGCTTGTGCCGCCGCTCTGTCCCTGACGCCGGCCGACATCCCCTTCCCGCCCCGCGTCTGCGACGCCGGCAATCCTTTCACGGTTATCCCGGTCGGTAGCCGTGAAGCCCTATCGCGCGCCACACTCAACCACGACGCCTGGCGGAAGGGCCCTGGCGCAGGCGAGGCGCCCAAATTGTTCATCGTTTACATGGACGACTGGCAAAACGGACGTGACGTGCATGCTCGCATGTTCGCTCCCTCCATAGGCATCGCCGAAGACCCGGCCACCGGCAGTGCCGCGGTAGCGCTCGCGGCCCTGCTCAACGAGCTGCAGTCACCCACCGAGGGCGAGCATATCTGGCAGGTATGGCAGGGCGACGACATGGGTCGCCCGAGCCTGATGAAGGTTCGTGCAGTGGTGGAAAATGGGAATGTGGAATCGGCCCATGTGGGCGGTACGGCAGTAAGAGTGATTGCTGGATCCATTAGAGTGGACCAAGAACCTGCCGCAAGTGCTTAAGCTAGGGGCTAGCAGACGGGTAACCTGACCTAAGGGGTTAGCGCAGCACCACACTAGCTTGAAAACCGGCTTGATCAGTGGCGCGCCCGACAGGAATCGAACCTGTATCGAGAGCTTCGGAGACTCTTATTCTATCCATTGAACTACGGGCGCCAACAACCCGCAATTGTAGCGTGTTTGTTGAAAAAGGTATAATCGCTGCTTCGAGCGCCCAGCAACTACCGGTTATCATCAGCACGCAGCCGTGTGCCGTACGCACACAATGAAGAACAGGCCAATGGCCCTCTGACAGGAACTCGCATTCGATATGAACAGCCCGGAACAACACGTCGAACAGACTGAGCACGAAGGCCTTATCAAGACTCCCAAACAACTGATCACCACGATCGTGCTGGCATTCATAATCCCCATCACGGTCATTCTCCTGCTGATCCGCTTGGTCACTGCCAGCTCGCCGCTGGGCATCGGTTCCGACGCACAATCGCAAGAAGCCGTCGCACGCCGCATCCAGCCTGTGGCGGGTTTCTCCCTTGTTTCGGCTGCGGGCGCCGCCGAAGAAAAGACCGGCGAGCAAGTCTACGCCGCCACCTGTTCCGCCTGTCATACCGGCGGCGTGGCAGGCGCACCCAAGCTGGGCGACGCCGCTGCTTGGGCACCGCTCATTGCCAAGGGCTATGACGCGCTCCTCAAGAACGCAATCAACGGCGTGAACGCCATGCCGCCGCGCGGTGGCAACCCCGCGTTGTCCGATCTCGAAGTCGGCCGCGCGGTCGTCCATATCGCCAACCAGTCTGGCGCCAGCTTCCCTGAACCCGAAGGTTCCGGCGACGCCGCTCCCGCAGAAGCAGCGGCACCGGCCGAGCAGGCGCCCGCCCAGGCCGCTGCCGCGGAAGCCGCGCCGGCTGAAGCACCCGCTGCCGAACAAGCCGCCGCTCCTGCCGCCGAGACACAGCAGCCCGCCGCTGAAGCTGCTGCTCCGGCCGCGGGTGGCGACATCGACCTCGCAGCCGGCGAGCAGCTCTACAAGAGCGTTTGCTTCGCATGCCATAGCGCCGGCGTTGCCGGGGCTCCCAAGGTGGGCGACAAGGCCGCTTGGGAACCACTGATCGCTGCTGGCATGGATCAAATGATCAAGATCGCTATCGAAGGCAAGGGCGCCATGCCGCCGCGTGGTGGTTCCTCCGCTTCCGACGAGCAGATCGCTGCCTCGGTGCACTACATGGTCAACGCTTCGAAGTAATACAGGTAGTACGCCCCAGCGCGTCGCTGGGGCCTGTGCAAGGACCAAAAGAAACGGGCCGCCTATCTCCAGGCGGCCCGTTTCTATTTATGCGGTATTCAAGCGCCCAGCGAAGCGTCGCCAGGCGCTTCGGCTCACGCGCCCGCAACTGCCTCCGTACGCAGCGACAAGCCCAGCTGAACCCGACGCTGCAGCCACAGGCTGGCGCGATAGCGCATGTCGCCGGTGGTGCGCTGCATGCCGCGCAGGACATCCAGGACATGCGCGGTACCCAGGGCATCGCCCAGAGACAGTGGCCCGCCTCCCGGATAGCCGAGCCCCAGCGAAATGGCGAGGTCGACGTCCTCCGGGGTCGCGATGCCTTGTTGCGCAATATCACACGCCACGTTGATGATGGACGCGACGATGCGCTGTCCGATGAAGCCGGCCGAATCCGCGATCACGCTCACCGGCGTGTCGTCGCGCGCAAACAGCGCGTGGGCGGCATCGCGCCAGTAGGCGGTTGTAGCCGCCGAACACATGACCACTCGCCGCTTGCCCGCCTCAAGGCCGAAGAATGTGTCGAGCGCTACGGTACGGCTGCCATCCAGCTGATATTCCGCCACGACAGAGGCCGTATCCTCACCATAGGGCGTGACCACGATCAGTGCGTCGCGCGGCGGCTGTTCCGAGGTCGCCAGCTCCACGCCCAAGTTGCGCAGCAACGCAGCGGCACGGCGATGGCCGGTGGAGTGATAGGGAGCGACCCATACGGTCAACCCTTCCGGGAAAGCTGGAACCGTGGCAGGCGCCGGTTCGATCTTGCGGCCCTCTTCATAGCGATAGAAGCCCTGACCGGTCTTGCGGCCCAGCATACCGCCCGCCATACGCACGGCAGTGATGGGTGACGGACGGAACCGCGGCTCTTCATAGAACTGTTGGTAGATGGACTCCATAACTGGATGCGAGACATCCAGCCCCGTGAGGTCCATGAGCTCGAATGGGCCCATGCGGAAGCCCGCCTGTTCCCGCATCACCGCATCAATCACATGGAAGGGAGCGACGCATTCCTGGGCCGTCTTCAGACCCTCGATGTTCATGCCGCGCCCGCCGTGATTCACGATGAAGCCGGGCATATCCTTGGCGCGCACAGGCGTGTGCCCCATGCGTCGCGCGAGCGCCATCAGGGCATCGCCGTATGCGGGATCACTGCGAGCGCCGTCGATGACTTCCACCACCTTCATCAGCGGCACGGGATTGAAAAAGTGATAACCCACTACGCGTGCCGGCGACTCGCATGCCGCGGCAATGGCAGTGATGGACAGCGATGACGTATTCGAAGCAAGAATGCAGTCGGGGCCAACAATCCCTTCCAGTTTCTGAAAGAGGTCGCGCTTGACCTCCAGCCGTTCAACAATGGCTTCGACCACCAAGCCTGCATCGGCCATGTCTTCCAGGCGCTCGCTCGGCACAATGCGCTCGAGCGCGGCGGCGGCATCGGCTTCGCTGAGGCGACCTTTCTCCACCAGCCGCTTCCATACCGACTGAAGCGCAGTTCGGGCGTCCGCCACGGCGGCGGGCTGCACGTCGAACAGACGTACCGTGATGCCGGCCTGGGCAGCGATCTGGGCAATGCCCCGCCCCATGGCGCCGGCACCGACCACGCCAATAATATCGATGGCCTTCATTTCGTAAGCTCCTTGATCTCGTCATCTGTCAGGTTCAGGTATTCCTTCAGCACCGCGTCCGTATGCTCGCCCAGCAGGGGCGCGGCATGGCGGTATTCGACCGGCGTCTCGGAAAGACGCAAGGGACTGGCTACGGAAGGTATCGTCCCTGCCGAGCTGTGCGGCAAGTCGAGTCGCAATCCGCGCGCAAGGACATGCGGATCCTGATGAACCTGCTCCAGCGTATTGATGGGGCCGGCCGGTACGCCAACGGCTTCCAGTTCCTGCAGCCAAGTATCGCGAGGCCGTTGCTTCATAGCTTCCGCCAGCAACGGAATAAGGGTCTCGCGGTTCACCACACGGCCTGAATTCTTCGTGAAGCGTGAGTCCTCGGCCAGTTCGGGGCGGCCAATCACGCCACAATACGCCTTGAATTGAGTGTCATTGCCGACCGCAACGATCAGGTGGCCGTCCGCAGCCGCAAACACTTGATAGGGGACGAGGTTCTGGTGGGCATTCCCCGCGCGTTGGGGCGACACCCCGGACGCTAGATAGTTCATGTTCTGGTTGGCCAGCATGGCCACCTGGCAGTCCAGCAACGCCATATCAATATGCTGGCCCTTTCCGCTGGTCTTGCGCTCGTACAGAGCGGCAAGAATCGCCACAGTCGAGTACATGCCGGTCATCAGGTCGGCCACGGCGACACCGGCCTTTTGCGGCCCGCCGCCCGGTAGGTCGTCCCGTTCACCGGTGATGCTCATCAGGCCGCCCATGCCCTGGATCATGAAATCGTAGCCAGGTCGGCTGGAATAAGGACCAGTCTGACCGAAGCCCGTGATCGAGCAATACACGATGCTCGGGTTGATCGCCTTGATGCTGTCGTAATCGAGCCCGTATTTGCGCAGACCCCCAACCTTGAAGTTCTCGACGAAGACGTCGCACTGGCGCGCGAGCGCACGCACGGTTTCCGCGCCTTTCTCGGTGGCGATGTCGAGCGTGACGGATTTCTTGTTCCGATTCGCACTGACGTAATACGCGGCTTCGGACGTGTCCTTGCCTTCCGCGTCCTTCATATAGGGCGGCCCCCAGCCGCGAGTGTCGTCGCCGGCGCCGGGTCGTTCGATCTTTATGACTTCTGCCCCCAAATCGGCAAGATTCTGGGTGCACCAGGGACCGGCGAGCACGCGAGTGAGATCAAGAACGCGAACGCCGGCCAGGGCTGCGGGACGGTGTGACATCTTCTTCCGGTAATAAGGATCAAACCGCTATTTTGCCTTAAGTGACAGTAACTTTCCGTGGTGGCGGCACCGAGCGCGTAGCGCTTCTGGCGAAAAATCTCACGTAGGCGTCTCGTATTTCATATTGCGAAGCGTCATTTCGTATCGTAGTACCGAATAAGCCACACCCTAGGGACGACCTAGGGTTTACCCTAGACTTACCCTAGGGTTTACCCTATAATCTCAATTGTCGTCCAACCGTTAGCAAAAAAGAGGTCAGCACATGTCAGTTACAACGCTTAATTCTTACACTCGTCTCAGCGATTCTCTCGAGCGCGAAATTCTGAAGTCCGCTGAGAACGGTCATCAGGCCTATCCGGTCCTGGAAGGTCTCGCCATGGTTGCAAACGCCATCGGCCGCGGCGCCAGCGCTTTCGGTCGCTATCTGGTTCAAGTTGCTGAAGCCCTGAACGAAGCCCGCGCCCGTGACGCACGTTTCTCGGGAAGCCAGTGGTAAGCAGTAAAGTGCCCATGGCGGCACAAGCAAGTTGTCGTAACCGAAGGCCCATCATTGTTCAATGATGGGCTTTTTTTCGCCTTGAGTGAGGGAATAGCTGGAATCAGCTTCCAGCGAGCAAAGCCTTGAGCATGCCCAGGCGCTCCTTGGGGTTCATCCCGGCAGCCGGATCAGCGGCTGCGGGCTCGGCTAGGCCCATCTCTTCGATGAAGCGCGAGCGCTCCCGCACCACGTCTTCACGTGCGCGTCGACGCCGCTTGCACCAGCTCAGATGCAGACTGCGCTGGGCACGAGTGATCCCCACATACATGAGGCGGCGTTCCTCCTGGATGCGTTGACTGAGCACCTCGGCCGCATCGGCTGGAGCGATGTCTTCGTCTTCGCGGCCAAGATGAGGCAAAAGACCTTCCTCGACGCCGATCAGATAGACGTGTGGATACTCCAGCCCTTTCGCGGCATGTAGCGTGGATAGCTTGACCGCATCGGGTTCCTCGTCGTCCCCGCGCTCCAACATGGTGACCAGCGCCACGTGCTGAACGAGCTCCATGAGGTCAAGCTCATCTTCTTCCGCCTTACGCTTGAGCCAGCCCATCAGCTCAAGAACGTTCTGCCAACGCGCCTGCGCGGGTTTCTCGTCGTACAGGTCGTACAGATGGCGCTCGTAATCCATGCTACGCAGCAATTCGTCGAGCATTTGACCCGTGTCGCAGGCCGCCGCCTGTTCTAGGGTATCCAAGCCAATATCGGACTCATTCCCGAACAATTCCCCCATGCCTTGCATGGGACGCGTGTTGCCGGACTTGCCGGCGCGGTGCTGGTAGTCCTGGATGTATCGCGCAAAGTTCTGCAGTGGCTGCAGCTGCCTAGGCGCCAACCGATCGGTGTCGCCGATTTCAAATACCGCGGCAAACATCGACAGCCCTTTCTCGACAGCGAACTGCCCAAGGACTTGCAGTGTGGTGTTGCCTATACCTCTGCGTGGCGTCGTGACGGCCCGAATGAAGGCGGGGTCGTCGTCGTCGTTGGCGATGAGCCTCAGGTATGCCAACACGTCGCGGATCTCGGGCTTCTCGAAGAAGCTTTGCCCGCCGGAAATCGTATAGGGAATGCGAAGGTTGCGCAGTGCCTGTTCCATCACGCGCGCCTGCTGATTACTGCGGTACAGAACGGCGAAATCGCGCCATTGCGCGCGGCGCTCGAAACGGGCCGCGGAGATCCGCATGGCGATGCTTTCCGCCTCGGACTCTTCGTCATCCATCGCCGTCACCTGTATCGGCTCGCCCTCCCCCAACGATGACCACAACTTCTTGCCGAATACGTTGGGATTGTTACTAATGACTTTATTGGCCGCGGTGAGAATGCGCTGCACCGAGCGGTAGTTCTGCTCCAGCTTAATCAACTCGATGTTCGGGAAGTCCTGCGTAAGCCGCTGCAGGTTCTCCACTGTTGCGCCGCGCCAAGCGTAGATCGCCTGGTCGTCGTCTCCCACCGCTGTGAACATCGATCGTGTCCCGACCAGCGCCTGGACCATGCGGTACTGGCACACGTTCGTGTCCTGGTATTCATCGACTAATAGGTAGTGCACGCGCGATTGCCAGCGTGAGCGAACCTCTGGATTGCCTTCCAGCAGCATGGTTGGCAGGCGGATGAGGTCGTCGAAATCGACCGCTTGGTAGGCAGTTAAGGTCGCCGTGTAATCACGGTACACACGAGCCGCCTCGGCATCGCTGGGCGTGGCGGCAGCCGCCGCGGCCTGATCCGGCGTCAATAACCCGTTCTTCCACAACGAGATGCTTTGCTGAACGGCCTTCAGGCGGGCACGGTCCGTGGTAGCCAGCAATTCCTGGATGATTGCCAAGGCATCGTTGGAATCCAGAATGGAAAACTGCTTCTTCAGCCCAGCATGCTCGGCCTCTTCACGCAAAAATCGCAATCCCAGCGAGTGAAACGTGCTGACGATCAAGCCCTTGGCCAAGCGCGGGTCGACCAACTGGCGGATGCGATCATTCATTTCGCGCGCCGCCTTGTTGGTGAAGGTCAACGCCACGACATTGCGGGCAGGATATCCACACTCGCGCAGCAGGTAAGCGATCTTCTGGGTGATGACACGTGTCTTACCGCTACCGGCGCCGGCCAGCACCAAACAAGGCCCGTCTAGATAGAGGACGGCCTTGCGCTGCATGGGATTGAGATCGGTAGGTACGGTGGATCCCGGGGACACGGACGGCCTTTTCTTCTTCAGATCTCGAAGGGATCGACCTCAAGACTATAGCGTACGCGGGCTTCGCGACCCAGCCGGAACAAATCCTCGTTCCAGCGAGCCAGGAATCGCTGCAGTGCCGGGCGGCTGGCGCTTTCCACCAATAACTGCGCCCGCTCAACGTTGGCGACCCGCACGACGCGCAGGGGCACGGGATCGTACAGCATGATCTGATCCAGTGTGGGATAGGCGTGGGGATCGGATTCAGGAACGCTGCGCACGTCTGTCAGAAACTGAAGGGCGTCGGCGAGCTCCCGACCTTCCGCGACCAGCAATGCCTGATAGGAAAACGGCGGCAGGCCCAACATCTTGCGCTCATCGAGCGCGTATCGGGCGAAGCCCTCGTAGTCATGCCGCTGCAACGCGCGGTAGACGGGCTGATCCGGATAATCGGTCTGCAGCATGACCTCACCGCCGGCACGATGCCGCCCGGCGCGGCCCGACACCTGCATCAGCTGTGCGAACAGCCGCTCCGGTGCACGAAAATCCTGTGCGAATAGCATGGAGTCCGCGTTCAACACCCCCACGAGGCCCAAGTTCGCAAAGTCGTGGCCCTTCGCCACCATCTGCGTGCCGACGAGAATATCGATTTCGCCGCGATGCACGCGTGCAAATAACGCCTCGGCGCTGCCTTTGAGCCGTGTGGCGTCGGCATCGATCCGGGCGATCCGAGCATCGGGAAAGCGTTCAGCGAGGAATTCCTCGATCCGCTGAGTACCCCGCCCCATGGGCTTGAGATCCTGGTCTCCACAGGTCGGACAAGCGCGCGGAACAGAAGATTGCGCGCCGCAATGGTGGCATTGCAAGCGCGACCCCCTGCGCAGCCGGTGCATCACGGTGTAGGCCGTGCAGCGGGAGCACTGACTGACCCAACCGCAAGACGTGCAGCTCAGTACCGGGGCATAGCCTCGGCGGTTGATGAAGACCAGGACCTGCTCACCCTGCCCCAGCCGCTGTTCAATGGCGTCGAGCAATTGAGGGGAAAAGCCTTGCTCCATTCTCAAGCGCCGCGTGTCCACAAGTCGAACCTCAGGCAGTGCCACGTCCCGGGCGCGGCGCGTCAGGGCCACGCCGATATAGCGCCCCTGCTGCGCGTGGTTCCAAGATTCCAGCGACGGCGTGGCGGAGCCCAGGACCACTGGTACACCCCGCTGATGCCCCCGCCAGACCGCGAGGTCCCTAGCGGAATAGCGCAGGCCATCCTGCTGCTTGTAGGAACTATCGTGCTCCTCATCCACAATGATCAGGCCTAGCTCCGGCATGGCGGCGGTAATGGCCATCCGGGTGCCAAGCAATACCCGAGCGTCGCCCGTGTAGGCACGCCACCAAGCTTCCAGACGTTCCCCATCTGAGAGCCCGCTATGCATAATCGCCAGCCGACCGGCATGATCGTTACCCGTCGCACCGAAGCGAGTCCGTAACGCCTGCTCGAGCTGCGGCGTCAGGTTGATCTCTGGCACAAGAAACAGGACTTGTCGCCCCTGATCCAGGACTCGACGCGCGGCATGCAGGTAGACCTCGGTCTTGCCACTGCCCGTCACACCGCGCAGCAGGATCACCCCATGTCCTTCCTGCCGCGCAATGCGCTCCACCGCCTCGGTCTGTTCAGCGTTGAGCTCAGGCCCTGCGACACCCGCAGCACCAGGCTCTGGAAGTGTAGAAGCCGATTTACCCGCTGCTTTGGCGAGACGACGCTCAAGTCGGTGTATCGGACCGCCCGCCGCGCGCTTACCTGTGTAGGCAGAAGCTTTGCGCAGCGGCGGCGGTAGCGCCGGAAGAATTACTTCGCCCAGCGGCCGCTGGTAATAGCGGGATGCGAACGCCAGCATCTCGAGCCAGTCCGAAGGCATGGGAGGCACGTCGTCCAACACCATCGTCACCGGCCGTAGTTGGTCAGCGGGGACGGCAGGCTCTTCTGGCAACTCCATAATCATGCCGACCAGTTGCCGCCGTCCGAAAGGCACGATGACACGCTGGCCGATCACGGCGCCTTGTGCGCCGCAATAGTCAAACAGGCCGGGGAGCGGCACGTCGAGCGCCACGCGAACGTAACCGCCCGTCCGCAAGGGGGTGGCGCCAACCACCTCGCCCGATACGGAGTACGACGAGTTGGCGGACATCAACTTAAAGGAAATTCTCGGTTCAATTCGGAAACCCTTGTCGCGTCTGGTATTCCGGGCACAAGCTCCACATTCCTGTGGATAACTTTGGGGAAAATTCGCGAATATACTGCGTTGCGGACCTTTGCAAAACGGCGATTCCAAATGTCCGAAAAGAGTAAGCCCAAAAAACAGCTTATAGATCAATGATCTATAAGCTTAACCTCGACACCCGTGAAAATTTAGCCCCTGTGTTGCAGAGCACCGTAAGACTGTGAACAACCATGTCGCAAGGCGCCCCGCAAGCAGGGTTATCCCGAGTGGAACGCGCTATTGAGCGTGCATACTGCGGCTATAGGTGTGAACTTCATCCACCAGTGCCGACACCGCGTCCGGGGGCGTGAAGCGGGAAATTCCGTGGCCAAGGTTAAAGACATGGCCACCCAGGCCGACGGGCCCGAAATCGTCGATGACCTTGCGCACTTCCGCACGGATGGCCGCCTCGGGCGCGAACAGCACCATGGGGTCGAGATTGCCTTGTAGGGCAACGCGATCGTTCACGCGCTTGCGGACGTCTCCAAGGCTGGCAGTCCAATCCAGGCCCATGGCATCGCAGCCCACTGCCGCGATGTCCTCCGCCCACAGCGCGCCGCCCTTGGTGAAAACGATGACCGGCACAGGGCGACCTTCCCTTTCACGTACGAGGCCTTCCACGACCTTGCGCGTATAGGCGAGCGAGAACTCCTTGAACGCGCGGTCTGCAAGGACGCCGCCCCAGCTATCGAAAATCATGACGGCCTGGGCACCGGCCTGGATTTGAGCGTTCAAGTATTGAGTGGTGGCCTCCGCGTTAATCTGCAGCATGCGATGCACGAGATCCGGACGCGAGTACATCATGCTCTTGATGAGGCGGTAATCGTCGGACCCCTGCCCTTCCACCATGTAACATGCGATCGTCCATGGGCTGCCCGCAAATCCGATCAGGGGCACACGCCCGTCAAGTTCGCGGCGAATCAGCGTAACGGCATCGAACACGTACTCAAGCCGACTCATATCGGGTACGGCGAGCTTGCGAACGTCTTCCTCGTTGCGAACGGGGTGCGCAAAGCGCGGACCTTCGCCGGCAACGAAATCCAGGCCGAGGCCCATGGCATGAGGCACGGTCAGGATGTCGGAAAACAGGATCGCTGCGTCAAGTTCGAAACGCAGCAAGGGCTGTAGAGTCACTTCGCAAGCGTATTCCCGGTTCTGTGCCAGGCCCATGAAAGAGCCGGCGCGGGCCCGCGTTTCGTTGTACTCGGGCAGATAGCGCCCAGCCTGTCGCATCATCCAGATGGGGGTGTACGGTACAGGCTGGCGCATCAAGGCACGCAAGAAGATGTCGTTTTTCAAAGTGGGAAAATTCACGGCATTCCTTTCAATGGGTTTGCCCGATTTTACCCCCTTGGCAATTAACTGCTTCCGAGCTGCGGACGGCGGGAATCGTCTGCATGCAAGTACGTGCCGGGGCCGCGCAGCGACGCCCCGGCGGGTTCTCGGAAAGGGGCGGCATCAATGTCGTGCTTACGCATGAGCGCCCAAAATGCGCGACGATGCTTCTGTGCTGCGCGGGCCGCCATGGCGATGTTGCCGGCATGCCGGCCAAGCGCCGCGTTAATGTAGGCGCGCTCGAAACGTTCGATGACCTTGCTCTTGGCGTCCCGGAAGGATTCGCTGGTGGTTGCCGAGCGCGACGCCGCCGCAATGGCGTAGGCCTCCAGTTCTGGGCCGCCATGATCGACGATTTCGCACGCCTGATCGTCAACCGTATCCGTAGCAGCGTAATGAGCGGGATCAGCAGCAGTATCCGCTACCCGGCGAGGCAGCCGCTGCGCACCGATACGCCGGTCATCCAGCAAGCGTTCTATCCGGATGCGGGCTTCGTGCCCGCAGAACGGATCACGCAGGAAGTCGGCCACCCCCAGCTCGTGCAGATCGTGCAACCCGGCGGCCGTAAGATCGCGCACCAGAGCCATGACGGGCGTGTGCAGCTTCGGCATACCCTGCGCTAGTGCGGTGCGGGCCCACGACAGCGTGGCCGGTGTGACGGGAAGCAGACAGACGTCGTGTCGCCGCAGCGCCATTGAGGCAACGGCCAGAGCAGTGGCTGCGCCCGGCGCCTCGGTATCCACCACCGGCTCAAGCGCATGCAGGTGCAGGCGCCCGCCCGCATGACTGCCCAGTATGGGTTGAATCCACTCGAACGTACAACGCGTGAACATGACGGCACAATCGAGGCGTTCTCTCATGGTGTCCTCCTGTCGTTGCCATTTCGGCGGGAGTCCCAATGATGTAAAACGAAGCAAAACGTGACAATTCGTATAACCAACACAAAACGGCTCCGACCTGCATTACTGACAGGTGGAATGCCCGCGCCTGCGATATCATCCACCGCATGACCGGCATTTTCGAAGCGACATCCCTCCTGCAAACTCTTTTCGTGATCGCCATCGTCGCCGAGGCGATGACGGCGGCATTGGCTGCCGGCAAGCGTGAGATGGATTGGGTGGGTGTCTGTCTGCTTGGCTGCGTTACCGCGTTGGGCGGCGGATCCGTACGCGACGTGTTGCTGGGGCATCATCCACTGACTTGGGTAGCGCACCCGTCATATCTTCTTCTGACCGGTGGTGCGGCCCTGTTCACGATCGCGGTCGCGCGCTATATGCACAAGCTGCGCAATATCTTTCTGTTCCTGGATGCCGTAGGCCTGGTTGTCTTCACCGTCATTGGGTGCAATGTCGCAATTGGCCTGGAGCTGCCCACCGTAGTGGTTGTCGCATCCGGCATGATCACAGGGTGCGTAGGCGGAGTGCTGCGCGATATCCTGTGCAACAGCATTCCTCTGCTGTTCCGTGCGGAACTCTACGCCACGGTCTCCATCATCACAGGGTTGCTCTACATAGGCGGCATGTCGACTTCGCTGCCTCACGACCTGGTGTTGGGCTTCGCCATGGCGTTCGGCCTGACGCTGCGCCTACTCGCGCTGCGCTATGGCTGGAGCATGCCCAAGTTCGTGTACGGCGGCAACATCCACTAATCGTTCTCGCTTGCTGCCTGGTTCCTCAGGTAGTCAAGCACGGCTGCCTGGTCTCCACTGAAGACTGCGCGTGCAGACTTTTGCTGGCGCTGATGCTGGTACATCGGGTCGTAGTAATGCTCGAGCAGCGCCGCTATCCATTCGCGGTGGATACCCACTTCACCGCTACGTAGCTGCTCGGCCAACGCCGCGTCCATCATGTCGGCGAGTTGCGCATGACGTTGATGACCCAGTCGCTTGACGATGTTGTCCAGGCTCTGGCGCAGTCGCTGTGCATACAGGACTTGACCTGCATCCCGACCATGCAGAGCGACGAACTCGCCGCAGAGGCCCACGACGTAATCCCGCAATATCCGCTCGACGCGATTCTCCAGGCTGTCTTCCAGCCATACGATGGGCGCCTGCCGCATGCGCAGGTTCAGGCTTTGCGGCAGGCTGCAGCGGCCGATGAACAGACCTTCATCTTCGACAACGTAACGCTTGATCCCCCTGTGCTGCTTCTTCAGCATGTCGATGGCCAGGCGGTTCTCGAAGTCGATTTGCACAGGCTGTTCGTCGGCATGTCTGCCGAAACTGGAACCGCGGTGATGTGCGTGTCCTTCGAGGTCCAGACCGTTCTCCAGTTGCAACAACACGTCGGTCTTACCGGTACCCGTCATGCCGCCCAGCACGAGAAGATCCGAAGCTTCCAATATGTGCTCTGTGGTCTCTAGCAAGTAGGTTCGGAGTGCCTTATAGCCGCCAATCACCCGGGGATACGGGATACCCGCCTCGTGCATCCATGTTTGTACCGTCTGTGAGCGCAGGCCGCCGCGGAAGCAATACAAGTAGCCATCCGGATGCGCCTTGGCAAAGTCGAGCCACGCGGCAATGCGCTCTTCCTTTGTCTGCCCGCTGACAAGGCGGTGGCCGACGGCGATCGCTGCGGCGCTACCCTCCTGCTTATAGCAAGTACCCACCTTCTGGCGTTCAACGTCGTTCATAAGGGGCAGGTTTACTGCACCGGGGAACGCGCCCTTGCTGAACTCAATAGGTGCCCGCACGTCCAGTAAAGGCGTGTCGTTCAGAAAAAGGCTGCGGTAATCAGAGGTGTCGTTGAACATGTTGACGACTTTAGGTAGCGGAGCGCGCATGCACGGCACGGCCATTGCAGCATGAAACGTTCGCGGGCGCGTCGCATCCTGCGACGTTCGATTCCCGCCTTTTCATGCATCGAAGGAGAGCACCCATGGGCGATTTTGCAAAACAGACCGAAGCCAAGTACGAGAACGGATATATCCGTTTCTTCTTGGGAGAAGGCGCAGAGCGCCGGCAATATGAAATCTCAGGAGACGCACTATTGCAAGCCTTCGATGCAAAAGACGGGAGCGGCAGCGCGCTGCTCGATGCCTTCGAGCAGGGCAAGGACCGCATCGTCGAAATCGCGAAATCTACGGCCAGCACACCGACAGATGGAATCATCGCTCTAGGCAGTGGTGACTTCGACCCTAAGAATGATCGAGGCGGAATTTCTCCCGGTGAAGGCCGCAATCCTTTGCTATAGCTTCTAGCCTGAGCGACACCACGACTGAGTTCTACTATTCGCGCAGGCGTGGTCACCGCCCCACCCGACGGCTTCAAACGCATATTCTCGGCGCCAATCGGTTTCCCCAAAGACAAAACCCCATCTGCGTGTTTGCAGATGGGGTTTTGCGGTGTAAGAGCCTGACGATGACCTACTTTCACAGACGTACGTCCACTATCATCGGCGCAAAGGCGTTTCACGGTCCTGTTCGGGATGGGAAGGCGTGGGACCACCTTGCTATGGTCGTCAAGCGTAAAGGGTTGCGGTGTCGTGCGTGTCGGTTGGGACACGCGCGCCACTGCCAATCGGGGTCAGAAGCACA